>NZ_CP053844.1:309708-619417 GCF_013201685.1 Campylobacter geochelonis | reverse complement strand
TAGGGTTTAAATTTTATTTCGAGGAAATTTATATATGAAAGAAAAGCTAAGAAAAATAGATAATATTTTTAACCATGTAGCTAATGCTATGGGCTATATAGCTATGTTTTGCGTGGTTTTACTTGTTGGATTTGTATTTTTTAATGTCTGTGCGAGATATTTTTTCCATTATGGAAATGTTGCATTTCAAGAGTTGGAGTGGTACTTTTTCTCAATCATGTTCTTACTAGGCATGACATATGCCCTAAAAGAGGACGCTCACGTTAGAGTTGATATACTTTATGATGGTATGAAACCAAAGACAAAAGCCATTATAAATATGGTTGGCACTATCCTATTTATATTGCCTTTTTCACTTTTGGTTGCGACTTTATCTTTTGACTTTGTTGTTGAAGCCTATACTAGTAACGAAGGTAGCGCAGATCCGGGAGGGTTACCGTATAGATGGATAATCAAGATGTTTATACCACTTTCTTATTGGATTTTGATTTTTTACTCTGTTGGGTATTTTATAAAAAATTTAATCGCCTATATGGATATCAAAGAAACTGGCAAGTCTGAGTTCTTTGAGAATAACTCAAGCAGCGCAAAAGGAGTATGATATGGTAGGAATTGTAATGTTTTGTTGCGCTCTTTTTATGCTTTTAATTGGCTTTTCAGTGGCTTTTACATTTGGCGCGACTGCTGTTATATTTGGTTTTGCATATGGGATAATTGAAGCGATTGGTTATAATGAAGGTTTGCTAGAAGGATTTAACATTGGTAAAGATATGTTTTCCTTTATGCCTTATAGAATTTTTTCTATCATGCAAAACAAAATTTTAATCTCCGTTCCACTTTTTATCTTAATGGGTATGATACTTCAAAAAACAAGATTAGCAGAAAGACTTCTTGAGTCCATGGCATCGCTTTTTGGTGGTGTTAGAGGTGGTATCGCTATAAGCACGGTTGTTGTTGGTGCGCTTTTAGCAGCAACTACTGGTATAGTTGGCGCAAGCGTTATCGCAATGGGCGCTATAAGCTTGCCCGTTATGATAAAGTATCACTATAACAAAGCTTTAGGATGTGGCACGATAGCTGCTTCTGGCACACTTGGACAAATCATTCCGCCATCTATTGTTTTAATCGTTCTAGGCGATGTTTTTTCTGTTCCAGTTGGCGACTTGTTCCGTGCGGCCGTAGCTCCAGGACTTACACTTGTTGCGTTTTATATCGTTTATATAGTGATAATTTCATTTATTAAAAAAGATTGGGCACCGCCGGTTCGCTTTGAAACACAAGAGAAAAAAGTGGTTCAAATTTATAAAGCTTTAAAAGATATAGTTCCTGTTCTTGTGCTTATCCTTTTGGTTTTAGGCTCGATTTTTACTGGAGTTGCAACTCCGACTGAGTCATCATCTGTTGGCTGTCTTGGCGCACTTTTACTTGCATTTTTATATAGAACTTTTTCATTTAAACTTTTAAAAGAAGCGCTTAATGAAACTGTTAAAATCTCAGCCATGGTATTTACCATACTTATGGGTGCAACTGCCTTTTCTATGGTATTTAGCTATACTGGTGGAGATATTATCGTTGAAGACTTTATGCTAAATTTACCAGGTGAGAAATGGGGCTTTATCGTTTTAACTATGGCTTGTATTTTGGTGCTTGGCTTTTTTATCGATTATGTTGAAATTTCATATATAATCTTGCCGATTTTAATACCGATAGCCGCGAGCTTAGGCATAGATCCGATTTGGTTTGCGATTTTGATTGCTGTAAATTTACAAACTTCATTTATGACGCCACCATTTGGATTTAGTCTCTTTTTCCTAAAAGGCGTAACGCCACCTAGTGTGAAAACTATGGATATTTATAAAGGAGTTGTTCCGTTTATACTCATCCAAATTTTTGTTTTAGTGCTTGTTGCGTTTTTCCCAGAAGTCTTTGGGCTAAGCATTTCTAAGTAGGATTTAAATTTGGTTAAATTGATAAAAAGTTTCAAATTTGCTTTAGAAAAAAAGCTTTTTTAGGTATAATAAAAAAATTTATTTTAAAATTTTAAATTAATTGCAAGGATTAAAGATGATTAATGATATCGAAAAACTTGACTTAAAAGATATAAAAGAGGTGTACTACAACCTAAGCTATGATGAGTTGTTTGAGCATGAAGTTAAAAACAACGAAGGCAAGGTTAGCAGCAATGGTACTTTTATGGTTGATACGGGAATTTTTACTGGAAGAAGTCCAAAAGATAAGTATTTTGTCAAACAAGACCCTTCTGAAAAATACATCGCATGGGGTAAAATCAACCAACCTATCTCAAAAGAGCTTTTTGAAAAACTACTACAAAAAGCTAAAAACCAGCTATCTGGAAAAAACATCTACATTCAAGATGCATTTTGTGGCTCAAGCGATGCGAGTAAAAGATCAATCAGATTTGTAACTGAGGTTGCTTGGCAAGCACATTTTGTAAAAAATATGTTTATTAGACCATCTCAAAGCGATTTAGCTACTTTTCATCCTGAATTTGTTGTATATAATGCGTGCAAATGCGTAAATGAAAATTGCAAAAAAGATGGGCTTCACTCAGATGTTTTTGTTATATTTAACATAGAAGAGAATATCGCAGTAATCGGCGGAACATGGTATGGTGGCGAGATGAAAAAAGGTATTTTTTCTATGATGAACTACTGGCTGCCACTAGAGGGAAAACTGTCTATGCACTGCTCTGCAAATGTCGGAAAAGATGGCGATACAGCGCTTTTCTTTGGACTTAGCGGAACTGGAAAAACAACTCTTTCAACAGATCCAAACCGCGCACTGATTGGCGATGATGAGCATGGCTGGGATGATGAGGGCGTGTTTAACTTCGAGGGTGGTTGCTATGCTAAATGTATAAATTTAGACCCAAAAAGCGAGCCTGAAATTTATGCTGCGATAAAGAGAAACGCACTTTTAGAAAATGTTGTTTATGATGAAAACGGCGTTGTTGATTACAGTGATGATAGCAAAACTGAAAACACAAGAGTGAGCTATCCAATCGAGCATATAGCAAACAGAAAAGAGGATTTAAAAGCAGGTCATCCAAAAAATATAGTCTTTTTAACTGCTGATGCTTTTGGAATTTTGCCTCCAGTTGCAAAACTAACAAAAGAGCAAGCGATGTATTATTTTTTAAGCGGATACACAGCCAAAGTTGCTGGAACGGAGCGTGGTATAACTGAGCCAGTTGCAACTTTTAGCGCTTGCTTTGGAGAGGCATTTTTACCACATCACCCAACAGTTTATGCAAGACTTTTAGGTGAGAAAATCGATAAATATGGCGTAAATGTATACTTAGTAAACACTGGCTGGAGCGGTGGCGAGTATGGAGTTGGCAAAAGAATGAGTATAAAGGCAACTCGCTCTTGTATAAATGCTATACTTGATGGAAGTATCAAAAACTGCGAATTTGAAAGCTTTGATAAATTTAATCTTGCAATCCCAAAAGAGCTTGCTGGAGTTGAGACAAAACTTCTAAACCCAATCAACGCGTGGGAAGATAAAGCAAAGTATAAAGAGATTAAAAACAATCTTGCAAAAATGTTTGTTAAAAACTTCCAAAGATATGAAGATGTAGCTGAGGGTGTTGAGTTTGCAAAAGCCGGCCCAGAGCTTTAAGCTTATACTTCTCGTTGCTGCAATTTTTCTAACATCTTGTAGCAACGAGAAAAACTACAAAACTCCGCTTCAGCCAAATAGTGAAGTGTATTATAGCGATCCAGTTGATTATATAAACTCAATTAGGCTTGATTCAAGGCTAAATCAGCTAAAACCAAACCAAATTTTATCCCATTCTGCGCAAAATCATGCAAAGTATACATTTATAAACAAAGTTCAATCTCACGATGAACAAGAGGGAATGCCTGCATTTAGCGGTAAAACTCCAACCGATAGAGCGCAAAATGTTGGGTATTTTTCAGGAGCTAGCGAAAATATATCTATAAATTCAAAGTCCCAAATCGAATCAGTAAGTGGACTTATGAGCGCGATTTACCATAGATTTGCCTTTTTAGATCCATCAATTGATGAGATTGGATATGGAACTTTTGGCGATAAAGATAGAGTAAATTTAACCTACAATATGGGAAATTCGCAAATAAATGAGTTTTGCAAACGTGGAGTTTCAGATAGTGGTTATGGTAAATTCTACACTGGTGCTTGCAAACAAAAAGAAATTTCAATCTCTGAAAACAGATTCAACAACTACAAAGATTTAAATTTCAACGAGTATACCTACTATCCAAACTCAGAAAATACAAAGGCGTTTTTTAGTAGCGAAATCCCAGATCCCATACCAGAATGCAAAATCACAGCAAACCCTATAAGTATCGAGTTTAGCAGCTATAAAAAAGCTGTTTCGATGGTTAGCTTTAAGGTTTTTGATGGCGAAGATGAGCTTAAAGATACCAAAATTTTAACTTCAGAAAATGATGTAAATTCTATATTTAACAAATTTCAGTTCGCGCTTTTTTCAAAAGAGGTGTTTAAATTTAACCACAGCTACCGCGCCGAATTTGAATACATTCAAGACTCAAAAACCAAAAAAGTCGCATGGGATTTTAAAACCTCTACGCCAAAATATCAGTATTTTATAGCTAAAAATGGCGATGTTTTGGGACTTGAGCCAGATATATGGTATGATGTGTTTTTCTATCCGGACAACTGCAATGATGTGTTTAAAAAATACTCTATGAGCTACCGTTTTATGAGTAAACCAGCAATCGATACTATAGATACAAACAGTATAAGAGTCAAGCTTAGCGGTGTAAAAAATGCGTATGTAACACTTGAAACAGACAACGGCAAAAAGATAAAAATGTTTTTGTTAAATAGCTCTGAGAGTTTGTCGATTTTTGACTACAAAGGCTATATTTTTGGGTTTTTTGTGGTAATTTTTGCGATATTTTATACGATTATAAAAAGGAGACGATAGTGAAAAAGCTTTGGCAAGGAAGATTTAGCGAAGAAAGCTCGCAACTTTTAGAAGAATTTAATGCTTCAATCGGCTTTGATAGAAATTTATACAAAGAGGATATCGAAGGCTCAATCGCCCACGCGACAATGCTTAGCGAGTGCGCTATCATCACAAAAGATGAAAGCAAAACGCTAGTTGATGGGCTAAAACAGGTTTTAAGCGAAATAGAAGATAATAAATTTGAGTTTAAAACCGAAGATGAAGATATCCATATGGCGGTTGAAAAACGCCTAAGTGAGATTATCGGAAGTGAGATTGGCGGTAAACTTCACACAGCAAGAAGTAGAAACGATCAAGTCGCCCTTGACTTTCGACTTTTTGTGCTAAAGCAAAATAAAGAGTTGGCAAAACTTGTACTAAATTTAATATCAACCCTAAAAACTATCTCTAGTTCAAATTTAGACACTCTAATGCCAGGATACACTCACCTTCAACACGCTCAACCAGTAAGCCTTGCGTATCATTTGATGGCTTATAGTTTTATGTTTATGAGAGATTTTGAGCGCTTTATATCTAGTTTTGAAAGAAACAACCTCTGCCCACTTGGCTCAGCAGCTCTTGCTGGCACGCCTCATGCGATAAATAGAGAAGTAACTTCATCGACACTTGGCTTTTATGCGCCTACTTTTAATGCGATGGATTCAGTTAGCGATAGAGACTTTGCACTAGAAATGCTTTTTAACATAAGTGTTTTGTTTACTCACACTTCAAGACTGTGCGAAGAGCTGATTTTATGGAGTTCGCAAGAGTTTGGTTTCATAAGTATAAGTGATAAATTTTCCACTGGAAGCTCTATTATGCCACAGAAAAAAAATCCAGATGTAGCCGAACTGATACGTGGAAAAACTGGTCGCGTTTATGGAAATTTAATCGCACTTTTAACAACTATGAAATCCCTTCCTTTGGCGTATAACAAAGATATGCAAGAGGATAAAGAGGGTGTTTTTGATAGTTTAGAAACTGCTAAAACTAGCCTTGTTATCTTAAACGAGATGTTAAAAACTACTAAATTTAACACCGACGCCATGCTAAAAGCGTGTAAAAAAGGTCATTTAAGCGCTACTGATTTGGCTGATTATCTAGTAAAACAAAAAAATATCCCATTTAGAGAAGCCCACCATATCACTGGGCGTTGTGTTGCTGTGGCTGAGAGCGCTGGGCTTGACTTAAGCGATGTTGGACTTTTGCACCTTCAAAGCGTAGATGAAAGAATCGATGAAACGGCTTTGGACGCGCTAAATTTAGCCAACTCAAAAGAAGCTAGAAAAAGTTACGGCGGCACGGCAAATGAGAGCGTTTTAAAGCAGATTGAAGTAGCTCAAAAATTTATAGAAAATGCTTTAAAGCTAAAAATTTAGGAAATTTTAAGCCGCATTATAAATTAAACGAAAATGCGCCAAGCTTCATAATAGACGGTATCAAACACATTTATGAGTATAATGGCAATGTTGTAGCCAAGCAATCTGGTTTTAACAAGACTGCGTTTTTTGTTACGCTGTTTTCTACATATCTTTACTACCGAGCTTTTCATAGATTTTGGCGCGGAGTAATGCGGCTGGTGGCTTACTGGACTGTGTTTTTGGCTATTACTTTCGCTATTAAAATCTTAGACGATACAAAGAATTACGAAGATAGAATGTTTATGTATATAACATATATTTTATATATGTTATATACTTTTTGGATTAGCTATTTTATGGAATTTAGAGCTAATATCAAACTTCCTATAAAAAAGATAGAGTTTAGTTGAGCTATAGCAAATGGTATTTTTAGTTCCATTTTGACTTGCTATTGTACTTGTTTCATTAAATTAGCCTTATAAATTTAGCTACCACAAAGCTAAATTTAGCTTTAGATTGAAAAAATAAAATAAATTTATCAAGCAAACAAACTTATAAAAAGTGGATTAACTTTATCAAATACTAAAACCAAAATTTATAGGCTTTAAATTTAGCAAATTTGAAACTCTTAAAAGTTCGATTAGCGCTAAAATTTAAAGCCTAAATTTATAAAAATATGAGTTATAAACCCATACTCTTTTTAGCTCTTAAAACTTATACTCCACCTTAACACCACCACTAATTCCTTCTTTATCTCCAAGATATCCTTGAAGGTTTGTGCCTATGTTAAAGCTATTAGTTTGGTAGTTGCTTCCAAGTTCTAGCACAGCACTATCACCTTTTAGTTTTGGCGCGTCTATGCTTTTGTTTGTTGCATGGTTAAAACCTTTGGCCTCACCATCATACTCTTTTTCCCACGCTACGCCAGTGTATATATCAAAGCCATTGTTTATTAGATACTCATATCTAGCTCCAAGCTTTGTTCGTATCGAATCAATCGCATTAAAGCTAAATTTATCTCCTCTTATATCAACATCTTTTCCCTCTAATCTTGAGTAAAGTAGCTTAGTGTATAAGTTTAAATTTGAAACCGAATTTAGCTCTACTATCTTACCAACTCCAATATGTGCTCCATAGTAGTTTCTACTTATATCAAAACTAGCTAAGCCATTAAAGTCATTGCTTTTATAATCGCTCTTGCTTCTACCAGCTCTTACGCTTGCATCTATGTAAAATCTATCTTCTAGCTCTTTTTCTAAAGCAAATGCCAAACCGTAGTATTTAGTATCTCCACTTCCTCTTACAACACTTGAGTTTGCAAATGAGTTAAAGCTATCATACTCGCCTTTTCCGTACTCAAAAAACAGACCATATACTAAAGAGTTATCCAACACACTATTTGATACACCAGCTGCAAAGTTAAAGCCTTTTATATCTACATATGAGCCTGTTTTATATCTTATATCACTTCCTCCAATTACTGAAAATACACCCAAACCATACTGCTCATCATATGAAGTTCTCATAGCTTTTATACCATCGCTACTTGTTAAATCAACTCCTTGATTTAACAACGAAGCAGTGCTAAGCTCAGCTTCTAAGAAAGATTTTACTCCTGGATTTTCTTTATAAGCTGGTTCTTCTGGAGTGACTGGTTTTTTGGGTACTTTTGTAACTAAGGCATAGAGGTATTTTTCTTCATCATTTTTTAGCTCTAAAGTATACTCTTTAGAAACTCCTTGCATAAGGCTTACGTGATTACTCATATCAGTTGGGTGAATTACTTTAGCATTTAGTGAGTGCAGTAAATTTACTCTTTCATTTACTTCAAGTTTAGGCGCTTTACCATCTATTACTCCTACTGCAACTTTAGCTTTTGATATATCTGTATCTTTTGTATCGTGTAGAGTTAAAACTGTATCATTATGCTTAAAGTCAGCTGGTAGATAGAAATTTATGTTTTCAAAGTTAGCTATGTTTTTTGCATTTAAGCCTTTAGAGTATAAATTTAATGTATTACCTTTAACAAAGTTATCAAAGGCTGTATCGTTTGAATAATAACCATTATATCCACCATAGATAGTTGAGTTAGCTAAATTTGGATTACCTTTAATGGTAACTGTGTTTGAGGTGGCTTGACCTGCAGAAGAGGACACAATATATCCGCCAACGATATCGCCATTTACAGTTCCACCCGAAATGGTGACTGCATTTTTTGTAGATGAGCCTACTTGGCTATATCCACCATAAACTCTGCCGTTATTATCTTTATCGCCGATAGTTCCACCAAAGATGTTAACTTCGTTTGAATCTGAAATCTTATTGGTACTTCCGCCACTAACTATACGTTTTATAGTTCCGCCATAAACATCTACAATATTTCCTTGGACATTGCCTTCTACGCTAGTTCCTCCATTTACATTATTGCCTATATGCCCACCAAAAACTTCTACTCTGTTTGATTCTACCAAACCCCAAGTAGAATTTCCACCTCGCACATCCTTGCCTATGTTTCCATTCATTATTTTTACGACATTATTTCTAACGATTTTATCGTTGCCTGCTTTATAATATCCTCCAAAAACAGCTCCGTTTATATCATTTTTACCAGGATCTGAGTTAACTGCGATGATATTTCCTTCTAAATTCTTTGTTATATCGCCTTGACCTAAAGAATCATCCCAGCCATCAAGACGCATAAGCAGTGATTTATCCGAATCATTATCCCACGTGATATTTACCGCTGCTGCAAGTGGTAAAAGCAGACTAGAAACTATAACGCTTATAGTTATAAGTTTTTTAGTGCCATTAGCACAACCATACAAACAAGGGCGTGTATTAGCTAAATTTAGTTTCATACCATCCTCCTAATATTAAGATAACATATAAATAATCTTACTACCCTTATACTTAAATATAAATCAAGTCTAAACAAATCAACTTAAAATATAAAATTGAATATAATAATAAACTATTATAACCTATATAAATTTAATCAACCTATTTAAATATATAAACGCGCTAATATGCGTTGTTTAAATAATGCTACAAGGATAAAATTTAGTGTAAACTGGATATTTATTTTAATAGCACAAAAATAAGCATGATTTTTAAGCTCTAAAATCGCTCGAATTTCATCTAAATTTAGTTAAATTTAAAAAAGCTTGATTACAAGTTATTAAAAAGTAATTTGTTTTATAAAATACAGACTAGTTAAATTTTAAAAATTTATAAAATAATAAAGCTAGATTTTTTAACAAAATAAACTAAATTTAAAATGCTAAATTTGTTTAGTGTATTTAAAATAAAATATTAAATTTATAAATTCCAGCTTAGCACTATCAATCGGTAGTTTTCTATAGTAGCAATAAAAGTTGATTTGATAAAAAAGTAAATTTGGCTTATAAAAAGCCAAATTTAATTACATAAACACAGGAACGGTTGTGTTTTTAAGGAAGTATCTTGAAGCGCCGCCTAAGAATATCTCTCTAAATCCGCTATCTTCATTTATGCCAGTTACTATAAGGTCAAATTTGCCATTTTTAGCAGCATCGGTTAAAACCTGTCCTGGAATTTTACCCTCAGTTTTAACTATTTCAAAAGTTGGGTTTATGCCGTGCATACTAAGATAGTTTCTAATCCTGCCTTGAGTCTCTTCCATACTATCTTGAAGATAGTGTTGAGCTGTAATGCAGTGAACCTCTTTAGCCTCTTTTAAAATAGGAATAGCATTAGTCAAAGCTCTTGAGTTAGTTGTGCTTCCAGTAAGACTTACTAGAACTCTTTCGATTTTAAACTCTTTAAGCTCTCTTGGGATAACTATAGCTGGTTTTCCGCTTTTTACAACACCGGCTTCAAAAGTACCAGTGATAGTTCCAGTTGGCGGAACTGCTACGACAACTAAATCGCAATATTTAGAGTGTTTTTCGACTAGCTCTGAACGAGTTCCGATGACATTTCTTAAAAATGCGCTATTTGGCTGATGTTGATCTTCGCTAACTTTAATGCCTAATTTATCGCACTCTTCTTTAAAAATTCTGATATTTTCTTCTTGCTCGGCTTCTAACTCTTCTTTTGCGGTTTTTAAAAACTCATCCATCATAACCCCGCCTCTAAGTGTCATTCTGACATTATAAACAGTTGATGGGTCAAGCTGAAACGCCATAATACTCATATGTGTTCCAAACCATTTGTTTACAAGTAGCGCGCCGCGAATTCTCTCTTTTAACTCATCTCCACCACCGATAGGGAAAAATAGCTTTTTAAACATCATATTAAATCCTTTTTTTGATATTATTTTCTCTTATTTTACTCAATATTGATTTTATATGCAAACTAAAACAAGAATATTGGCAAATTTGCCAATATTTTGTTACTTTATGCAAGTTCGAGCGAAATTTTTGAGCCTTTAAGTTCGCTAACTTTTACTTTTACCATATCGCCAGCTTTTAGCGGAGTTTTTATCTTAGATATATGTAAAAGCCCATCAACGCCATCTTTTAGGTGTATAAACGCACCAAAATCAACCATACTCTTAACTTCACCCTCGAATTCCTCGCCTACTTCAAAGTGAACATTTTTCTTTGGTTCTCGTTTTGAGCCACCTTTTCTAAAGCCTCTTGGCTCTTTTTGGGTGATTTCAATTATATAGTCTTTTGCCGCTTCTACCTGTTTTTTCTTGCCGCCAGAGATTTTAACCTCTCCTTTATCTCTATCAAGGTCAATCGATACGCCAAATTTCTCTATAATCTCTTTTATAGTTTTTCCAGCTTGTCCGATGATATCAACGATTTTGCTAGGTTCAACGCTAAAAAGCTCCAGTTTTGGAAGCACATCTTCGTTTATAACTATCTCTTCATCTGCTCTTTGCATAATTTTAAGGATATGCTCGCGTCCCTCTTTTGCTTGATAAAGCGCCTCTCTTAGCACTTCTAGGCTAATTCCACCAAGTTTTATATCCATTTGCAAAGCTGTAATTCCATCAATCGTTCCAGCAACTTTAAAGTCCATATCGCCATCGTGATCTTCAAGCCCCATAATATCGCTTAAAATCGCGTGTTTATCATTTTCAAAAATCAACCCCATCGCGATACCAGCAACTAGTTTTATAGTATTTACACCAGCCGCTCTTAAAGATAAAGCCCCACCACAAACCGTAGCCATCGAGCTTGAGCCGTTTGATTCTAGAATTTCGCTAACAACTCTGATAACTTGAGGCTCGTTTGCATAAATGCTTGGAGCAAGTGCGCGTTTGGCTAAATTTCCATGTCCTAGCTCTCTTCTGCCTGGGCTTCTTAATGGACTTGCCTCGCCAACGCTAAAGCCAGGGAAGTTATAATTTACCATAAATCTATCAGTAAGCGCATTTTTCTCAGTCAAAGACTCGCTCATTTGAGCATCTCCATCACTTCCTAAAGTCGTGATAACTAACGCTTGAGTTTGACCTCTAGTAAAAAGGCAACTTCCATGCGCATTTGGAAGTAAATTCGTCTCGATTGATATAGGGCGAACCTCTTTTAGTCCTCTGCCATCGGCTCTTACTCTATCATTTACGATTTGCTCTCTAACGATTCTTTTTTTGTATTTGCCTAAGACGTTAGATATAACGCCCTCTTCCCAACCTTCTGTTATAGCTGTTTCATCGCTTAATATGGTTTTAACTATCTTATTAAGCTCTGTTGCTCGCTCGCTTTTTGCCATTTGATTTATAGCAAATTTAACCTCATCTTTGTAAAATTGATCGATATAAAGTGCTATATTTTCATTTTCAATCTCAGGTTTAAACTCTAAATTTGCAGGCGCTTTTTTATGCGCTTTAAACGCCTCTTCATAAGCGTTGCTTCCTTTTAGTATCGCATCTGCACCAAATTTGATAGCTTCAACCATAAGCTCTTCGTTAAATTCATTCATACTTTGAGTTAAATTTATGCTCTCTGAAATAAGTGGATCTACCATCGGAGTCATCATCGTAGCAATCGGCGAAATTTCGTTACTCTCTTGTGAGATTGATCTCATCTCTATCATTAAAAGTTCATCTTTTACACCAGCTACGTATAAATCAAGTGAGCTATCTTTTAGCTGAGAATTTGAAGGGTTTATAACAAACTCATCATTTATCCTACCTACTCTAACGCCACAAACTGGTCTATCAACTGGGATATCGCTTAAGTATAGCGCCACGCTTGCTGCGTTTAAAGCTACAACCTGAAGATCTACTTCAGAGTCTGCTGAAAGAACAAAAACGACTATTTGAGTTGGATATGCATATCCTTTTGGAAAAAGCGGTCTTAAACTTCTATCGATAATGCGGCTAGTTAGGGTTTCAAAATCACCTGGTTTAGTCTCTCTTTTAATATATCCACCAGGAATTCTTCCAGTTGCATATGCTTTTTCTACGTATTGAACTGTTAAAGGCAAAAAATCGCCATCTACTTGAACTTCATCTCGCGCTACAGTTGCTAAAACTACTGTGTTTTTAACTCTCATCAAAACAGCGCCAGCTGCTTGTTTGGCTACCTTATCAAGGTCAAAAATTTCTACTTGATTGTTTACTTCTATTGAATACTGCATGTTTCTTTGTCTCCTTCTTTTTGTAACGGCAGATAGTATGGGCTCTCTTCTAATATAGAGATTATTTTTTGCGAATTTGCTTTGGTTTTATCATCGTAATAAAAATCAACCTCAACGAAATTTGCTATACTATGAACCGTATAAATTTGGTCTGTTACTATGCTTAAATTTTGAACTACATCGCTTGCAATCAGCGGAGTAGCATATGATACAGACTTTGCATTTAAACTTATAATCGATTTTAGGCATGTCAAAGCTGTGATTCCTGTCTCACAACCCTCATCCATAAGCAAGATATTCTTGCCTTCAAAACTACCGATAAGCTCACCTTTTCTATACTTATAAACGTTTTTTAAAATCTTCTCCTCGTATTTTCTACTACTTTCACCATAAACATAGTCTAAATTTATGCCAAAAGATTTAACTAATTCATCTATAACAACTATCTCTTCTGTTTCGCTTACCATCGCTATAATGCAGTCTGGATTTATCGGCGAGACTATATTTTCTGTAAAAAGCAGCTCATAACTTAGCTTTAACTTTCTAGCTATATAATCAACCAAAACAACAGAATCAAGCGATGAACAAACCAGCAAAGGCTTTTTTTGCATGATATCATCTAGTGGCAAAACATCATATAACATTTGAGCTGCATCTAATCTATCTTTAAAAGATAGTTTTTGCCTAGGTGTTATCATTATTGATTTGCTGCCTTATACTCTTTGTCTTTTGAAAAGTCATAACTCACTCCGCCAAAAGGATAGAAATTTACAAAGAAGTAAAAACCTTGCTCTTTTTTAGCTTTTTCATAACTCAACGAACTTGAAGTGCGTGGCTCTATATCTTCTTGATAAACAAATGTATAGTTCCAACATCTTCTGTTGTGCGTAACGCCAAGACGCCACATCTTGTTATACTCTCTTTCCCAATCATACTCCCAACTTCCAAAAACTTTATAAAAGTTAGGTAAATTTACAGACGCATTTAGTATGGTATAGTTATCTTTGTCGTATCTATCGGTGGCTCGTTTTACATTTTCATAAGTGTGATTTATAGAGGCACTAAATTTAGTATCTGCATATCTTGCATATGTTTGAATCTTTTCAAACTCATGATTTTCGTGAGAATACTCAAATCTATTTCCTATACTAAAGCCATTTTTAAAGTATAAATCTAGCCTATGAGTTAAATCCCCAAGCTCTTCATCTTCAAAATCATATCTTTGTCTAACAGAGTGGCGTATAAATTTTCTACCATTTTCATCATATATATACTCAGTAAATTTAGCGCCAAAGTTTCTTTGCGTATAGTCTTTACCAAGTTCGCCTAAGAAGTTATCTTCATAGTAAAGATTGCTTGCGATATCATTAAGGCGGTTTTGATTGACTCTGCCTCGCTCTTTATCATAGTCGTATTGATACTCTTTAAAAAGTCTTGAGTTTATATCTCCACTTTGATAACCTGGCACTATATAATCAAGCTCGAAATTTACTGTATGATAAAAACTATCATAAGCCTTTGCCAAATCAGTGCTTAATGAAATTCTATGATAATGGTTTACGTAGTTTGCGCTATCATCACTACTTAATCCGCCATTTCTATATAAGAAATTATCTCTGTAGTCTATATGTGTTGCATATAAATTTTCACTAAATTTTAAATTTAAATAATCATTAAAAAGTGGCAAACTAAAGCTAAGCGGTATATTTAACTCATATTGACTAGCTTCAGTTCCAACGCTTCTTGTATAATTGTGGTATTTAGTATCGACTGAGTAAATCAAGTTATCTAAAAAGAGCGAGTTGCTAAATTTATGATACTGCAATGTTGGTAGCTCTTGAATGGTGTCATCGTTTCTAAATGTATTTTTCTTGTTTAATTTATCGGTATCTATATAATATCTTGAATAAAGCCCAAAATAATGCTCATCCGTAGTTAAATAATAATTTAGTCTTGAAGCAACCAGCGAGTCATCATCATCTGAAAGCCCACCTTTTTCTTTTAAGTCAAAATACTCAACATCATTAACTTTTTTAAAATCTATCCAAAGTTGCTCTTTAAAATCCCCATCTATAAGATACTTAGCAAGCTTGCTTCTATCGTATTCAAACTCGATACCGTGATGTTTTTCGTTTTTATACTCAAGTTTTTCTTGCGCTCTTTTAAAGTTATCAAATATCCCACCACGAATCTCTCCGTATGAGTAAGGCGAGTCAGCAAAACGAAATGTTGTATAAATTCCAAAGCCACGACGTGAGCGAACTTGTGGGTCAAACTGCAAATCCCAACTCTCATAAGGCGCTAGATAAATCGGTTGTTTATAATACACTCCCTCGTTTTTCATATAGCCAATTTCTGGTATCAAAAGTCCGCTTCGCCTCGTTTTATCAGTAGGAAATCCAAAGTATGGAAGATAAAAAACCGGAACATCACCAGCATAAAAAACCGGGTTATAAAGATGAAGGAATTTAGTTTCTTTGTTAAGTTTTCCGCTTGAGTATTTTATACGCCAATCCGGATCTTGTATATTACAACTTGAAACAACAGAGCCTTTTGTGCGGTAATATCCATCATCACTGCAACTTTCGTTGTTTTGCATCCAAATTTCAGCCTCTTTATCCATTATAAAATTCTCAGTTGCAAAATCCTCTTTGCTCTTTAAATTTAGTCTTAGATAATTTGTCCTTGAAGTCTCGTTTAGCCCTCTTAAAGAGTTTACATTTCCAAAAAACTCAACTATCTCATTTTTTTGGTCATACACAGCTTTATTTGCCGTTATCAAATACTCTTTTGAGTACATTATGACGTTGCCTTCTGCGTTTACTACATCGCCATTTTTGCTAACATTATCAGCTAGAAGTTCGACATCTTGAGTGCTAGCGTGTAGCGCGGCAGCACAAAAAAGTGAAATCATAATCTTTTTAAGCAATATCCACCACCAGTGTTTTAGCTACTTTATCATGCCAAGTCTGTCTTGCTGGGTTAAAATACGCCCAGATAAATCCTATATAAAAAACAGCTTCACTTATAATCCTAACCATAGCCCTTAAAACCGAATTTGATAAATTTGGATTTTGGTTTTCGTATGAAACGCAACGAATTTTAAAAATCATCTTGCCAATTGTCGCACCATAATACCAGATAAAAAACGATTGATAAATAACTTTTAAAATAACATATTGAAACGATAGCGAAGAGGCTATAACGATAGCTTCTTCTTGCGTTGTTGCAGAAAAAATCTTGTCATAATAGATAATAATAAACAAAAAACTAGTCAAAATTTCATCAACAAAAAAGGCTAAACCTCTTTTGTTTATACTAGCTAACTTTACATTTTCAAAGTTCATCTAAGTGCCTGATATGCGATATCTTTTCTATAGTGCATTCCATCAAATTCGATGTTTTTACAAAGCTCATACGCTTTATCTCTTGCCTCTTTTATACTATCTCCAACCCCAACGCAGACTAAAACCCTACCACCAGTTGCGTAAATTTCGCCATTTTTTTGACTAACGCCACCATAGCAAATATGCGTATCAGCTGGTACTTCTTTTACTTTGATTAAAGCAGGTTCGGAGCTTTTATAAGGATAGTTTTTACTAGAAATCACAACTCCAACAGCAAATTTATCTTTTAAATTTATATTTTCTAGCTTTTTTGTTGCCGCATTATAAAGCATTTGGCTTAAATTTCCATCTATTAAAGGCATGATAACCTCGCACTCTGGATCACCAAAACGCACATTAAATTCCAAAACATATGGCTCATTATCAACCACCATAAGCCCTACAAAAAGCACTCCGCAAAATGGATTTCCATCTTTTTTCATACCTTTTAAAGTAGGCTCTACGACATCTTTTTCAACTTTTTTTATAAGCTCTTTGCTAGCTAACGGACTTGGCGCGTATGCTCCCATACCACCGGTGTTTGGACCTTTATCATCATCTAAAAGCCTTTTGTGATCTTGTGCTACTGGTAGTGTTACAAAATTTTCTCCATCACAAATAGCAAACAAGCTAAGCTCAAAACCATCTAAAAACTCCTCTATAACAACCGTTTTTCCAGCTTCGCCAAAACTAGTTCCACTTAACATCTCTTTCGCGGCTTCTTTTGCCTCATCGTGATTTTGCGCTATTATAACGCCTTTTCCAGCACAAAGCCCATCTGCTTTAACTACAACAATTTGCCCTAATGAGTCAATAAATTTTGAAATTTCTTCTAAGTTGTTACTATTTAGGTATCTTGCAGTTTTGATACCTTGTTTTTTTAAAAAGTCCTTCATAAAAGCCTTGCTACCCTCTAATCTAGCAGCTGCTTTGCTTGGTCCAAAAATGGCAAGATTATATTTTTCAAACACATCTACAATCCCATCACTTAATGGTGCTTCTGGTCCAACGATAGTTAGGTCTACATCATAGCGTTTAACGAATTCGGCGAGGTCTTCGTGTTTTTCTATATCTAAATTTTCGCCTAAATTTGAGGTCGCTGCGTTCCCTGGAGCAAAAAATATCTTATTTACTATATTTTCTTCTCTTAGTTTTCTTCCTATGGCATACTCTCTTGCGCCATTACCTACTATCAAAATGTTCAAAAAAAACTCCAAAATTTATTAAACCCGAATGACCGATGTGCAAAAAGAATCGGCCCTAATTAAAAGCCAATCTTGCAGATAGAGACTCTCTTTAGGTTGCAACTTCTAACTTTTATAAAGCTCAAACAAAGCCACATCGCACCAAAAATCTACTTTTCCGCTTATACTAATGTGTTGGACCCTCATAAAAACACTGTCGAATCATTCAGGCGTGTAAAATTATATTAGAAATTTGCTTAAACTATAGATAAAGCTAGCTTAATACACTCATTTATATCTTGTTTTTTGCTTTTTTTTGAATTTGAGTATGGTTTTAGCGCCTCATATGTGGCATTTCCGATACTTACAGCTTTATAACTTTTATCCCAACCAAAATTTTTTATAAAGCCTTTTACATTTGATGGCGAGGTAAAAATCAGCGTTGAATGCGGTGGCGGGGCTAAATTTGGCTCTAAATTTAAATATCTGTTTTCATAACCGATGATTGAGGTTAAATTTATATCATTTAACTTGCCAGCTATATCAGAAACAGTCTCTTTTGCCTTGATAAAGAGCGTTTTTTTATCTTTTAAAAGCGGCAAAATCTCTTGTGCGAACTCAATTCCGTGAGAATTTTTTGCTATATAGATGTTTTTAAACCCAGCTTCTTTGCAAGCTTTTGCGCTAGCCTCGCCGATAGCAAAAACATCTAAGTCTAAATTTAGCTTGATTTTATTGTTCAAAATGGCTTTTATGGCGTTTTTTGAAGTTATGATAAGAGCTTCAAATTCGCCTAAATCCACGTTAAATTTAAAAAACTCTATCTGGCAAACTTTTAAATTTTTAACCTGTGAATTTGGCGTGTTTGAAACTAAATATATCAAATTTAACTCCATTAAAAGCTAAAAAGAGCGAAAGCTCGCCCTTTTAGTCTTATTCCCACTCGATAGTTGCAGGTGGTTTGCTTGATATATCATAAACTACGCGGTTGATTCCATCAACTTCGTTTATGATTCTTCTGCTTACATTTTCTAGTAAATCATACGGTAGTCTTGAAAAACTCGCCGTCATGCCATCGCTTGCATCAACCACGCGAACGCAAACTGTGTTTTCATAAGTTCTATTATCGCCCATAACTCCGACTGAATTTACATTTAAAAGCACACAAAATGCTTGCCATGTCTTATCATACCAACCAGTGCTTTTTAACTCTTCTCGTAAAATCACATCAGCTTTTCTAAGTAACTCTAACCTATCGCTTCTTACATCGCCCATTATACGTATAGCAAGACCTGGTCCTGGGAATGGATGGCGAAAAACCAAATCTCTTGATAACCCAAGCTCAAGCCCAAGTGCTCTAACCTCATCTTTGAAAATATCGCGAAGTGGCTCGATAAGCTTAAATTTCATATCTTTTGGAAGCCCGCCGACATTATGATGACTTTTTATAGTTTTACTTGCTCCTACCACGCTACTTTCGATAACATCTGTATAAAGCGTGCCTTGAGCTAGATATTTTACATCTTTATGTTTAGCTGCTTCTTTATCAAAAATTTCTATAAAGGTATTTCCTATGATTTTTCTTTTCTCTTCTGGATCAACAACATCTTTTAGGCGACTTAAAAAAGTCTCACTTGCATCAATGCTGATTAAATTTATACCAAGTTTTGTTTTAAAGGTATTTTCAACTTGCTTTGCCTCATTTGTTCTTAAAAGTCCATTATCTACAAAAACGACTATTAAATTATCTTTTATACAATGAGCTAAAAGTGCCGCTACAACAGAGCTATCAACGCCCCCACTTACCGCACAAAGTACTTTATCACTTCCAACTAAAGCTTTGATTTTCTCACATTGACTTTTTGCAAAGCTTCCCATGTTCCACGTGCTTTCGCAACCACAAATGTATTTTGCAAAATTCTTTAAAATTTTATCGCCAAATTCGCTATGTGCTACCTCTGGGTGAAATTGAAGTGCATAAATTTTTCGTTTTTCATCGCCAAAAACACAAAATTCAGAATTTTCTGAATCCGCGATAACCTCAAATCCAGCTGGTAAATTCTCAACCTTATCAGAATGGCTCATCCAAACAACTTGCCCATCTTTTGTATCACCAAAAAGTCCATGCTCTTTTTTAAAATTTAGATTTGCTTTTCCATACTCTTTCTCTCTTGCTGGAACTACGCTTGCGCCAAAATGTTGCGCGATTAGCTGCATTCCATAACAAATTCCAAGCACAGGCACGCCTAACTCAAAAACTTTCTCATCGCAAAAATAAGCATCTTTTGCATAAACGCTAGCTGGTCCGCCACTTAAAATAATGCCCTTTGGCTCTTTTGCTTTTATATCGCTAATTTTTGTATTAAAAGGCAAAAGCTCTGCATAAACGCCTTGTTCGCGAAGTCTTCTTGCTATTAACTGAGTGTATTGTGATCCAAAATCAAGTATAACTATGTCTGCTGTTTTCATCAAATTTCCTAATTAAAAAATATTCGCAAAGTATATCTAAACTTTACTAAATTTATTTTGACTGCGCCGTAGCGTTACTATCACTTGGCGTATAAACTGGCGGTCCTTTGTAGCCACAACCTACAACAAAAATTAATATTAAAGATGTTAAAATGCACTTATGAAAAGTGCTAAGACCATTATTGAAGATATTCAACGCTCACCCCTTTATGAAAAGATTAGAGATTTGCATGATTTTTATCTGCTTTTAAGCCAAACGCATCAAAAAATCATAGCCTTCATCTACCAAAAAGATGAAATTCTCTTTATAGCTTGCAAACACAACCTTGGCGTGCAAGAACTTAAACGAGATAGTAATATAAATAACATAAAAGGGTTATTAAAAATATTCTTAAGTATTAAACAAACCTCATCGCTACGAACGATAAGCGATATCAAATTTTTTGTCGCAACCAAATATATGCAAAATTTAGCCAAAAAAGCGCAAAATTTAACTAAAGCAAATGAGCTTCCACCATATGTAGAAAAAAGCGAGGGTAAATTTCAAAACCGCATTGAAGATCCTCAAATTCACGCTATCTTTGAAGAAATTCGGGAGTTAATCATTGTTAGTAGATGAGATAAAATCACTGCCAAATTTGCCTGGCGTTTATGAGTATTTTGACGAATTTGGCAAGCTTTTATATGTCGGAAAAGCAAAAGTGCTTAAAAACCGCGTTAAAAGCTACTTTTCTTTTACGCCACACTTAGCGCCAAATCCAAAGGTAAGCCCACGAATCCACAAGATGATAAGCGAAGCTGTTCACCTTGAATATATAGTAACTAAAAGCGAAAGCGATGCTTTGATACTTGAGAATTCATTCATCAAGCAACTTCACCCCAAATACAACATCTTGCTTCGAGATGATAAAACTTATCCATATATATATGTAAATTTAAATGATGATTTTCCGCGCTTTGAAATCACTAGAAAAGTTATCAAAGGTACAAATATCAAGTATTTTGGTCCATATTTTAGAGGCGCGAGAGAAATTTTAGAAGTTTTATACTCACACTTTAAACTCGTGCAAAAGGCAAGTTGTGCAAAAGGTAAAAAAGCCTGTCTTTTTTATCAGATAAACAGATGTCACGCTCCATGTGAGGGCAAAATTTCAAAAGAAAATTACGCCTTAATCGTTCAAGAAGCGATAAAAGCTCTTAAAAATCCACAAATTATGCTTGCAAATTTATCAAATTTGATGATAAAACACGCCCAAAATGAAAATTATGAAGAGGCTGCTAAAATCAGAGATCAAATTTCAGCTATAAAAGATAGCGAAGTAAAAGTTGAAGTTGATTTGGCTAAGTTAGAGGATTTTGAAGCGATTGCTATAAACTATAGTCAGAATTTAATCTGTTCGGTTAGATTTAGCATTCGAGATGGAAAGATAGCAAATTCAAACTCTCATATAACAAATTTAAAGCTCGTAAGCAAAGATGACATCAAAGAAGTCTACAAACAAGTCATTTTAGATGCCTTTGCAGCAAACTCTCCAGTTGCTACAAATAAAATTTATATATATGATGACTTTGAAGATAAAGCTTTAGTTGAAGAAATTTTATCTTTACGACATGAGCGTAAATTTAGCATAATTTGCCCTAAAATAGGTGAAAAACGAAAAATTTGCGAAATAGCATATCAAAACGCGCAGATAAATATCCAAAAACATCTAAAAACGCATGATTATAGCTTTTTAGAAGCCTTAAAAGAGTATTTTTCACTATCAAATTTACCTCAAAATATAGAAGCATATGATAACTCACATCTATTTGGAAGTGCGCCAGTTGGGGCGATGATATCATTTAGTAATGGCGAGTTTAACAAAGAAAACTACCGCCACGCACACTTAAACTCAAACAACGATTATGATCAGATGGTTGAGTTTTTAACCCTTAGAGCGACTAGATTTGACAAGCTTGGTGCGCCTGATTTATGGGTAATCGATGGCGGAAAAGCTTTGCTGGACTTAGCTTACTCTATCGTTGATAGTACTGGCGCAAATATCGATGTTATCGCTATCTCAAAAGAAAAAATAGATGCTAAAGCACACCGCGCAAAAGGGAGCGCAAAAGATAAAATTTATACTAAAAATGGTGTTTTTTCACTTCCAACTGATGATAAACGACTACAGTTTTTCCAAAGATTAAGAGATGAAGCGCACCGTTTTGCTATAACGTTTCATCAAAAAACTAGAAAAAAAGAGGATTTACAAAGATCAAAACTTAAAAATTTGGGAATTTCTGATGGAAGTATCAAAAAACTTTTAGACTATTTTGGTAGCTTTGAAAAAATTTATGAATCAAATTTTGAAGAAATTTCAACTTTGGTTAATAAAAATGTGGCAAAAAAACTATTTTTTTAATAAAATAACAATAAAATCATATCATTTTAAAATATTATGTGATAGAATAACAAATTAAAATATCTCAAAAGGATAAAGACCATAATGATACTTTATGACTCAAATTTTAAGCTATTAGGGATATCGCAAAGCACATTGCTGTTGCTTGGATACTCTGGCTTTGGAAGTTTTCTTTCAAGACATAGCGATATATCAGAACTATTTTTAAGCGAAAATGGTTTTTTTGTGCAGACCGATGAACACTTTATCGAAACGATTATAAAAAACCAAAAGGCTATTACAACGCTCATAAAAACAGCCGATAACAAAGCTGTTGAGGCTATAATCCATGTTGATATATTTTTCCAAGCAGATATTTATGAAAATCAATATCTTGTAACTTTGGAAGTAAAAAATCATCAAAATTTAACCAAAAATAAAAGCGTTAATAGCGTAGCTCCTTACCAAAAAAGAGAGTCAAAGCTAAGCACGCTTCCAAATATTTTTGAAAAAGAGTATAAAAATAGTCTTGAAGATATCAAAAACCAAAAGATGAAAAATATGGCTAGTGGCTCACAACTAAATAAAGAGTGGCTAGCATATAGCGCTAAAAAGCTGGATTTAGATGTTGAGCTTTTTAACGATTTGTTAGTGAATTTACTAGTACAAGCAAACGAGCAAGAAGAGATGTTGTATGAATCCTTGCTTGTAGGAGATAAAACACAATCTTCTTTGATTCTCACTACATTGCGGGATTCTGCTAGTACTTTAAACATCAGACCATTAACTAGAGCTATATATAATCTAGAAAATTCTGATAATAACGATATTTCAGATAAATTTAGAGAATATAAAGATATAATTATGCAAATAAATAAAATTACCACAAAAAGGGATTAAAGATGAAGCTAAATACAACGACTACGCTGAAGTTAATTACTGGTATTCCAGTACTTATAATAGTTGCTTTGATTAGTTATAACTTATACCAGTCTTATAAGAACTATCAAGTAGCTAACAGGCTCAACATTCAAACACAAGATATATCGCATCTTGCTAAGTTAATTGATGATATAGGAAGCGAAAGAGGACTTAGCGCTATATTTTCAGGAAGTAATGGTAAATTTGGCGGTGGTGAAGTACTAAAGAAACAAAGATTAAATGTAGATAAATCTATAAAAACTTTTGAAGATTTCTATACTAACTATGATACCAAACACGAAGATATCATATCATTTATAGAAAAACCAATTGTTCCAAAAGAGATGACAAACATCATAACTTATGTAAAACAAATCACTCAAGTTAGACAAAATATCGATAGTTTAAAAATTGATTTTAACGATATTTTCTTTAAATACTTTAGAGAGATAGATAAAGAGTATATAAACTACCTAAAAAAGGTACAAGATAATGCGATAACCCCAGAGATTTCATTCTTGGTTGCAAACTTGATACTATCATATGAAAGTGTTGATGCATCAGCAGCAAAAAGAGACTATGTATCGTCAATCCTCGCTTCAAATAGAGCTTTAACAGAAAAAGAGTTAAGATATTTAAGGGATTTAGATAACAAGAGTTCATTCTTATCTTATGATACACTACCTAACTCAGATACCAAAAAATCTATCCAAGCATTAATGGCATCACAAGAGACTCAAGATATCATAGCAAACGCAAACACTATCAATGCTCAAATTCAACAAGATGCTGTTTCTGAAGAGTATAGCGTAACATTTGTTGAGTGGTTTACGGTAGTAAGTCAACAAATTGCTGTAACTAAAAAAGTTATGAAACAAATCGATGAAGAGCTTAACAAACAAACAGTTGCCTATAAAGAAAACATTCAAAAACAACTTACCTTTGCTGTAGGTATATGGATACTATCTTTGATACTATTCTTAATCTCACTTAGAGTTATTAGCAAATTCCAAAAGAACTTAGAAGAACTTGATACAGTTTTAAATAGTATAGGCTCAATATCTAACCAAGATATAAAAATAGATCTAAGAACTTCAGAAGGTATCACAAGAGCCTACTCTATCATACAAGATGCGGTGGACGTTATCGCGATGCAAAAAGCAACCGCTGAAGATGCAAATAAAGCAAAATCAATCTTCCTTGCGAACATGTCGCATGAGATAAGAACTCCACTAAATGGTATTATAGGATTTACCGAGTTACTTAAAAATACAGACCTAGATGAAGAAAAACGAGACTATGTTGATACCATAGAAAGAAGTTCTGAGAACCTACTAACCATTATCAACAATATTCTTGATGTTTCTAAAATTGAAAGTAACAAAGTCGAACTTGAAGATATTTTATTTGACCCTATTTCAGACTTTGAAAGTGCTATTGAAATTTATGTTGCAAAAGCTAGTGAGAAAAATATCGACTTACTATCTTATATCGATCCAAGCTTGGTAAATCACCTATATGGCGATGTTACTAAGATAAAAGAGGTTTTAATTAACCTAATGAGTAACGCGGTTAAATTTACTCCAGAAAACGGTACTATTTTTGTTGAAATATCTCGTCAAGAGTCTAAAAAAGATAACGAGGCAATCATTAGCTTTAGCGTTAAAGATAGTGGTGTTGGTATAGCAGAAGATAAACTAGAAAACATCTTTAATGCATTCTCACAAGCTGACTCTACAGTAACTAGACAGTATGGCGGAACAGGTCTTGGACTTACAATTTCTTCAAAATACGTTTCAATGATGGGTGGTTCACTTCAAGTTGAATCAACCGAGGGAGAAGGCTCAACATTCTTCTTTACACTATCATTTAAAGAAACAGCAAAAACAAATGCACTTAATATATATCAAAACATCAAAGGCAGAAGATTTGCTATATTAACAAATTCACCAGCACACGCTTATAACGTTATCGCTCAAAAATACATAGAGTATATGGGTGGATATGTCAAGCTATTTGATAAAGATGATAACATAGATAGAACTCACTCTGATATATTGATAGTAAGACTAGAAAACTACTCAATGCTAGATAAAAATGTAGATATTCCTATTGTAATTAGTGCAAAACCAAAAGAACTACAAGTACTTAGCATAACAGATGCAAACATCTACACATTATCAGAACCTATGAACGTTACTAAGATACTTAAACTTGTTGATAAGATTGAAAAAGCTGGAAAACTATCAACTTCATCTAGCAAAGAAGAAAGAATAGTCTCACCAACAGTTAAAACAGTACAAAAAGATGAGATAAGACAAAGCGTTGCTAAACAAGAAGCTTCACGAGTAGGCAAGCCAGATTTAAGAGATATCTTAAAAGGTAAAGATAGCACAGAAAAAACACATAACATTATCGATACTCACGAGCTAGATCACGAACTTGAAAGAGAGATACAAGCAAGTCTTGATGATAAAAACACAAAAGATATCAAGATAACTCCTTTAGATATAGATACAAAAGAAGCTGATGAGTCTCCACTAATCCTTGATTTAGACGAGTTAGATGCTATTTTTGAAAAAGAGCCTGAAAAAGCAAAAGAGCCAGTACCTGTAAAAGATACCAAAATCGATGATAGCATTGATGAGCCGATTCATATAGATACTTTTGATGAAATTAAACTTGAAGAAGAGCCTATCCGTATAGAGACTCCAGTTGCCAAGAAAGAGCCTGTATATGAAGAAGTTATTCAAGAAATTGTTACTCCAAAAGTAGAGCAAGTCATCAAAGAGACTCCTAAACCTAGAGCGCCTCAAACCAAAATTATCGAAGAGACTATAATGGTTGATGAAGTCGTTCAAGAAGAGGTAGAAGAATTTGAAGAGGTAGAAGAAACTGTAACTGAGTATGTAGATCAAGAAGTTGAAATTGAAGAGGAGATTGAAGTTCCAGTGGTTGTAGCAAATGCAGCTGCAAGTGGCGATTCTGATGATCCTTTAAAAGCTACATATAATGCAAATATATTGATAGCAGAAGATAACGAAATCAACCAAAAGCTTATAAGACACACATTAAGCAGCTTTGGTATGAATTTAACTATAGTAGAAAACGGACTATTAGCACTTGAGCAAAGAAAAGAAAATGACTTTGATCTTATCTTTATGGATATCGCTATGCCGGTTATGGATGGTGTTGAGGCTACAAAACAAATCAAACTATATGAAGAGACAAACAACCTCCCACACGTTCCTATAGTAGCCGTTACAGCAAACGCACTTAAGGGCGATAGAGAGAGATTTATGTCTCAAGGACTTGATGAGTACTGCACAAAACCGATTAAAAAAGATATCCTAGCTAGCATGCTAGATACATTTATATCGGATAAAAGAGTTGGCGCAGGCGGAACAACAACCACAACTAAAAAACAAAAAGTTAAAAAAACAGTTGTGCAAAAAGTTCCAAAAACTGTCATCAAAAAAGTTTTAAAACCAAAAATCGTTCTTAAAGATGTTGTAAGACAAAAACCAGTTGTTGTAAGAAAAGAGGTATTAATACCGCAAGATGATATTGTTATAGAAGAGGTCAAACCAAGCAAACCTATTTATGAAGCTCAGGTAGTCGAACCTAAAGTTCAAGCACCTGAGAAAAAAGCTCAAATAGTTGAAGATAAGGTTCAAAGCCAAGCTCCAGCCGTAGAAAAAACAGCAGAGAAACAAGATATAAATTTGGAAAAAAGAGATGTGCTAGTTTGTAAAAAAAGCAGACTAGAAAATAAAATTTTCAATAGCATCTTAAAACAACAAATAGATAAAATAGACACAGCAGAAAGTATGGATGAACTTTTGGATTTGTTAAACAAAAACTCATATAAGTTAGTTTTAGTAGATTACAAAGTTCCAAATTTCAGTCCTTCAGCTCTAAACGATACACTAAATGAGCAAAATAGTTCTAGCACAAGCACGATTTTGTTTGCGAATTTAGATAAGGATGATGTTGGATCGCTAGAAAGACAGTTCACAGAGGTAGCAAGTAGTAGCATAAACAAATCTACCCTTGAAAATTTAGTTAAAAAATATATATAAGGTAGATGAATATGAGAAAAATAAATATACTTACCATTGATGATGACTTTATAAATTTAAAGCTCTTAGAAGCGATGTTAAAAAGCCATGAATCAGTCGGAGAAATCATCAAGGCCACAAACGGTCTTGATGGTCTAAATATCATAGATCAAAGAGATGATATAGACTTGGTGCTTTTAGATATAGTTATGCCAGTTATGAATGGTCTTGAGTTTTTAGATAACTTAAAAGCTAGAAAAAATGCTTTTTCAAAACCTGTTATTGTTATAACAACAGATGAAGCCGTAAAAAGAGAGGCATTTAACAAAGGCGCAAACGACTTTTTAACAAAACCAATACTTAAAAAAGTATTATTAGAAAAGATAGATAAACTTATAGTAGACTTTGAATAATTTTAATTTATCGCCCTTTTTTGGGCGATAAATTCTACTTAAACCACCCTTTTATTTTATCAAACAAATTTTCTTCTATAACACAATTACTCTTTATACCAAAACTATCTTGAAGCTCTTTTAGTAGTTTTTCTTGTTGTTCATCTAGTTTTTTTGGCATTTTGATTGAAACTTGCAGTATAAGTCTTCCCATCTCTTTGGTTCTTATATTTTCAATACCCTCTTTTTCTAAGACAAATTGCTCTTTATCTTTTGTTCCAACATGAAGTCTTAGCTCTTTTTCTCCACGCAATGTTGGTATCAGAATACACTCACCAAGCATAGCTTGAGTTATAAATACAGGAATTTCTACATAAACATCATCGCCATTTCTTATAAATTTATCATCTTCTTTGACTATTATATTGACATATAAATCTCCATATTCGCCAGTTTTTGATAGATTTCCTTTGTCTGCTATTCTGATTTTAAGTCCAGTATCAACACCTTTTGGGACATCAAATTTAAAGCTGATTTCTTCCTCATCATATCCAAGCCCATGGCATTTTTCGCACTTTTCTTTTATGATTTGTCCGCTTCCTTTGCAGTATGGGCAGGTTTGGATATAGTTCATAAAGCCTCTACGCTCGCTGATTTTACCTCGACCACCACAGTGTGGACAAGTAGTTTTTTTGCCATCTTTTGAGCCAGAACCATTGCAAGTTTTGCATGGAGTTTTAATCTTATATTTTAACTCTTTTTGCACCCCAAACACAGCGTCTTTAAAATCAACTCGTAAAGATATCTCGACATCAAGCGGATAGTTATCAACGCTTTTTGGTTTTCTTGATTCTTGAAAACCGCCACCAAAAAATGAACTAAAAATATCCCCTAAATCAAAATCCTCAAAGCCACCAAAACCGCCACTTGAACCATTTAATCCAGCTTTTCCATATCTATCATAGATTTCTCTTTTTTCTTCATTGCCAAGACATTGATAAGCTTCGTTTATCTCTTTAAATTTATGTTCAGCCTCTTTATCGCCTTGATTTCTATCTGGGTGATACTTCAATGCAAGCCTTCTAAATGCCTTTTTTACCGTTTCATTATCGGCATCACGCGAAATTTCTAATACTTCATAATAATCAATATCAACCAATGCATATCTCCAAATTAAATTAAATCAAAGTCTTTATTTTACCTAAAATCTTTGAAATATTCATAAATCTTTACAAATTTAGGTTATAATTGCAAATTAGTTTACGAAAGGATTTTATATGATTAATGTTTTAATGATTGAAGATGATTACGAATTCGCGCAAATTTTGTCGGAGTATCTAATTAAATTTAACATAAAAGTTACAAACTATGAAGACCCATATTTAGGATTAAGTGCTGGTATAAAAAACTATGATTTACTCATACTAGACCTTACTTTACCAGGAATGGATGGCTTAGAGGTATGTAAAGAAATTCGCGAGAAATACGATATACCTATCATCATCAGCTCCGCTAGAAGCGATGTTAGCGATAGAGTCGTAGGACTCCAAATAGGTGCAGATGACTATATGCCAAAACCTTATGATCCAAAAGAGATGCACGCAAGAATTATGAGCTTGATTAGACGTTATAAAAAAACAGCTCAAGTAGATGAAAATGTTGTAGATAGTATATTTAGAGTTGATGAGAAAAGACATGAAATTTTATACAACGAAACAGCCTTGGTTTTAACTCCAGCTGAGTATGAAATTTTAGAATACCTCATCAAACAACACAGCTTTTCAGTTTCACGCGAGCAGTTAGTTTATCACTGCAAAAGCCTTAAAGACAAGGACTCAAAAAGCTTAGATGTTATAATCGGTCGTTTAAGATCAAAAATCGGCGATAGCTCTAAAAACCCAAAACACATATTTTCAGTTCGCGGAATAGGATATAAACTTATAGGATGAGATACTCGCTAAGTACTAAAATAGGCATGGTTTTCGCCATTGCCTTTACTTTGGTTTGTGTTTTGTTTGTTACATTTGGAATGATGCAAACTAATCAAGCATTAGATAGGATGAAAAACTCTCAGTTAAATTCTATTAGCTATCTTTTAAATTTATACGATAGAGCTATACCTCCTCAAGATATACAGCAATATTTTAAAAATTTTAACCTTGAAGTAGTTAAAGATAAAAATTTAGTTAGCAACGTCCTTTCTAGTGGAGATATGGTTTTTACAAATTTAACTCCAGTGGGTGAGTTTATCTCGATTCGCTACCACAACAGTCTATTTTTGCATATAAAAAATCAATCTTTTAATGTAACTTTTGAAAGTATTGGCACAAAGAATTTAAACGATCCGCTTTGGGTTGGGTTTTTCCTTACTATCACGCTTTTAATATCTTTGTATCTGTCTGTTATGCGAAGCCTATCGCCTCTTAAAAAACTTAACAACAACATCAAAAAATTTGCAGCTGGAAATTTAGAGATAGTTTGTTCTGAAGTTAAAGGCGATGATGAAATAGGCGAACTTGCAACCGAATTTGATAATGCAGTTTCAAAGATTAGAGAGCTTGTGAGATCTCGCCAGCTTTTTTTACGAGCCATTATGCATGAGTTAAAAACTCCTATCGGAAAAGGTCGTATCGTTTCAGAGATGATAGATGATGAAACGCAAAAAGCAAGGCTGATTAATGTTTTTGAAAGACTTGAAATTCTCATAAACGAATTTGCTAAAATCGAGCAACTTTTAACCAAATCTTACTCTCTAAACTATCAAGAGTGCCATTTAAGCCTTATACTCGAGCAGGTAAAAGATCTTTTGATGCTCGATGACTGGGATAAAAAGATTTTTGTTGATTTAAAAGATGATGTGGTTATAAACGTTGATTTTCAGCTTTTTGCCTTGGCGATAAAGAATTTGATTGATAATGGGCTAAAATATTCAGATGATAGAAAAGTAAATATCATCTGTACTAAAGAGAAAATTTGCATACAAAATGTCGGCAAACCGCTTGCGATGTCAATTGAGCATTATAAACAAGCATTTATTAGAAATCGAAACGAAAAGGTCTCAGGAATGGGACTTGGACTATATATAGTTGATAAAATTTCATCTATGCATAAATTCTGTTTTGATTACTTTTATAGCGATAGCACTCATAACTTTGTGATCGAGTTTAAACAATGCGCTAAAAGTAGCTGTGAAATACCAAAAAAAGGCAAATTTCTTAAAAAAAGAAAAGATAAATGAGACAAGGTATAAGCAAATTTGATGATTTGGTTGCCTGCTTTGAAAAACTGCCCGGAGTTGGCAAAAAATCGGCTTTGAAATACGCTTATCACGTTAGTTTGGTCGATTCTTTCTCTGGGCTAAATTTAGCTCACAGTATAGAAGATGCGGTTTCGTTTTTAAAGCGTTGCCAAAAGTGTGGTGCTTTAAGCGAGAACGAAATTTGCGATATTTGCGCTGATTTAGATAGAGATAGATCTTTAATCTGCTTAGTAGAAAGCCCGAAAGATCTGCTTGTTTTAGAACAAAGCAAAGTTTATAATGGGCTTTATTTCGTGCTTGATGATGTAAATAATGAAATCGTTGAGAAGCTTCGCTTAGCTATAAAAGAAAATGGAACTTCAGAGGTGATTTTTGCGCTAACTCCAGGCATTAACAGCGATGGGATTATGCTTTATATCGAAGATAAGCTTCAAGATTTTAATCTTCATTTTAGCAAAATCGCACAAGGAATTCCAACTGGCGTTAGCCTTGATAATGTCGATATGCTCTCTTTGATGAAGGCTATGAGCAGTAGGATGGATACATAAACCTTATAGCTTTTGATGCTAGTTTGATGTTAAAAGCTTGCTGTTTTGATATAATTTTAGTTAAATTTTAGTTTGTCGAAGTGTTAAAGTAAATGCGAAAATAAATCTCATTTTTTATAACTTTTAATAATAAATTTAGTTACTTTAATAATAAATTTAAAATACTCTCGCGATTTTTAAAAACTCTTATAAATTTAGATTTCTGCTTTGTAGCTTACAAAATTTACATATTGCGTTTGATTATATAATTTAAATTTGGATTAGACAACATACTTTTTAATAAGCTTAAAACTTACTCAAAAAACCGGTATCATAAAAACATAGTTTTAAAGGCGGCAATTAAAGCGCAAAATTTATTTTTTAAATCATCTTAAAAAATATATCATTTTATAACCGCACAATCTTTTACTAAACTTTAACGCAGTAAATAAATGTGATTTAAACGTAGTAAATTTATAGAATTTTGCGCTATATTTTGGCTGATTTAAGATACTGCGCGCGGTTTAAATGTAATATATTTGCCATATAAAATTTTATTTATGTGGTCGGTGATAGGAATTCTTACTACACTATAAAAGCGAATTTATAGCATTAAACATCTCTTTATCATCAAAGTTTACAAGATTGTTAAATCAAATTTGATTACACAAAGTTACTAAATTTAACATCATTTTTCAAAAATGTAGCAAATAACTCTTATCTCAAAATGTCATAAATCTTAAATTTAATATAAAAATGTTTTATAAATTTAGCTAAAATTTTAATTTTTCGCACTTAACTAAATTTTTACAGCTCGCTTTTAAAAACAAAAATTTGCTTTAAATCATGACTTCTAACAAATTTTATAAACTCACAACTCAAACTCGGATTTTGGATTTTGGATTTTGGATTTTGGATTTTGGATTTTGGATTTTGGATTTTGGATTTTGGATTTTGGATTTTGGATTTTGGATTTTGGATTTTGGATTTTGGATTTTGGATTTTGGATTTTGGATTTTGGATTTTGGATTTTGGATTTTGGATTTTGGATTTTGGATTTTGGATTTTGGATTTTGGATTTTGGATTTTGGATTTTGGATTTTGGATTTTGGATTTTGGGTGCGTGGTGCGTGGTGCGTGGTGCGTGGTGCGTGGTGCGTGGTGCGTGGTGCGTGGTGCGTGGTGCGTGGTGCGTGGTGCGTGGTGCGTGGTGTGCGTGGTGTGCGTGGTGTGCGTGCGATTGGGTTGAGTTGGGTGGATTAAAAACCAAAATATCTTTAGAATTTCTCTAAATTTATACTACGATTTTAAATTCTATATTATAAAAGTCAAAAGTCAAAACAAACTAAAAAATAAAAATAAAGGTCAAGAATAAAAAAATAAAAAGTCAAAACAAGCTAAAAAAGATAAAAAGTGATAAATCTTATATAGAATGTAAAAAAGTAAGAAGTGGTAAAAATGGGTTTAAAAGTGCGATTATAGCGTGATTTAAGAGAAAAAAAGCAAGGGAAAAAATAAGAACTTAAAATGCGAATTTGGGCAAAATTTAGGCATTTTTTTGCAAAACTACGTAAAAACTTCAAAAGTCATTCAAAAATATTTCAAAATATTTTCAAATCTTCAAAAAATAGTTCAAACCGCCTTAAATGCAATTCAATAGATTTTTATATCTATGTTAAATTTATATTTTGACTCTGCTTGCTACAAATATTAACAATAAATATATTGTTTGATTAAGACACATATTAGCGATTAAGGAACGTTGTTAAGGCTTACAGACGTCTAACGGACAAGTATCATTATCACTAACAAACATTTTTTAAGGCTTAAATGAGATTTTACAATGTAAAATTTGCACTGTATAGTCGGTGGTTTGGGTGTTTTAGTAAATGGTTGGGAAAACTGTAGCGATGGTGGCTATACTACCATTGCTTACCATCGCTGGATTGAGGGACATATTAAGAGACATTTTTATCACTAACAAACATTTTTTAAAGATTAAGTGAGATTTTACAAAAGCTAAAAATAAAAGTCAAAAACAAACCACCACAACAATCACATTTTAACTCACATCAAGCTAAATTTATACACCAAAAGCTAAACCGCGAGTCCTTAAAGTCCTTCTCAACCTAAAAGTTCAAATCCAATCTAAGTTTAATCTCCAGCTTTTATAGCCAACCTATCAAAAAGTTTTGTTGGCAAGAGCTTTTTTAGATACCACATCAAAACAGTCGGAGTCGTGACTTGATATCTAGCCTTGACATTTTTATCTTCCATCGCCCTTTTAAGAGCTTTTAAAACCGCAAATTCACTTAGCTCAAATTTTGTTTTTTCTTCGCTTTCAAGCCTTTTAAGCGTTTTTATATAAATTTCTTTATGAAAGCTTGAATGTATATCGATATTTTCTCTAAATTTAGCCAACGCATTTTTACGAAAATCGCTTGTTATTGGACCTGGCTGGATTAAAGCTACTTTTATGTTTGTGTTATAAAGTTCAAGCCTTAAAGTATCGACTAGCCCCTCCATAGCAAATTTACTAGCATTATACGAGCCTCTGTAACTCATCGCTACAAAGCCTAAAATCGAGCTATTAAATATAACCCTACCACTTCCTTGTTCTCTCATAAGTTTTAAAATTTGATTTGTCAAAAAAATCGCCCCAAAGAGATTCGTATCAAACTGCTGCCTAAGCAAACTCATCGTCAAATCCTCAACGGCTCCTGGTTGGGCGTATCCTGCGTTGTTAAACAAAAAGTCTATCTTATCTGTTTGTGTTTTTACCCACTCAACAGCACTTAAAATGCTCTCTTGATTGCTTATATCAAGTTGAAAAGCATTTAGTCCCTCATCTTTTAGTCTTGCTACATCTTTGGCTTTTCTAGCGGTTGCTAGTACATTATAACCATCTTTTTTAAGCTCTTTTGCGCAGACATAGCCTATGCCGCTTGAACAACCAGTTATTAAAATAGTTTTCATACTTTCCTCTTATGCAAAAATTTAGTATAAATTTTAAAATTTAACCACCTAAATCGTTTAAATTTAGGTGGTTTTTGTAGATTATATATCAAGATAGTAGCGAATTTGATCTTTTTTGAGAATTCTTATATAGTTTGTGCTTCCTGCAACGCCCGTTGGAAAGCCCGCTGTGATAACGTAAGTTAGTTCATCACTTATAGCGCCTTTGTTATACAGATCTTTTATGATATCAGACACAAGCAAGGTTACCGCATTTTTTGGTTTTACCAAAACTGGTATAACGCCCCACGCAAGGGTTAGCGAGTGAGCTGTTTGCTCATCGTGGGCGATAGCTAGAATTTTGATATCAGTTCTACTTCTTGCCATTTTTATCGCTGATTTTCCAGAGCCAGTGATAGATAAAATCCCTTTAGCCTTAAGTCTAGTTGCAAGCAAGCAACTACTAGATGCGACCATATCGGTTTCATCGTAAAACTCATAATTATCAAATTTATTATACGGATATATTTTTTCAACCTCTATTATGGTGCTAGTCATAGCCTTAACAACCGCGACTGGATCTTTTCCAACAGCGCTTTCCTCACTTAGCATAACTGCGTCTGTTCCATCTAAAACCGCATTTGCCACATCGCTAATCTCAGCTCTTGTCGCACGGTCATTTTGAGTCATCGAAAGCATCATTTGAGTTGCTGTGATGACTGGCTTGGCTTGTTCGTTTGCTTTTTTGATTATCATTTTTTGGATATTTGGCACTTCATAGTATGGCACTTCTATGCCTAAATCCCCTCTTGCAACCATGATACCATCACTTACTGCGATAATCTCATCGATATTTTCAACCGCGTCAAACTTCTCGATTTTAGCATAAATTTTAGCAGTGCTGTTAAAGCCTTTTAAAATTTCTCTAACTCTTAAAACATCATTTGCGTGTTGCACGAACGATACAGCGACAAAATTTACTCCATTTTTAGCGCCCCACTCTAAGTCTTTCATATCTTTTTGAGTGATGACATCGATATTTATCTTTGTATTTGGGAAATTTACACCCTTGTTTGAAGTAAGAATTCCACTATTTTCAAGCACAGCTTCAACGCTATCCCCGCTTGCAAAAACTACCTTAGCGCGGATACTTCCATCGCACAGATAAATATACTCGCCCTCTTTTATCAAAGATAGAATTTCTGGGTGGTTTATGCAAATTTTATATGTTTTTTCATCGATTTGCTCACCATCGATTTTTTCTTTTACAAAGATAAGTTTATCGCCAGAGTGTAGCTCAAACATACCATCAAGCTTGCCAACTCTGACTTTTGGTCCGCTGATATCTTGAAAAACGCCGATTCTAATGCCTTTCTTTGCTTCTATATTTCTGATTTTATCTAAATTTGACTTGTGATATGCGTGATCTCCATGGCTAAAGTTCATACGAAAAGCATTAACTCCTGCTAGAACTAAGTTTTCTATAACTTCTTCTTTATCGCTTGCTGGTCCTATGGTGGCTAAAATCTTTGTTTTTTTTATCATATATTTTCCTTTTTATTTTTTGTAATTTTACCTAAAAAACAATAACTATTTGGCTACTTTTTTAAAAACAAAAAGTAGTTTATCGGCTTTTGTATCGCTATATAAATTTAGCTCTTTTACCCTATATAGCTTTAAATTTAAAAGCTTTTTAATCTCATCTTTTTTGTGATAAAACTGAATGATGCGATTTTGAAATTTAGCAAATTTATCACCACTTTTTTCAAAAAGTATCATCTGTGTTTCTAGGCAGTTTCCATCAAATTTCGCATCTATTATAAGGTGATTTTGATTTTCATCGCTTTCGTAAAGCAGCCCATTTGCGATATCGCTAAAGCCAAATTTGGTATTGATATCAAATATAAAGTATCCGTTATCGTTTAAGATATTTGGAATTTTTGATAAAAATTCTTTTAATTCAGCTTTATCCATATAGTTTAAAACATCAAAACTAGCGGTGATTAAATCAAATTTTTCATTAATCTCATCTAAGCTAACGCACCTTGCATCAACGCCTTTTTTGCAAGCTTGAGCTACCATATCAGCGCTTTTATCTATGCCTATAACGCTAAATTGCTTTGCTAGTTTAAGAGCGAAATTTCCGTTTCCACAACCAAAGTCAAGTGCTTTAAAACCGCTAAATTTTAAGCTTGAAATCTCATCTAAAAAAATCTCATAGAGTCTATCGCAAGCTTCATTTAGCCCTATAATAGACTCAATTTTTGCGTAAAAATCAAGCGATGTCATATTTTAAGTAGCTCTGCGTTAAATTTAGTTTCATCAAATGTTTTTCCTATATATTCGCACACTGTTTTTACATCTCTTAACGCATTTCCAAAGCAACTTGTAGCACCTGGACTTGGAGTCATATTAAAGATAATGCCAGTTCCTGGGTTGATAGATGCTTCTCCTAGCATAAGTTTTTTGTTTGTTTTATCTAAAACTTGAGGTCTAACCCCACCAAATCCTTTAGCAAAATATATATCCTCGCTTTTTAAAGATGGTATGATTTTTCTAGCATCTTTTACAAACAAATCAACATTTATACCCGGAATCTCAAACAAAATATTTCTAAAAAGATAGTTTCTAATCTCGCTATCTTTTAACAAATCCCAAAAAATACCAACTATCTCGCCACTAAAATTCAAAGTCTTTAGATACTCTGGAAAGCTTTTTAGTCCATGATATCTCTCTAGTTTTGGTAAAGGAAGCGCTGTTGGCCCAAAGCGAGTGCAACCATCAGCCATGATATCAGGATCTCCATGAAGTGCGGCAAATGGGAGTTTTGGGTTTTGAACCATGTAAACCTTGCCATTTAAAAGTTTTTGTTTAGTTAGATAAAAACTTCCTGCCATCGAAAGACAACCCATATCCTTTCCATATCCCATTCTATGGGCTAACCAAAGAGAGTGAGCTCCAGCATTTACTACAACAAAATCAGCACTAATAGCTACTTTATTTTCTGTTTTTAAGTAAAATTTTTCTCCAACTTTTTCTATACCTAAAACTTCTGTGTTAAAAAACACATCACAAGTTTTGTTTGGTTCATTTTGCGCATTTTGCGCTAAAGATACAGCCATAGCGCCAAAGTCTATAGTCGTATAAACTCCGCTTCTACAACCCATAGCAACGATATCTTCTTCTCTTGGAGTGCCATCTTCTTTAAAGATAATTCGTGGCTCAATCTCCTTTAACTTCTCTTTATCAAAAAGTTCTAAGTATGGATAAAGTGTTTTAAACTCTTCATATCGTTGTTTTATAAACTCAACCTCTTTATCTCCTACGCCCATCGCCATTTTTTGACCTTGAAATAAAAATTTATTTTCATAGCCGTGCATTAGTCCGTAGTTTACTATCATATCTGCTGTTGGTTTGACTTTTTTAGCTTTTTCGTAAGTGTAGTTTGTCTCAATATCGCCTGAATGGATAGTTTGAGAATTTGCAGTTGCTTTTGTGTTTAAAGTAGCCAGCCCCTCGTATTTTTCTACTAGTGCGATTTTAGTGATATCTGTGTATCTAGCCAACTCATACATAAGCGCAGTGCCACTTATGCCACCTCCAATGACTGCAACTTCATAATGCTTCTCTTGCATGAAAAATCCTTTTTGCGAATTGTTTTAAATTTAGTCTCGAATTTTATTCATTATTCTCTTAAAAGCTGGTTACAATTTTGTTGCGAATTTAAAATTAAGCCTAAATTCACATAAATTTATACAAATTTACACACCTAAAAATTTGTTTGTGTAAATTTTAGATATATGACATTTTTTTCAGCTTATTTAATGCAAAATTTAGTTAGAATTTTTTATGATTACTCAAAATCAAAGGAGCTTTATTGATAAATCTTATAGCCAAAGGTGTCAAGTCATGTTTTTAAACGTAACATGTGCTGCGTTTTTGCTTTTTACTTTAGTAGTGATTATGCTAAATTTAACACACTTTTGCGCAACTAGATTTATCTTGCAAACACAAAATTCACACTTAAAATTCGTATATAAAAAGAGATTAGATAACCCAGTTGCTGTAATCATTTCAGCTATTAAACACTTTAAAATTTCAAAAAAAGGTAGATAATGTCAAAGAAATTTATAGATATAATGGACACCACTTTTAGAGATGGATTTCAGTCCGTTTTTGGCGCAAGAGTGCTTATGGATGACTTTCTTCCCGCGGTTAGCGCGGCGAAAGATGCGGGTATAACTCACTTTGAGTTTGGCGGTGGAGCAAGGTTTCAAAGCCTATATTTTTATCTAAACGAAGATGCTTTTGTTATGATGGATAGGTTTCGCGAGGCCGCTGGTGAAAATGCAAATTTACAAACCCTATCTCGTGGCGTAAATACAGTCACACTAGATACTGGAAGTAAAGAAATCGTAGATTTACACGCAAAACTCTTTAAAAAACACTCAACAACAACGATTAGAAATTTTGATGCGTTAAATGATGTTGAAAATTTAAAATACAGTGGCGAACGCATAGCGGCTCATGGGCTAAATCACGAAGTGGTTGTTACTATGATGGATTTACCTCCTGGATGTGTTGGAGCGCATGATGCGGCATTTTATGAGAAGACCTTAAGAGAAATTTTAGATAGTGGAATTCCATATAGTAGTGTTTGTTTTAAAGATGCAAGTGGCACAAGTAGCCCTGAAAAAGTGTATCAAACTATAAAAATGGCTAGAAAACTCTTACCACAAGACACTCACATCAGACTTCACACTCACGAAACTGCTGGAGTTAGCGTAGCTTGTTATCTAGCAGCACTTGAGGCTGGTGTTGATGGAATCGACCTTGCAGCTCATCCAGTAAGTGGTGGAACAAGCCAACCAGATATCTTAACAATGCTTCATGCGGTTAAAGGCAAAGGATATGACCTTGGTGGGCTTGATGTTGAGCGAATTTTAAAGTATGAAGAGGTTTTAAATGATTGTTTAAAAGACTACTTTATGCCGCCAGAAGCAACTCAAGTTAGCCCACTTATACCATTTTCTCCTATGCCAGGAGGTGCGCTAACTGCAAACACTCAGATGATGAGAGATAACAACATACTTGATAAATTCCCAGAAGTTATCAAAGCTATGCGTGAAGTTGTCGAAAAAGGCGGATATGGCACGAGCGTAACTCCTGTTAGTCAGTTTTACTTCCAACAAGCATTTAACAACGTGATGTTTGGAGCATGGAAAAAGATAGCTGATGGATATGGCAAGATGGTGCTTGGATACTTTGGAAAAACTCCAGTTAAACCAAACGAAGAGATTATCGAACTTGCAAGAAAACAGCTAAATTTAGAGCCTACTACAAGACCTGCGATTGATATAGCTGATGAGGATGAGAAAAAGTCTGTAAAATACGCAAAAGAAATTCTTGAAAAAGAGGGAATCGAAACAAGCGAAGAAAACATCTTCATCGCCCTAGCGTGTAAGGAAAAAGGTATCGCTTACTTAAAAGGCGATGGCAAAGTTATGGTTAGAAAAGGTGCTCAAGAATCAAACAAAACAAAAGCCCCACAAAAAGACTCTGGCGCTTATACTGTAGTTGTAAATGGACAAAAATACAACGTTCAAGTAGCAGTTGGACATAACTCAAATATCGAGCTAAAAGATATCCAACCAGCAGATGAGAACTCATCTAAACCAGCTATAAACACAGCTACTTCTAGCTCAGATATAGCTGCTGGACTTTCTGCTTCTGTGTTTAAAATTTTAGTAAAACCAGGTGAGAATGTTAAGAAAAATCAAGTAGTAGTAGTGCTTGAAGCTATGAAAATGGAAATCGAAGTCGTATCTCCAAATGATGGCACTATAAGCGAAGTTTTAGTATCTCAAGGAGATACTGTAGAGACTGGACAAGTTTTAGTCAGACTTTAAATTTAGCCTAAAAAGCAGATAAAAGTCTGCTTTTTAGCTTTATAACCAAACTCCATGTTTTATATAATAACTCATCGGATAGTAGCTTAAAACCGCCACTAAAGCCGAGTTTGCAACCATAGAAACTCTATACCAGTAGTTTGGAATTTTCACATCCAAAAGCTCCATTATAAAGACAAAAAACCCAGGAATCGTCCCTATAAAGATAAGCGCATAAATCAGATACCCAACATACCCATAATCAGCTTGAAGCATACAAAACGGGCATTTATGCGTAGGAAGTTCATAAATATAAGGCGAGAAAAAGCGGATAATTGCATAAATGCTAATTAGCATAAAACTTAGGCTAAACATACCAAGCAAGATATCTACCTTAAAATACGCCCATATAAAATTTAGTATAAAAAAAGCGTAAAAAAGCCCTAAAATAAAGCCATTCGTATGCCAAAAAGCAACCTTATCAATACTACTAGCAGCAAAGATATCGCTACAACAAAGCACAGCAGTATCAACCCTAATCCCAGAAAAATGGCTAAATTCTAAGATAAATTCAGCCAACAAAAGTATATAAATAGGTATAAAAAGCTTAAATTTAGTCTTTAAAAATTTAGAATTTATAGTTTTGCCATCTTCGTGATTTACAAGCAACCATCCGCTTAATAAAAAGAGATTGAATATCTTTAAAACAAGCATATAAATTCCCTCAGGCGTGGCATCTACGATACCAACAGCACACATCGCTCCAGGCACAAGAGATGAAATGCTATCCATAGTCCAAACAAAAAACAAAAAGAGCGGAATTTTAACCATGAGTATAAAAGATATGATTGTAGATACTAGATAGCCTTGTTTGCTTAGCTCATACTGATAGCTTGTGGAGATGTTTTCATCATATTTTTTAGCGATGATAAATGAAAAGAAAAATGCGATTGTCCCAAAAAATATCACAACTCCCTCAACTATCAAAAGCGTTATGATAAAAGGCGATAACATTAACATAAACTATCCTTTCTCATATCAAAGCCATTTGTCGCTATGTCGCTTTCTAACAAAAACGGGTCGTGCGTTGAGATAAGCACGGTTTTACCGCTTTTTTGCATATCTAAAAAATACTCAAGCAGCTTTTGACTAAGCGCTTTATCTAAATTTGCTGTTGGCTCATCGGCAAGTATGATAGATGGCTCGTTTATCAAAGCTCTTATGATAGCAACTCTTTGCTGCTCGCCACCAGAGAGGTTTTTAGCCATTGTTTGCGTTTTGTTTGTGAGTTCAAATTTAGCTAAAAGCTCCTTTGCAAACTCCTTTTTATCGCTTTTATCTGGAACGGTTGGCAAAAGTATGTTATCAAAAACGCTAAAAGTTGGTATAAGGTTAAAATTTTGAAAGATTATGCCTATATTTTCTCTTCTAAATTTAGAAGCAAATTTTAAAGATAGCTTAGAAATGTTTATATCATTTATAACAATTTCTCCAAAAGTTGGTTTATAAAGCCCAGCGATTAACGCTAAAACCGTGCTTTTGCCACTTCCGCTAACTCCTTTTAAAAAAAAGATATCTCTATCTTGCACGCTAAAGTTTAGCTCTTTTATAGCGCAAAACTCGCGTGGAGTGTTTTGGTTAAAAACCTTAGTTATATTTTTTAACTCTATCATCTTATCACCTCGCCAGCGTCTGCTACTGCTATCTTCCATGAAGGTATAATACACACTGCTACATATATCGGAATGGTTGCGAAAAATATCATCATCAAGCTTTTAAAGTCAAGTACAAATGGAAGTTCAAAAGGCTGTTTTAGGCTAGAATACCCGCTAAATACATACTTTAGTCCAGGTGCTTCTAAAACATAGACAAAAAATATCGCCATCGCCACGCCTATAACAAAGGCAAAAAGCGATAACAACAACGCCTCCATAAGCTTATAGTTTATAATATGAGAAATCTCCCAGCCAAGAGCTTTTAAAATGCCGATTTCTTTCTTTTCTTCGCTTCTAAGCCCACTTGCCTTATCATATAAAATGATAGCAAATGTCACAAAAGCGGTTATTAAAATCATCAAAAACCAACCACTTTTATAATCATACAAAAACTGATAGTTTTTAAGCATTTGGCTTTTTGTCGTTAGCTTTAGCGTTGGGTTTGCTATATGAATTTTATCAGCTATAAAATCCACTTCATTTGGGTTTGCTATCCTCATCATCGCATCTGTAAAATACCCATCTTTTATGCCTAGAATTTTCCTTGCTACGCTCTCATCAAGCAAGATTATATCGTTATCTTCAAGTGAGTTATCAAATTTCAAAACCCCACCAGCTTTAACACTGATTAGGTTGTTATCTGGAGTAAAAAACGGCACGCTTCCATACATTTTGATATCATTTTTTAAAAGTTCATAAACGCTTTTAGAAGTTATCATCAGCGGTGGCGTTTTGTTTTCTGGAAATGTTTGTGCGATATCTTTTATAGTTTTTTCATAGTAATCAACAAAACTCTTAACCCCAAAAATAGATAGATAAATTTTCTTAGTCTCGAAATAATACTGCCCCCACACTCGCCCCTCTATCGATGAAACTCCAGGAATTTGCCAAAATTTATCAAGCACATCTGCTTTTAAAAGATAGCTTTTGCCACCATAGTTTTCTTGTATCAAGATATCTGGAAACTCTTTTGAGATAGTTTTATACTCGTAATTTAACGAATTTGTTATAAAAAGCACACTTGAAAGAAGCCAAACTAAAAAACCAAATATCGTTATGATAACTAAATTCTTATACCCATGCCTGATAATTGATGCTAGGGTATACTCAAAAAGATTATTCATTTTTAAACCTCTTTTCATATCCTGAGTTTATAAAACTTCCCATTTCGCTTTCTCTAAATGCTGGATGATACGAGAAAACATCGCTGATATCGTGGTTATACGGATGTCTTAGGTAAGGAGTGTTTATATAAAAAGCAAAACTGTTTAAACCAGTTAGCCTAACAAGCTCTAGTTTTGAGTATAGATTTTGCTCTTTTTGTTTTATATAGGTGATTTCGCCTACTAAAAAAGCCAAAACCAAAAGCACAAAAAGTCCAAATTTAGCCACCCTACTCACAGCTTGCTCCATCTAGTTTACATAAAATCATAGGCGAGATTTCGCTAAATTTAACTATATCAGTTCCCTTGTGATCTAGCTTAAACGCCCTTGCATCTTCTTCGTTTTTAAACGGGATTAACTCATGTCCCATAGGTCCTAAAACATCGCTTCCAACGACATAAAACGCCTCTTTTGCATCAAGTGGATGTTGCGTGTAGTAGTCGCTAACTAAAGCTTTAGTAAAAAACTTCTCGCCGTTTTTTACGCTAATGCCAAATTTAGCTGGATTATGTAAGAATTTCATCATATCTTTTACTCCATCAAAGACTTCGTAACTGTCATCTTTAAGATAAACTTTAGCCGCCCAACGAGGGTATTTATAGACAAACATCCCACAAACCGGACATCTATCTTTATCATGGACCTCTATCTTTTGCTCTTGCTTAGCGCTAAGCCGCCCCTCTTCCCAAAGATATATTGTGACAAACTGGGCTTTTCGCTCATCGATATCTTTGCATTTTTTAAAGATATCTGCTTTTAGCTCATTTATCTCTTTATACTCAAGTGGCGAGATTTTTTCACATAAAGCCTTATAAATCCGCTCTCCCATAGGATAGAGTCGCTTTTGCTTTTTGATATTTTCTAACTTTTGCGCTTTGTTAAACTCATCAAATGCCATGTCAAATGCCATGTCAAACCCAACTATCTTGCCACCAAATTTAGCCTTAAACTCTTTTGCATCTTCTTCGTTTTTAAACGCTAGTTCAAGCCCTAAATTTGAGCTTACAAGATAAAAAGCGCTGTTTGCGTCTATTAGCTCTTGGCTTTTTGCATCGACTGCTTTTATGGTTTTAAAAACGATATCAACTTCTTGGCTATCGGTTGCTAGCTCACCTAAGGAGCAGTACTGTTTGATTTCTTTGCTGGTTGTTGATACGATGTGAGAAGTTTTGTAAGAATTAGCTATTTTCTTAGCACTAAAAGAGCAGAACTCTTTTTTCTCTCCACTTTGAGCAAGAAATGGCGAATTTGTAGCTTTTATCTCAAAAGAATTTGCTAAATTTAGTATCAAAAAAATGGCTAAGAAATATCTCATTTTTACCTCAAAAGCTTAGATAAGTCTTGATTTTATAATAATTCTAGTTAAGAAATGGTTAAAAATTTATCTTCAAATTTGGTTTTAAAAAATAGCTAAATTTCATATAGATTTAGCCCAAAACAAGACTTTAAATTTAGCTTAAATTTATATGTTTTAAATTTAGTTTATAAGACAATTGTCGCTTTATCTTTTAAAGCAGCAAGAATTAAATTTTTAAAATACCAAATTTCTTTTAAACGCTAAATTCACTACAGATTAAATTCAGAAAAAAGTTCTTTAAATTTTCTTTTCAAGCTCTACTAAATCATCTATTTATTTAAAATTTAGAGCCAAAAAGGATTTGAAAAAACAGTGTTAAATGGGGTTTAAAGTATGATTTTAAAGTGTATTTATGATTTTAATATAGCAACATTAAACAAACTGTGTTTATCAAAGTATGATTTAAAGCACGGTTTGGAGTGAAATTAGAATTTTAAAACATCTTATGAAACGCAGTATTAAAGCATATTTTTAAGTGACGATGTTAAAAATGCCACTTAAACTAACTATCGAATTTACTTATCTTACTTAAATCTCTTTTAAAAAGATAAGTAAATTTGAAAATTGATTTTAAAAATAGCTTAAATTTAAGTGCCAAATTTATACTAAAAACTACCCAAATTTACTAAATTTAGGTAGTTTTATAAATTTATTGTTCGATTAGTGTTACGTTTGCACGGCGATTTGGTGCTAAGCATTTGATAAGCTCTTTTCGTGGCATATCTTCACAAATAACCATTTGAACGCTCTCGCCAAGCCCATCAGCGCTAATAGCTTGTGCTGGTATACCACCAGCTATGAACTCGTTTTTCACGCTATTTGCTCGTTTTTTAGAAAGTGCTAAATTTGCCTCTTGGCTTCCTATCGGATCAGCATAGCCTACTATCTTGATATCGGCGACATCTGACATCTCTATAGCTTTTACTAGCTTTGCGATTTGCGCTTTTCCCTCTGGGCTAAGCTTTGCACTTGCAAAGTCAAAAAGCATATCAGTGCTAAACTCATATCTAGAGCTTTCTTGAACTACTGCTAGTTGCGTTGCGCCACCGACTATATCAGCGCAACTTTGCGGTTGCCAAAAGAAACTTCTAGCTGTGTAGTTTGAGTCATACACGACTTTAAACTGACAAAACACATCTTGCTCATCTGCGCTTTGCTTTAGGTTAAACAGATAGTCCCACTCAACGACCGCATACAAGCCCTCTGCGAAGTGTGGATGTCCTAAAAGTCCTCTTATCTCATCTTTGTTCATACCAACTTGAACTTTTCTTAAATCATCTATAGATGGGTATCTTCCATCATCACTCCATGTGCTGTCTGCTTTAGGAAATTTTACTTCATCTTGAGTCATAATCCCATCTTTTGGGACTCTATCGCTCACTTTATACATACAACCGCTAAGCAGCAAACCAGCCAAAGCCAACCCTATAAAAGTTGCTAATTTTCTCATTTATATATCCTTTTTTATAAAAGGGCGAAAACTCGCCCTATCTTAGAAGTGGAAGCCCACAGATGCCGCTGCGCCAACATTTTCTTGTGAATCATAAGAAGCTGCTGCCTTAAACACCCATTTACCGCTATCTGACATTTTAGAAAGTCCTATCGCCATAGCCGACTCACTCTCATAGTAACCAGCACCAAGCGCCATCATACCTTTTCCTGGGATTGTTGCTTGAGGTAGGTTTCCTATAGCCATAGCTGAAGCTGTTCCAGCAAGTGCGTCTGCTCTATACTCACCCATTTGGTTGTATACGTTTTGAAGTCCAGCGTTTAGTTGATCTATATTAACAGCAGAGTTAGAAACTGCTTTTAGTTGCGCTACGTTTACCGCATCAGAGTCTTCTGAACCGGCTGCGACATTTGTTATCTGTCTTGTTGCATCTTTATTTCCAACAGAAACTGCGCCAAGACTGCCTTTAGTAGTGGCTGCTATAGCAGTTTTTTGTGCTGCACTTGCTGATGATGGGATAAATCCAGCCATTCCACCTGCTCTATTTGCAACTGAGTTTGAACCAAGAGCAACGCCATCAGCTACCGTTACATTTGTTTTGTTACCAAGTGCGACTGCACCATCATTTTTAGCTGCGATACTAGCGTCATTTCCTAGAACAAAGGCGTTGTTTGCCTCTATCTTATTATTGTTACCAAATGCATAAGAGCCTGTTCCGCTTACGGTGTTTGGATCACCAAACGCACCTGAGTTTGCTCCGCTTACTTTATTACCAGTTCCTATACTTATAGAATTTTCAGCTGTAGCTTGTGCGCCTGTTCCGATAGCGATAGCATTTTTTGCAGAAGTATCAACTCCAGCTAAGGCATTCATACCGATAGCTATAGCGCCTAACCCATATGCGCTTGAGTCATCTTTAGATTTAGTTCCTGTTTTTACAGAACCATCACCAACATGGAAGAATTTAGTTCCTTGCTCGTTGATGTTTTTGATAGCTGAAATTATGCTTTCATTTTTAGTTGTTGTTTGCCCTGATGAGTTATAGGTAGCTAGAGCCGCTTTACCTGTATCTGTTAGTTGACCTTTCTCATCGACATAACCGCTTTTTGTGTCGCTACCAAGAATATTATTGATTGTAGTTGTGCTACCTGTAGCACCAGCAATCTTAGTTTCTAGACTAGTAATTTTGGTTGTATTGGCATTAACTTTATCGTCTAAATCTGCTATATTCTCAGTATTTGCTTTAACACTTTCGTTTGTAGCAAAAAGCTGAGAGCCATTAACCGCATCTGTGCTTTTATCTGCAATAGTTCCAGCTGCTACATTACCAAGTTTAGTAGCAGTTGCAACTGTGCCATTTGGATTTAGAAGAGCAGTACCCGCAGGCTCCGAATTTGTTGCTCCTGTTATCGGTTTTCCATTGTTATCTAAATCGCTATCTTTATAGTATTTACCATCTGAGTCTTTAGATAATTTATTGCCATTAGCATCTGTGTAAACTATAGGAGCAGAATTTCCTGATTTTAAGATATCATTACTTAAATTCGCTAAAGTTGTACTTATGTCTTTTCCACCAATTGTTAGCTTATTTGTTGTGATACCATCTTTGGTTATCTCTGTAGTATTGTTTGTACCATTACCAAGAGCTATTTTATCAGTTGCTATTACACTATCAAATTTAACATCATCAGCTAGTTTGTAAGTGATGGTTCCATTTGCATTAGCTACTGTTAGATTATCTTTATTTTTACCTGCATCTGCTACAAATGTTACAATTTTTCCTGAAGTTATAGCTGTTTCATTGTCACCTGCTTTTACTTTAAATAAGCCTTTAGTTGAGTCAGTAAAGTCAGCTACAGTACTTCCTACATCTATAGTTTTTGTCGGGTCATTTGGGTCAGTAACTATTTCTAATTTATTAGTACTGATACCATCTTTATTTATAGTAGTTCCTGCTTTACTTGGGTTACCACTTGCTACTGTTAAACCATCGCTATTGATTGTAGTTGTTTTAGGATTAGCTGGGTCAGTTTTATCTTCATAAGTTGTGCCACCAGCTGTTATATTGGTTGTTTTACCACCATCTTTAAATTCTGCACTAGTTAGACCAGTAAGAACTTTGTTTATGTCGTAGGTAAATTTATTAGTATCTTTGTCATAAGTTACATTTGTGTTTTTACCGTTTACAAATTTGATGTTTTCATTTTTAGCTATTTTATCAGTTGCTTCATCATTTGCACTAACACTAAATACACCATCAGTTAAAGTTTTTTCAAGCTCATCCACCCCAGCTGCATTTTTAATAACTGTTTTTCCAGCTTCTGTTATATTGCTCAAGTCTTTGCTAGCTTTTTCAGCAACATCAGTTTTTAAACTAGTTATATCAGTATTAACTTCAGTCAATTTTGTATCTAATTTACTTGTATTTAATTTAAACTCTGTTGGTGTAGTTGAATCTCCTGGTGTCTTATCAACTGATATTAAATCACTTCCTGAAGTTACACCATAGTCATTAATTGCTAATTTTTCTCTCCATTTTGCTTTTTCAGTTACTGTTATATTCGAAGCATCTTTTTCTGCTTTATTGACTTCTAATTCATTCAATGCAGTTCCAACTGTTGTTAGACTTTTACCTTTAATTACATAAGTTGGATTTAATATCCCGCCATTTGGTTCTACTTTTGCTCCTCCACCTAAATGTCTTGCTACACTTTTGGCTAAAGTTCCTATTGTATTATTTGTAGCGTAAAGTTGTGAACCATTTATCGCATCTGTTGAAGTTGCTTCTACTCTACCTGCAGCGACATTAGTTAATGTTCGCTCGCCACCTACGCTACCTATACTTACTGTAGATATTGGTGCATTTCCTGCAAAATTTTCATAGTTTATATTTTTAACTGTAACTTTTGATGTACTAACTGCTTCTGCAACCTTACTTCCATTTCCTAATACAACTGAACCATTAACTCCATTTTCCACATCGTTACCCAGTACAAATGCATTGTTTGCTGTTATTTTATTATCATTACCAAACGAGTAAGAACCTGTTCCTGATACTGTATTTGGATCTCCAAACGCTCCTGAATTTTCTCCACTTACTACATTTCCTGTTCCGATTGCAATAGTATTTTTAGCTGTTGCTTGCGCACCTGTTCCTAATGCTATAGCATTTTCAGCTGTTGCTTTGCTTTGTGTGCCGTAGGCTTGAGAATTTTTACCAGAGCCTTCTCCACCCCAGCCTAAAACTATCGCATTGTTTCCGCTAGCTGTGATGTCTGAGCCTATACCTACTGCACCAGTGCTATCTCCGGCTTTTACGTTTATACCCACTGCAACACCGCCACCGTTTGCTTCAGCGTTACCACCGATAGCAACTCCACCAAGACCTAGAGTTTTAGCTCCTACATAAGCTTTGCCTTCGGTGTTTACACCAGCACTACCTATAGCTATAGACATAGAACCTTTTGTTACTGCTCCAGAACCTAGCGCTATCGCTCCAGCTGCTCCAGCTTCCGTGATAGCTTGATGTCCGATAGAAATCGAGCCTTCACCTGCAGCTAATGCACCAAATTCAGTATTGCTTACTCCTGCTCCTATTGCAATTGCATATTTGTTTACAGCACCTGCAAAAGCTCCTAAAGCTGTTCCTCCGGTTGCACCACTTCCTGTATATGAACTCGCTCCTATAACTGTTGAATAATCAGCTTTTGTTCCATAAACATGATTTTCTGAGACTTTGTTTGTATTTGCCCAATCACGACTTCCACCTGCTAATGTTCCATATCCTAGTAAAACAGAATATTCCGATCCATTTCCTCTTGGATCATCATGATACCAAATTGCAGTATTCGAACCTATTCCTACAGAAGTATTTGCTATTTCTTTTGCTTCACCTTCTGCATATGCTGCAAATACATTAGTCGGTAGCACTATAGATACCCCAAGTGCTAATGCAACTGCCATAGATAGGCTTTTTAGCGATAGAAGCACACTGCTAACGCTAGAGCTAACTACCGAGCCTTTCTTGCTCATTTTCGAGCAGCAACTCGCATTTTCCGCGACTGCTACCCAGCCAACACCCTCTTTATAGATGTGTTTATAAGTTTTGTTCATCTGAACTCCTTGATTAATAATATTTAAAATTCATATAAAAATTCTTTTGAAAAACAGCAAAATTTTCTACATATTTTAACATATAATTAATGATTTTTAGTCAAAAAATATAAGCAACCTTAAAATATAATTAATATATTTATAAGTTTAAGCGTGATATTTTAAATTTAGCATTAGTCTAAAATTATAAACACTCGCTATAATCGTGTCAATCCTACTCTTATATAAATTTAAGTTTATTGTCATAAAATTATAAAAAATATAAAAATTTTAGTTGTAGGTTTATAAGATATGAGAAAAATTTTAGTCGTTTTAGCTGTTTTTTTAAATTTAGCCAGTGGAGATATCATAGCCGATGCGTATAACGCTTATCAAAAAGGGGATTTTAAAACCGCATATAAAAATTTCAAAAAAGCGTGTGATAGTAAAAGCGGTAAATCTGGGTGTCACAACCTAGCCTTAATGTATCTAAACGGCGCTGGAGTAGAGAAAAGCGAGGCGAAAGCAGCTAGCTACTTTAAAAAAGCATGCGATGCTAAAGTCTATCAAAGCTGCCAAAATTTAGGGCTTTTATACGAGAGTGGTGTTGGAGTTGAAAAGAGCGTTTTTAACGCGTTTGAATACTACAAAAAAGCGTGCGATGGAAAGTACAAGCTAGGATGCGTAAATCTTGCATATATGTATCAAAACGGGCTTGGCGTTAGGCAAGACTTTTCTAAAGCCGTAACGCTATATAAACAAAACTGCGAAGATGGCGAGCCAACAAGCTGTATAAATCTAGGCATAATGTATCAAACCGGCAAAGGAGTGAAGCAAAACTTAGATAGCGCAGTTGAGCTGTTTAAGAAAGCTTGCGATGCTAAAAACGCCACTGCATGCTATAACTTAGGGCTTATCTACATGGACGGCAAAGCAATGGCGCAAGATAGAGATAAAGGGCTTAGCTTTTTAGCAAAGTCGTGCGAGTATGGCATAAGTGGGAGTTGTCTTAGTCTAGGCGTGATTTACACCGAAGGGCAAATCACAGGGCAAAACTTTGCTAAGGCAAAGGAGTTTTTTGGCAAGGCGTGCGATATGCGAGAAGATAAAGGGTGTCAAAGCTATAAAGTGCTAAATGAGAGCGGATACTAACGCGATTTAGCTGTTTTAAAAGTCTGCGCTAAACAAATTTAGCGATGTTATGTTTAGCACTTTTTAACTGTTAAACATAGTCTAAACTCTAGTAATACGCGGTTTAATAAATTCACAACTACATCACTAGCTAAATTTATATAAATTTAGCTATGAGAGTTTATAAATTTGTAAATTTGTAACGAATTTATAAACTTTTTTAAATATTTCATAATGGCTTTATTTTATTTTTGTATAATAATCAAATTTTACTTATTTAAGGAGAGTATATGAAAAAACTTTTAGTTTTTCTTACGGTTCTTGCGACTTTTAGCGTATCTTTGTTCGCTGATGAAAACAAAGTTTACAGGCTAAAACTTGCCTCAAGCTATGAAAGCACTATGCCGATTCTTGGCTCGCTTAGCGATGAGCTAAAAAAGCTTGTCGAAACAATGTCAAATGGCAGACTACAAATCAGAGTCGATACACCTACAAAACACAAAGCGCCATTTGCTATATATGATATGGTTAAAAACGGACAATACGATCTTGGCTATACCGCCTCTTACTACTACAAAGGCAAAGATAGCACAAACATGCTCTTTACAACAACTCCTTTTGGTATGACAACAGATGAGCAGCGCGCGTGGTGGCACTTTGGCGGTGGCAAGGAGCTTTCAGAAAAGTTTTACTCAAAACAAAATTTAAAAGAATTTCATATACTAAACAGCGGTATGCAAATGGGTGGCTGGTTTAGAAAAGAGATAAATTCAGTCGAGGATCTAAAAGGGCTTAAAATCCGAATTCCAGGCTTTGGTGGAGAGGTTATGAGCCGACTTGGCGCTGCTATAAACACTATCCCTATCGGCGAGCTTTATATGTCGCTTGAAATGGGGACAATCGACGCGGTTGAGTGGGTAAGCCCATCTTTTGATATGTCGCTTGGCTTTAGCAAAATCGCAAACTACTACTACACAGGCTGGCAAGAACCAGCAAGCGAAAATCAAGTTGTTGTAAATTTAGATGTTTGGAACAAGCTTCCAAAAGATCTTCAAGCCATACTTCAAGCTGCATTGGCTGAAGTTTCATCTCGTGGGCAAGATAAGGTATTTTATGAAAATGCGGTTATCTGGGATGAGATGAAAGAGAAGTATCCAAACGTGCAAGTTAAGTCTTTCCCGCCAGAAGTTATGGCAGCACTTAAAAAAGCAACAAACGAAATTTTAGAAGAAGAGGCAGCGAAAAATCCGATGTTTAAAGAGGTTTTAGAGTCTCAAAGAGCATTTTTGAAAAAAGCTAGAGCTTGGACTATGATTAGTGATTTTGCATATTTAGAAAATACAAACATAAAATAAGGAGAAAAAATGAGAAAATTTTTAGCTACATTTTTAGCTTTTGCTACGGCTACGACGCTGTTTGCAAGCGATAATGACAAAAAAGTCTATAGACTAAAACTAGCAACAAGCTATGAAAACACTATGCCAGTTCTTGGCGATGTTGTTGCGGACTTTAAAAAATACGCCGATGAGTTAAGTGGCGGTCGCCTTCAAATCCGCATAGATACGCCTACAAAACATAAAGCACCATTTGAGGTTTTTGACTTTGTAAAGGCTGGGCAGTATGATTTGGCTTATACTGCGCTTTATTATTTTAAGGGAAAAGATCCAAAAACTATGCTTTGGACGGCGGTTCCTTTTGGTATGAATACACCTGAGCAACACGCTTGGTTTTACTATGGCGGCGGAAAAGAGTTAAGCGATAAGATGTTTGCGCAGTATAACATGAAGTCAATCCCTATGGGTTCAACCGGAATCCAAATGGGCGGTTGGTTTAGAAAAGAGGTAAACTCGCTAGCTGATTTACAAGGGCTTAAAGTACGAATTCCTGGCTTTGGCGGAGAGGTTATGTCAAAACTTGGAGCAAGCATTAACACTATCCCAACAGGCGAGCTTTACATGGCGCTTGAAATGGGGACAATCGACGCGGTTGAGTGGGTAAGTCCGGTTTATGATATGTCGCTTGGCTTTGGAAAAGTGGCTAAATACTACTACACAGGCTGGCAAGAGCCAACTGCTGATACGCACCTTTTGGTTAATAACAAATCTTATGAGAAACTTCCAAAAGATTTGCAACTTATCTTAGAAGCTGCGGCTAGAATGGCTGGCGAAGATATGCTAAATAAGGGCTTTTATGAAAACTCTAGAATTTGGTCGCAGATGAAAACTCAAAACCCAAATATCGAAGTAAAAAGTTTCCCTAAAGATGTAGTTGATGGGCTTAGAAAAGCGACAAATGAAATTTTAGACGCAGAGGCGGCAAAAGATCCGATGTTTAAAGAGATTTTAGAGTCGCAAAGAGCGTTCCAAAAAATCGGTCGCGAGTGGTATAAGATAAGCGATTTTGCATATATACAAAATACTGCCGAGTAGATGTTGATGAGTAAATTTAAAGCCCTGTTTTTAGGGCTTTTTTATCTAAATTTAGTAAATTTATACGCAGTTAGTGATGAAGCGATAACCGAATTTAGCAAGCGTGGGTTTTTAAACGCTGATAAACTTGATATAAAAATCATAGAAAAAATTCCAACCAAAATCGACGGACTTGCTATCACAAAAAATATAGTCGAAATAAAAAGTGATGGTTACTCGCAGTTTATTCCCATTTTTAGTTCAGAAAACTTTATATTTAACAAATTCTATGAAGCAAATGGGACTAAATTTATAGACTTTCAAGAACAAAGCACAAAAGAGCTTGAACTTGAAAAGCGAAAAGAGTTTTTAAGCTCATCAAAGCATAAGATAACATTGCTATCACAAAACAAAAATGCCATAGAAAAGGGCGATAAACTAAGCTTTGTCGTTGATAGTGGATGTCAAGTGAGTGCAAAAGAGATGTCGAAGCTTGAGCTTTATCTTGAAAACTACTCGCAAATCGATATATTTTTCTTGCCAGTTCATGGCAAAACTTACGCTCAAAAAAACCTTTTTTTGCTTAACAAGCTATCAGATTTCACGCTTAAAGACTCGCAAATTCCAAATCAATCCAAAATAAAACTAATTAACCAAATCTTTAGCGGAATCCCACTAAGCCTAGAAGATGAGTCAAATTTAGAATTCCAAGATGAGATGTTACAAACTGCTAAAACTCTAAAAAGCTTAAAAGTTCGTGGAGTGCCGACTCTTATCATAAACGCAGATATAAAAAACTAGCCTTTGAGTTTGGCTTACGTTAAAAAATAAAAGTTAAAATCAAAATCTACATCTTTTATAGGAGGATTTATGAAATTAGCGGACTTAATACAAGCAAACAAGGCAGTTTGGGATAGTTATATCTATCATGATTTTGTAAAAAATTTAGCAAATTCAAAGCTAAAAAAGGAAGCGTTTGATCACTACTTGGTGCAAGATTATCTTTTTTTAAAACACTATAGTCGTGTTTACGCGCTTGGAGTTTATAAAAGTCAAAATTTAGATGATATGAAATTCTTCTTATCAATCTTGCAAGATTTAATAAACATAGAAATCGAACACCACATCAACTACTGCGCTAAATTCGGTATCACACAAGAGGCGATGGACGCAACTGATGAAGAGCTAGCAACGATAGCTTATACAAGGTACGTTTTAGATGTGGCAAATATGTACTCAATACCAGAAATCCTAACCGCGCTTGCACCGTGTGCTATCGGATATAGCGTTATCGCTAATGCGATAGGAGATGATAGTGCAAAGCTTGTTTTTAAAGATAAAAACGAAGATTATAAAGAGTGGATTGAGATGTATAAGGATGATGGATATACGTTTTTAGTAAAAAGGTTTGAAGAGTTTATCGATAAAAAACTAGATAAAATCAACCTAGATTCAAAACGTGGGCAAAAGCTAGTTAAAATTTTTAAAAATGCGACCATGTGCGAGGCTGGATTTTGGGAGCAAAGCTTCTCTAAATTCCACGATAAAGGTGGTTTTTGTTTGATTAGAAAGATTTTTGGTTAAGGCGAAATTTACCCGAGCTTTCGGGTAAATTTGCTTGTGATTTTTGCGAGTTTACCTGTTGTTTTTCTTGTAAATTTATCTTTTATTTAAGTTGCAACTAAGTTGCGTTTTATTGTATTAATCCCTTTTATTTAGGAGTATTTGGCATCAGATGAGAGTTTTTTTAACATTTATTTTTGCTACTATTTGTAGCACGCAACTTTACGCTTGTGCGCTTTGTGCGCTTTTTACTCCTACTGCACATATACAAATCGAACTTAAAACTAAAAACGACAGTATAGATAGGATAGATTTTACATGGTATTTTTCACAAAATTTCACAAATTTAACACTGCAAACATACGATGTAAACTCAAATTTAAAGCTTGATAAACACGAGTTAAAAGAGGTAAGCAGAGCCATAGTCGCGTATGCCCTGCCTAAAGATATGCTAACAAAAATCCAATACTACGATATGCCAGATGGAAAAACCATCAAAGTAGGTGGCGAGTTTTCTAACTTCTCATCGCAGGTTTTAGACAACAGGCTTGTTTTTAAATTTAGCAAAAAGGTATCGGTTGGGATAAAAAAAGAGCGAGTTTTAAAACTTATTTCGCAAGATTTTGAGGGGTATTTTAAATTCACCTATCTTCCAACTACGCCATATCAGCTAAACGATAACATTTACGCATTAACAAACTCAAATTTAAACGCTACTTTTATAAGGCTAAGCGATGAATTTAGTCCACAAAAAACGCAAAAATCGCTAAAAAGCTTAATCCAAGAACATAACAAAGCACTAGATAAAAGCGAAAAAATCGACTTCGTATCCAAACATACCTTAGGATTTTTAGATAAACTTAAGCTAACTTTAAAGTCAAACAACGCCCATCCGACATTTTTTGGCTTTTTAAGCATAGCTTTAATCTCATTTATATATGGCTTTTTTCACGCAGCAGGACCTGGGCATGCTAAGCTTTTAACGACTAGTTATTTTCTTGCAAATGGCGAGCAAAACTATAAAAAAGCTCTGTTTTTTGCTATCAAAATCGGCATTTTTCACGTTGGCGGGGCGCTACTTTTAGTTGTGTTTTCGATGTTTGCGCTTGAAGGTGTGGCAAAAGCTCTGAATTTAAACATCGCAAATTTGACTTTAAAAATATCAGCTGGGATTATAATATTCATAGTTTTTTACATCTTTTTAGATAAGGTTAAAAACCTAAACGCGCACGAGCATCATTGTAACTGCGGATGTCATCATAAGCATAAAAACGAGAAAAGCAACAAAAGTGAGTGGCTCGTGGCATTGGTTGCTGGGATAGTTCCTTGCCCTGGGACAATCGTTGTTTTTGTCTTAGCCTTTAGTCTTGGAAGCTACCTAACTAGCCTTATGAGCGCTGTTTTCATAGCGCTTGGTATGAGCGTGGTTATCTTTTTAGCTGCTGTTTTAGGAAGCAAAATCAACGCTTTTCCAAAACTACAAAAATTTAGACTATATATCGAACTTGGCGGACTTGCTATCATGCTTTTACTTGGGGTTATGATGTTTTTGCTCTCGTTTAAGGTAAATATTTTATAAAATTTAGTTATAGATGTAAATTTGGTTTTGGCGTTAAATTTAGGCAGTTTGATTTGATGTTTTAGCGTTAAAATACTTTGCGAATTTAAATATAAAATTTAATGACTAAATTTTATATAGTTTTTACCACTAGAATACTTGAAAGTATAAATTACAACTTTATAGATTTTGCATATTTTAGTGCCAAAATATTTAATGGATAGTGTTAAATTTTGCCATGTTTTGTCAGTGCTTAAAATGATTTAATGATAAATTAGCATTTTATTTTGATGTTAAAATATTTGTAAAATACTTTTGTGAAATGCTAAATTTAAGTTCTAATAATACTTTGCAAATAGCAACTGTAAATTTTACCACGTTTTTTAGCTTGTTATCGCGCTAAAACATTTGCAGTAGTAAATCTCTCTTGCGTTGGTTGTTTTTGTGGTTAAAATACTTTACAAATAACACCATAAATTTAAAAATAATTTTATAAAAATGCTAAATCTACTTTGCGCTCAATATCTTTAAATTCACTAAAGTAAAAAATACTTTATGAATAACAGCCATATTTATCACATCAAGATACTTTTGCAAAAATGTTAAATTTAAGCCCTTAGTCAATACTTTAAAAATAGCAAAAACCATATAAAATCTACCTAACATTTAAAGCGGTGTCAAAAATCTTCGCAAATGACAACTGCGAGTTTTTCACTAAAATATTTATAAAATTCTATCTTTTTTTGTTCGACTACTTGCAAACTTTAAAAAAGCAAATTTAAGCTTTTAATGCCTAAATTTGCTTGTTTTAGTTTTAGTTTAAACTTGCTAGACTTTTACATAAACATTCTGTATAAATCATCAAGCAAGAAGTATTTTTTCTCAGCTGTTCCTTTGTAAAATGGATCAAGCGTATCGTTAAATGCTTTTGCGAAAAAGCCGCCCTTGCTTAGTTTGATAAGTTCAGAGTTAACTATCTTAAGCAATTCTTGGTTTCCTTTTTGAACTCCGATACCTAACAAATCAGTACTTCCGATATTTTTCACCCCTATTTCTACCGAGCTGTCTATTACTGGATATGCCAAAACAATCAAATTATCATTAACAAACCCATCGCCCTTACCCTCTTTTAATAGATTATAACAATTCATAGCAGAGTTGCAAGTTACGAGTTTGTATCCTTTAGAGTCGAAATATTTCTCAGCTATAGAGTTTTTCTCTACGATTATTGTCTTGTCAGCAAGATCAGAAAGTTGTGTTATCTTATCTGCTTTTCTTGTTAAAATGGCAAGATTAACAGTAAAATAAGGTATAGAAAAGTCTATAAGTTCCTCTCTTTCTGGTGTTTTTGTTAGTGTTGCAATCAATAAATCTATAGTATTGTTTTGTAAAAATGTAATTCTATCGCTAGCTTTTACTCCGATAAATTCGATTTTACCTCCACCATCAGGGAAAATTCCACTAGCTAAAGCTTGTGCTAACTCAACTTCAAAGCCTTGATATCCATCGCTTGTCTTAGTAGAAAAAGGAGGTTGCTCTGCAAAAACTCCAACTCTTAGAACTTTTTTATCTTGTATAGTTTTTAAATTTTCTGCAAACATCATAGATGCAGACAGTAAAAATATACAAAAAAGTATCTTCTTCATTTATATCCTTTATAAAAATTTTAGTAATTATAAAAGTTTTCTTATAAATAACTACTTAAATTTATTACCAAGACATAAGTAAAGTATTTATTTTGCCTATTTTACGGATTTGTAAAGCTTTTATCTTCCGCTCATTTTTTAGCCTTTCAGTTATAAATCTAATGCGAAAAAAGCAAATTTAAGCTTTTAATGCCTAAATTTGCTTGGTTTAGTTTTAGGTTAAACTTGCTAGACTTTTACATAAACATTCTGTATAAATCATCAAGCAAGAAGTATTTTTTCTCAGCTGTTCCTTTGTAAAATGGATCAAGTGTATCGTTAAATGCTTTTGCGAAAAAGCCGCCCTTGCTTAGCTTGATAAGTTCAGCGTTTATAAATTCCAACAACTCTTGATTCCCTTTTTTGACTCCGATACCTAAAAGGTCGGTGCTACCGATGTTTTTGATGCCGATTTCAACCGAGCTGTCGATTACTGGATATGCTAACACAATTAAGTTATCGTTAGCAAAGCCATCGCCTTGACCTTTTTTTAGTAAGTTATAGCAACTCATCGCACCACTGCAAGTTAAAAGTTTATATCCTTTTGCGTCAAAATACGCCTCTGCGATAGAGTTTTTCTCTACGATTATCGTCTTGTCAGCAAGGTCGGAAAGCTTTGTTATCTTATCTGCTTTTCTTGTTAAAATAGCGGTATTAACGGTGAAGTAAGGTATAGAAAAGTCTATAAGCCTCTCTCTTTCTGGTGTTTTTGTTATCGTTGCAATGACTAAATCTACCGTATCGTTTTGCAAAAACGGAATTCTATCGCCATCATTTACGCTGATAAACTCGATTTTACCGCCACCATTAGGAAAAATTCCACTAGCTAAAGCTTGTGCTAGCTCAACTTCAAAGCCTTGATATCCTTCGCTTGTCTTAGTAGAAAACGGCGGTTGCTCTGCGTAAACTCCTACTCTTAAGACTTTTTTATCTTGTATAGTTTTCAAAGTTTCCGCAAACACCATAGATGCACACAAGAAAAATATGCAGAAAAATAACTTTTTCATCTTTTATCCTTAATATAAATTTATTTATTATAAATCTTTTATTATAAATACCTACTTAAATTTACATAAATATAATTTAATAATATAAAGAATTAGATAATAAATATAAAAATAATTATTTAAAATATAAATTTAATTCTAAAATTATAAATTAATTATATAAATAAGGTTAAATATATTTTTATCGTGATAAAATTTTGTTATTTATAAATTTTTTAGCTTATACAATCTTTGTTAAAAGCTAAAATTCTAAAATTAGATAAGAATTCTTACTAAATTTGGTTATAAATTTGTATGTTTAAAAGATACTTTGCGAATTCTTAATTTTTCTTGGGCGATTTAATTTTATCTGAAAGATTTTGTAGTAGGAAAAGTCAAATTTGGTAAATTTTTATAAAAACTGCTTTAGATTTTTTCTACCGCTGCGGTTTTATAAACCACAAAAGAGAAATAAAAACCAAAAATTTCATCTATATTTTGGCTAAAAACTAGCCAAAATATAGCTGTCTACGCCAAATTTTGGCTTAAGAAATTTGAGCTATGACTTCGATTTCGATTAAGACATTTTTAGGTAGACTTTTAACCGCTACAGTGCTACGAGCTGGTTTGTTTTGGCTAAAATACTTCGCATAAACTTCATTAACTTTTGCAAAGTCAGCCATATCATCTAAAAATATCACAGTTTTTACAACATCGTTAAAGCTCACTCCAGCCTCTTTTAAGATGGCTTCTAAATTTGCCATAACTTGCGTTGTTTGCTCCTCTATACTTCCGCCTACTAACTCGCCATTTGGCTTTAGTGGAATTTGTCCAGAGGTAAATAAAAAGCCATTTGCAACAACTCCTTGTGAGTAAGGTCCGATCGCTGCTGGAGCGGCATTTGTGTGAACTATTTTCATCAATCTTCCTTTAAATTTGTTATTAAATCTTTAAAAACAAGGTAAAGTTTTTCTACCTCATCGACGCCAACTCTCTCATCAACTGCGTGAATCGTGTCATTTATCACACCAAACTCAACCACATCAACACCAAATTCAGCAAAATACCTAGCATCGCTAGTTCCTCCACTTGTGCTAAGCTCTGGCGAGATTTCGCAAATTTTATCCACTGAACTTTGCATAAATTTAACTAAATTTGAGTCTTTTGAAGTTAAAAACGGGCGCGCCGAACTCTTTAACTCTAAGCTAATATCATACCCTTTATATAGGTTTTCTATATATTCTTTAACCTTTTTCATATCGGTTAGATTTGAGTTTCGCACATTAAACATCACTTTTACAGACTCTGGAGTTACGTTTGTTACCTCCATACCGCCTCTTATATCGGTTATAACTATCTTGCTTGGTTGGAAAAACTCTCCACCATCATCAAGTTCATACCCCGCAAACTCGTTAAAATGAGAAGCTAAGATGTGGACTGGGTTTATGCATTTGCTTGGATATGCGGCGTGTCCTTGCTTGCCATTTATCTTTAAAACTCCATTTATAGAGCCACGCCTGCCGATTTTTAGGGTATCGCCCATGACCTTATCGCTTGTTGGCTCGGCAACAACGGCATACTCTGGCAACTCGCCCACCTCTTTAAGCCATTTTAAAACTTCTAGCGTGCCATAAAGTGCGTCTCCTTCTTCATCACTAGTTAAAAGCAAACTTAATGTGCCATTAAACTCATCGCTATCTATAAGTGCTGATATCATCGCAGCTACGCCACTTTTCATATCTTGAGCGCCACGAGCATAAAGTTTTCCATCTTTTAAAACCGGCTTAAATGGCTCACTACTCCAACCATCTCCAGGAGGCACTACATCGATATGTCCTGCAAAACAAAGATGAATTCCATCGCCAAATTTACGTTTTAAGAAAAGATTTCTAACGCCATTTTTCTCTATAAATTTAGACTCAAACTCTGGCAAAAGCAAGGCTATGTAGTTTAATGCACCATCGTCATCTGGCGTGATAGATCTAAATTTTAATAACTCTTTTAAGATTTCTATAACTTCCATTTAGCTTCCTTTAATAAATTTTTCATATATAAGCAAAAATGCAAAAAACAGCAAAATTATAGCTGAAAAATACGATAGCATTTTTGAAGCTTTTGCGCCTATTAGATTTCTACTTTTATAAATGGCTAGCGGAAAGAGCGTTATCCAGCTTAAAATTCCAGCCACAAGCCCTAAAAGAGCTAGCACAAAACTTCCTTCTATACTTGCTGTAACGGTTGCTATGCTTAGCCAAAACATGATAACATAAGGGTTTGTGATATTTAGAAAAAAGCCCTTTATAAAAGTTTTTGTATGAGAGGTAAATTTAACATCTTGTTGTGGCGCTATGACATTACTAGCGTTTTTATAGATATCATACGCCATATAGCTTAGATAAATCGCCCCACAAACCGCAAGAACGCTAAAAAAAGTCGGATAGTTTAAAAACTCAAGCATACCAAAACTAAGTAAAATCAAATAAAGCGCGTCCGCACTCATCGCTCCAAGCCCTAAAGCAAGGGCTTGAGTGTAGCTTTTAAGCGCATAAGACATAATAAGCACATTCACCGGACCAATCGGCACAGAAACACCCCAACCTAGCATAATCCCTTTTAAAAAAGCCTCCAAATTCCTCTCCTAAAATTTTATAATCTTTGAGCCAAAACCACCCTCGTTTGGCGTTCCATCGCGAAAAGATACAACGCTTGGATGAGTTTTTAAAAACTCTTTAACCGCAAAAGCAAGTTTTCCAGTTCCCATACCATGTTTTACTATAACCTCATCAAAGCCCATTACAAGGCTATCAGAGATAAATTTATCAAGCTTTTCTATCGCCTCTTCCGCTCTTAAACCGTGCAAGTCTAAAACAACGCTAGCACTTTGCGGTTTTGCTACTTTTATGCTAACAGAACTTGTCTTAATTACCGGCTGGTTTCCGCTTCGTTTAAGAAGCTTAATCGGAACTCTAAGTTTAATACCATCGCTTAAAATGGTCGCATCTGTCTTGCTAAGGGAGATAATTTCGCCTTTGATTTTTTCATATTTTACCCTATCGCCGATTTTATAATTTTCATCTTTGGATATGATTTCAGGCTTGATTACCGCTTTTATAAGCTCATTTGCTTTGTTGATTGAGCGTTGTTTATCCTTAGTATCTTGTAAATTTACACTTCTTTTTGCCTCGCTTATAGCGTGATAATACTGTGTTTCAAGGCGAGAAATAACCGCTTTTTGCTCATCTTCAAATTTCTCTTTTTGATTTTTAAAGCCCTCAAGCAGCGAATCAAGCTTTTGCTCTTTTTTGTTCGTTTCATCAAGCTTTTCTCTTAGCTTTAACTCTAAATTTATAGCTTTTGAAATCGCCTCATTTAAGTTCTCTTTATCTTCTCCATATGCTTTTTTAGCCTCACTTACAAAAGTCGGCGAAATCCCGTATCTTAAAGCTGTTTCAAAGGCGTATGATTTGCCGATTGTCCCTTTTAAAAATTCGAATTTAGGCACTCCTAAGTTTTCATCATAAAGCGCTGCTACAAGTTCGACTTCGCTATCTTTTGCAAGTAGCATGGCAAGTCGTTTGTGGTGCGTTGTGATGATGATTTTAACATCATTTTGAGCAAGCCTTTTTATAAGCACACTATATAAACTAGCAGCCTCTTCAAAGTCTGTTCCAAGCTCGATTTCATCGACTCCGATGATTAAATTTTTTCTACCAAAAAGTTTAGAAAAGCTAAGCATTCTTCCAGCAAAAGTTGAAATATCATTTTTCACGCTTTGTGGATCTTCCATGATAAGTTCAAACTCTTTAAAAGTGCCTATTTTAGACTCGTTTGCGCGTATAGGCATAGGCAAAAGATACTTTGAGAGCAAAGACGCTGTTAAAATAGACTTTAAAAGCATACTTTTCCCACCAGCGTTTACTCCGGTGATTAAAAGCACTTTTTTACTAAAATCTATACTAACTCGCTTTGGATTTTTAAGCGCTGGATGGGCAAAATCTTTGATGATAATATCTCTTGAGCTATCAGCTAAAACAAACTCATAGTCCTTTGCTCTAGCTAAAAATGCCCTTGCACAAAGCGCGTCAAGTTGGTCAAAAGCTTGGTTTATAAATTTTAAAAACAAGAGATTTTTACTAAAAATTTGACTTATTTTTTTGCAATGCTCATGCACAATCTCCTCTTTTTTATCCATTATGCTTGCTTGCTCGGATTTAAGGCGCGAGATGTTTGCTGGCATCACATAAAAGTATCCACCACTACTTCTTGCTACAACTGTGCCTTTTAAAACATGATTAAAACCACCACGCACCAAAAGTGCCTCACTATCGTTTATATAGTGAATTTGTGTATCAACTAGATATGGAGTTATGCTTTTTGAATAAATTAGACGTTTAAGTTCGCTATTTATCTCATCTTTTTTTATCTTATATGCCTCTTTTAGTGCGTAAAACCGCTCATCAATACTATCTTTAAACTCGCCTTTTTCATCAAAATACAACGCCACTTCGCCAACATTTTGCGGGATTACTATCTTTGTAAGCCACTCAAGAAGCCTGCCTTGAAATTTAATCTTTTTTATATAGTTAAAATAGTTAAAAATTTTACTGAATTCATAAATCTCACTGATATGCAAAACGCCTTGTTTTGAGACTCTCATCAACGAATCATCTAAATTCGCCACGCTTTGGCAAGGTTTAAAGTCAAATTTAGCAAGTTCTAAAATTTTTTCATAATTTATCTTGCTATCGCCTTCTACAAAAAGGGGCTTTTGTCTTGCAAGATATAAGTTAAAGTTATTTAAATACTCATCTAAATCAAGCTTAGTAAAAATACTACTTTTCATCTTTTATTTTGCAGTCCTTTGCATCTACCATAACATCTTTAAATTTATCGCTAACGCCCTTTTTAGCTATAAAACTCGAAGTTGCATAAGAGAAGTTAAAATTTGTTTGGTTTATATCATAACCTTTGCAAACTAAAGTTTTGTTTTGGTTAAAACTTAAGGCTATCTCTTGTAAATTTAGGCTTTTTTTCTCGACAAAACCCTCATAAAAGTATCCAAACACAGCAATAAATGCCAAAATTCCAACTATACTAAATTTGACCTTTTTGCTAAGTTTTTCATCATCTACACTAAAAAGCACGATGATAAAAAGCAACAAAACTATAGCGATTATATATCTCATAAATCTCCTCTTAACTGATAAGTGATATCTCCAGCACCAAATCCGATAACTATGCCATCATCAAGCAGGTGTTTTACGCCAAAGTTGTCATAAAACTCAATGCTTTGATTATCTCTTTTTACCCTGTCTGTAAAAAGCGGTTTAAGCTCTTTAAACTCGGCTCTTAAATCAATCCCATTATCACTTTCTCCAGCCGAATAAACTGGTAAAATAACTAAATCATCAGCCTCTTTAAAACACTCTTTAAAGCCTTCTAAATTTGCTTTTAACCTTGTGTAGCGGTGTGGTTGAAAAATAGCTGTGATTTTACTAATACCAAGCAAATTCGCATACTCTTTAACGCTTTTTAAAGTCGCTTTTATCTCGGTTGGATGATGTCCATAATCATCGATTAAAACAAAGTCTTTATTAGCCACTAATATATCAAATCTTTTTTTAATCCCACGATACTCAAGCAAGCTTTTTCTAATGCTCTCTAGCCCAACCTCGCAGTTTGCCGCTAATATGGCAAGACTTGCATCGATTGCGATATGTTCGCCGATACCAAAAACCTCAAACCTGCCTAAGCCTTTTAAGTTAAAACTTATATATGGCTGATACTCTCTTAAAACCAGCTTAACGCTTTCTATATCGCGGCTTGGATAGAGTTTAATACAATCTTTTTTAATCGTAGATAAAAACTCATCTTCAGCATTTATAACGCAAATTTTTGCCCTTTCTAAAAAGCCACGATAAGCAGCGTGAAATTTCTCAATATCAAAGTCATAATGCTCCATATGTTCTGGTTCTGCGTTTGTTACAACGGCTAAATATGGGTTTGAGTTTAAAAAACTACTATCACTCTCATCAGCTTCAAAGATGATATTTTCGCTCTCAAAATACTTCATATTTGAGCCAAACTGTTTTGAAATAGCTCCTATTATAACTGAACCATCTAAAATGCTTGCAAGCATCGATGAAGTGGTGCTTTTACCATGCGCTCCGGCTACTGAAAAGACCTTTTTGTCTTTTAACACTAAAGGTAAAATTTCTTTTCTTGAAAAGCATTTTATCCCCTTTTTCTTCGCTTCTGCTATTTCGACATTATTTTCTTTAATAGCAGCTGAGTAAACGACAAAATCTTGATCTTTTATGATATCTTTACAGTGTGGAGTAACGACCTCAACTCCTTCGTTTCTAAGCTTTTTTATAGTGTTACTTTCTTTTATATCAGAACCTGTGATGATATAATCTCTCTCTTTTAAAAACCTCGCAATAGCAGAAATTCCAATCCCGCCTATGCCTATAAAATGAACTTTTTTCAAATTTATGCCTTTGTAAAATTTAGTCTATATTTTACCTAAAAGCTACTTAAAATTTAGATTTTATCGTGATAAATAGCACTTACTATTGTTATTTTTTTGAAAGTATTGTATACTTTACGTCAAAATAACTTATGTTTATAAAAGAGGTTTCATGAAATATTTTTTAATCTTACTCTTAGCAGTTACGCTTTCAAATGCAAAAATCATTCAAAGATTTGTAGCGCCTACAAACTGTAGCGCCTGTCACCAAGAACAAGTTAAAGACTGGATGACGTCCCTGCACGCAAAGTCGCATACAGATAAAAACGAGCTGTATCATGAGGCAGTAAAAATAGTCGCAAGAGATCTTAGACAACCGTATGAGAATGTTTTAGTTAAGTGTGGGGATTGTCATAACCCAAGACTAGAAGTAGCTGAAAGCGAACTTGATGAAAACTATATGCTAGCTAAAGCTTTTGTGCTAGAAACCACGCAAAGCGAACATATAGATAAAGCACTAACTGCTAAACATATACAAAATGGTATAAGTTGCTATGTATGTCACAACGTAAATAGCATAAAAGAAAAACACAACGATCAAGATGTCGGATTTAACGTGCTTGAGTGGATACCAAATGATACAATCGTAGGACCATTTACAGATCCAAACAACAGAGCCGGTTTTCATAAAAGTGAGATTAGGGATTACTTTGTTACTGGAAATGACTTGTGCCTTGCTTGCCACCAAGGACAAGCTACTGAGAACAAACTCTCAGTTTATGATACTGGAAAAGAGCTAGAATCGACAAATGATACAAGACGATGCGTTGATTGTCATATGGGTTCTTTAAAACAAGAGATTATAGCTCCAAATATGAAGCCAAATTTAGCCCAAAAAAGAACGATAAGATCTCACCTTTTTGCTGGTATTAGAAATGATTCTAAAGAGTTAAAAGAGTATGTAAATCTAGGCATTAAGGTCATAGGTAGCACTAAAGCAAACATAGAGATAGAAAACCTTGCAACACACAACTTGCCAAGCGGATTTAGTGGTAGAAGCGTAGTGCTAAATCTAAAATTTTTAAAAGGAACAACAGAGTTATCTAGCAATAAAATAGGCTTTGAAAAAGTTTATAGAAATAAAATAGGAAGCAGAACTCTATCATACGCAGCTGATAGACTAGTATCAGATAGCACTTTAAAACCTCTTGAAAAAAGAGAGATTTCTATAGATATACCAGCAGGAACAACAAGTATAAAAGCTGATCTTTTATACTATGTGTTAGCTCCTGAAGTAAAAGGCTCAATGCAGATAAAAAATGATGCATTCACCAAGCCTTATACTATGAAGTCGATGACTTTTAACTTAAACTAGTTCATCTTAAATTTACTAACTTTAAGCTCTCCGCTACTTATATCAAGGTAGTGGAGAGTATCTTTTTTCACTTCCAAACCTGCTAGATAACGAAGAGCTAAATTCGCTTCAAAACTTGATACAAACATAACGATAGGAGCTGTTAAACCAGCTGGTTTTAGCCCTGTTTTTTCAAATGGCTTAAAATCTGCCTTATCCATAAAGCAAACTTGTCCATGCCATGCTTCAACTGAAGCGTATATCCAAGGCGTTTTTGTTGCTTTAGCAAATTTATTTATCGAAGCTCTTGTTTCAAGGTTATCTGTCGCATCTAAGATAAGGTCAAATTTAATTGTGTTAGTCTTAACAAACTCATCAAATTTAACTAAATACGGCACAACTTTAACACCATCATAGCGAGCTTCAACCTTTTCTTTAAAAATTTGGGCTTTGAATTTATCCCCATCGTTTAAACTAAAAAGAATTTGTCGATGAATATTATGAAGCGATACTTTATCAAAGTCAATAACATGAATCTCTCCAACTCCACTTGCACCAAGCGCGTAAGCTAAAGTACTTCCAAGCCCGCCACTTCCTATGATTAAAACTTTTTTGTTTGATAACGAATTTTGTGTTTCCTCGCCCCAAAGCTGAATTTGGCGAGTAAAATAACCACTCATATAAATCCTTTTTGACTTAAAATTTCTCTAAATTTCCATAACTTTCGCTCATCTTTTAGCTCTTTTTTACAAAGCTCGAAAAGCAAAATTCCCTCTTCGTTTTTTAAACTACTGCTGATTTCTCCATTTGGCGATATCGCAAAACTATCTCCATAAAACTCACAAACCTCATCGCCAAATTTTGCCTTGCCCACGCGGTTTACTCTTAAAACATAGACTAAATTTGTAAAAGCTCTTGTTTTAAGCATCTCTTGCCAACGCAAATTTGACTCAAATGTCGAAGCAGTTGGTACTAAAACCACGTCCACTCCGGCTTTCATTAACTCTTGCCAACACACATCAAAGTGCGCTTCAAAGCCAGACAAAACTCCAAATTTAAACTTTTCATGCGTAAAAATAGGCAAATTTAGCTTCTCATCTTGATTTAGAAAAAAGCTTTTTTCATCCCAATGCATATAGTTTATCAAAAAACTCTGCTCCCAAAAGCGAGTGCTGTTTGGCATAAATTTAGCCACGCCTTTTATAAAACCTTTGCCTTTTGGCAGGATAAAAGGTGCAATTATAGTTATATCATACTTTTTTGCAAGCTCACTCATAAGCTCTTTTTTGTGTGAAATTTGCTCTTTTATCAAAGTTTTTGGCATTTTTAAAAGTTCGGTAAAAAAGCTATTTAGCACGTATTCGCCAAGAACAGCTAAATTCGCGCCATTTTCCTTTACTATGCGTATATAATAATCAATCCTAGCCTCACTCATCGATAAAGTTGGAAGCTGGATTAAGCAAATTTTACTCATCATCGCTTTCTACTTCATAAACTTCAAGCTTCGCATCGTTTAAAATCTCTTTTGCCTCTTTTAAAAGTTTAACGCCATCTTTGTATAACTTAACGCTATCGTTTAAATTTAAATCTTCTTTTTTTAGCTCTTCTAAAACTAAATTTATCTTTTCTAGCTTTGCTTCAAAGCTCTCTTTGTTTTCTACTTTTTCCATTCTAACGCCCTTTTTATATAAAAATCAAATTTTTCAACTTCAACCAAAAACGCATCATGCCCATAATCGCTACTTATATCGATATATTCGACCATATTTTTACGCCCCATATCAACCAAACTATCATAAATTTCTCTCATCTCGCGAGGCATAAAAAGCATATCGCCGCTAAAAGATATCAAAGTTAGCTTTGCTTTAATTGGAGCAAGCGCGTCTTTTAAACTATCATAATGGCGAGTGCAGTCAAAGACATTCATCATCTTTGCGATATAAAGATAGCATAATGGATCAAAACGCTTTGAGAAGTTATAGCCATTATACTCCATATATCTATCAACCTCAAATCGCCCCTTTAGCTCGTAAAGTCCATCTGTATCGACATACTTCCTATCAAATTTACTCTTAGTTGAGTGTGGACTTAAAAAGCTGATATGTCCTGCCATCCTACCAATCGCCATGCCAGTTAAGCCATTTTCTTTAATCGCTTCTTTATCATAATTTCCATTATCAAAATTTGGATCATTTAAAATGCCCTCAATGGCGATTTTGTTAAACGCTATCGCCCATGCTTGAGTAGCATAAGTCGTAGCTAGTGCGATAACTCGGTCGCAAAAGTCACTATGCTCAATCGCAAAACAAAGCGCTTGCATTCCACCTAAACTTCCACCTATTATCGCGTGAGCCTTTTTTATCCCAAGACGCTCAAAAAGCCTTCTTTGCGCATTTACCACATCGCTTATCACGACTACAGGAAAGCGCATCCTATACTCTTTGCCTCTACTTTCATCTATATCTAGTGGGCAAGTTGAACCAAATGGGCTTGAGATGATATTTACACAAATAACAAAATATTTTGTTGTATCAACCGCCTTACCATCGCCTATTAAGCTATCCCACCAACCAGCTTTTGTATCTCCATCATAACGCCCTGCTGCGTGATGGCTTCCAGTTAGTGCATGACAAACTACAACTGCGTTTGATTTATCGGCATTTAACTCGCCATAAGTTTCATAAGCGAGTTTAAAAGAGGAGAAAATCCGGCCGCTCTCTAAGTAAAGCGGCTCGTTAAAATGCTCTATTTTAGTCTCTATCTTCACTAATCAACTCTATAGTTTGGCGCCTCTTTTGTGATGATAACATCATGAACGTGGCTCTCTTTTAGACCCGCACTTGTTATCTCAACAAATTCTGCTTTTTCTTGATAAGTTGGTATGTCTATGCTTCCACAATACCCCATCGAGCTTCTAAGTCCACCAACTAGCTGATAAATCACCTCTTTTAAAAGTCCAGCATATGGAACACGCCCTTCAATGCCTTCTGGGACTAGCTTTTCAGATGCAGTTCCTTCTTGGAAGTATCTATCAGCGCTTCCTTTTGTCATAGCGCCTAGCGAGCCCATACCACGGTAGCTTTTATACTGTCTTCCTTGGAAAGTTATCAAATCCCCTGGGCTTTCATCGCAACCTGCAAGCAAGCTTCCTATCATAACTGAACTTGCACCAACAGCAAGAGCTTTTGCTACATCACCAGAGTATTTTATACCACCATCTGCGATGACTGGAATGCCGTATTTCTTGGCTTCATCAGCGCAATCGCTAATCGCTGTAATTTGCGGAACTCCAACTCCAGCTACTATTCTAGTCGTGCATATGCTTCCTGGTCCGATTCCTACTTTTATAGCGTCTGCTCCAGCTTGTGCTAAGTCTTTAACGCTTGCCGGATTTGCGACATTTCCTACTACAACATCAACATCAAAATTTCTCTTTAACTCTTTTAAAGTATCGATTATGCCTTTTGAATGTCCGTGCGCTGAGTCCATAACAAGCACATCAACACCAGCTTCAACCAAAGCTTTTGCCCTATCAAGATGTCCAACACTTATAGCAGCCGCTACTCTTAAGCGACCATATTGATCTTTGTTTGAATTTGGATACTCAACTCTTTTTTTAAGATCTTTGATTGTAATTAGTCCATCAAGTTTGCCATGCTCATCGACAATCGGGAGTTTTTCTACTTTGTTGCTTCTAAAAATTTTCTCAGCATCATCAAGCGTGCAACCTTTTGGAGCTGTGATTAGTGGTGCTTTTGTCATCTTATCGCCAACAAGAGCGTTAAATTCAGTCTCAAATCGCAAATCTCTGTTTGTCAAAATGCCGATTAAAATTCCATTATCATCAACTACTGGAACTCCTGAAATTCTATACTCACTCATGATATCAAGCGCATCTTTTATAGTAGCGCCAGCTTTTATGAAAATCGGATCGATTATAACGCCACTCTCGCTTTTTTTGACTCTTTTTACCATTCTAGCTTGAGTTTGAACATCCATATTTTTATGAATCACGCCAATTCCACCAAGTCTAGCCATCATAATCGCCGTTCTATACTCAGTAACAGTGTCCATAGCAGCACTTACTAAAGGGATATTTAAATCGATATTTCTACTAAATTTAGTCCTTAAATCCACATCTTTTGGTAAAATTTCAGAATACTGAGGCACTAAAAGCACATCTTCAAATGTTAAAGCTCTTTTTACTATCTTCATACGCTACTCCTTTGTTATATTTTCTAAAACTAATCCGCCATCTAAGACTGCTTGCTCATCATAAGCTTTTCCTATGATTTGAGCACTTACATTAAGCCCATCTCTATCTTTTCCAACTGGAACTGAGATAGCTGGAAGTCCGGCTAAATTTACACCCACAGTGTAAACATCGCCAAGATATGCTTGCACTGGATCGCTCATCGCACCAAATTTATAAGCCGTAGTTGGAGCAACTGGTAACAATATAATATCGCTCTCTTTTAAAATTTCTTCATACTCTTTTTTGATAAAGTTTCTTGCTTTTTGCGCTTTTATATAGTAGGCATCATAGTATCCGCTACTTAACACGAAAGTTCCAAGCAGCATTCTTCTTTTTACCTCTTCGCCAAAGCCCTCGCCTCTAGTCTTTGCATATAAGTCATGAAGATTTTTAACTTCTGCTCTTCTTCCATATCTAACGCCATCATAACGGCTTAAATTTGCACTCGCTTCGGCAGTTGAGATGATATAGTAAGTTGCTATGTCATATTTTGCGTTTGATAAATTTTTATAAACTATACTATGACCTGCTGATTTTAGCTTCTCTATCGTTTTTAAAAGCTCTTTTTTAACATCTTCATCAGCGTCATTTATATAGTTTTCTATCACAGCTATACTAAATTTGCGGTTTGGATTTAGTTTATCTGCTGTGTTTTCATACACACCACTAAAGCTTGTGCTATCTTTTGTGTCATGACCTTTTATGATATCGTATAAAATAGCAGCATCTTCAACACTTCTAGTAATAGGACCTATTTGATCTAAGCTACTTGAGTATGCTCCAAGACCGTATCTGCTAACTCTTCCATAAGTTGGCTTAAACCCTACGCACCCACAAAATGCAGCTGGTTGGCGTATGCTTCCACCAGTATCGCTTCCTAAAGCAGCTATTGCTAATCCACCAGCAACAGCTGCCGCGCTTCCGCCACTGCTTCCGCCAGGAACTCTGCTTCTATCAAGCGGATTTAGCGTTTTGCCGTAGTATGAAGTTTCAGTTGAGCCACCCATCGCAAACTCGTCCATATTTGTACGACCAAATGGGCTTAAATTTGCCTCTTTTAGCTTTGTTATAACAGTTGCATCATAAGGCGCAACATATCCTTGAAGTATCTTTGAAGAAGCTGTTATACTCCAACCTTTAACTTGAATGTTGTCTTTTATAGCGATTGGAACGCCATCGCCACTTTCGTTTAGCTCTTCATTGGTTAGTTGCTCGACATAAGCTCCTAAAGCCCTATCTTGCACAATCTTATCTTTTAGCTCTTTTCTTAAATTTAGAATTTCACTTTGCGAAAGCTTCAACGCCTCTTTTAAGCTTATCACTTTTTCTCCTTATATTTATTTACAAAAAATATGCCCATTGCTATAAGGGCACAGATGATGATAACAGTGATGATAACAACACTAAAGCTCATCTGTTCGTTAAACATTCTTTAGCACTTTCGCACATCGTGGGCATACTTCGCCTTCATGATTTGCTTGGTATTTCCAGCACCTTGGGCATTTAAATTTATCCGATTTAACTAGTCTAAACACCTCATCCATTGTTTTAAACTCAGCTAAATACTCATCACTTTCAATACTTTTTACGCCACTAACCATAAACCAGTCAACTATCTCATCCATATCGTGAGATAAAATCTCATTTGAACTTGTCTCTAAAACTAGCTCTAGGGTTGATTTTATAATTTTATCTTTTTTAAGCGAGTCGATTATTTCAAAGAATTTATCTCTTGAGCTGATAAAAATTTCATCTTCAATAATTTCTTCAAACTCAAGCCCTTTATAAGCTAAGTCAAACGCATCCTCTTTGCCATTTTTAACAATATTTGGTGCATAGTCCATAACCTCATCAACTGTGTATGTCAAAGTTGGAGCGATAAGTGGTAAAAGCGCTCTTGTTATCAGCACCATCGCACTTTGCGCGCTTCTTCTTCTAGTTGAGTTTAAATCATCACAATAAAGCCTATCTTTACAAACATCAAGATAAATTCCACTTAAATCCGCACTTAAGAAATTTAACAATATATTAAATCCTTTTGAAAAATCATAGTTTTTAAACGCTGCTGAAGTTTCGTTAAACGCGACTGTTGCTTTGTTTAAAATCCACTTATCAAGCACTGTGAAATTTCCCTCTAGCTCTTTTAAATCACTTACATTTGCTAATAAAAATCTTATGGTATTTCTTATCTTTCTATACTGTTCGCTAACTTGTTTTAGGATATTATCGCTGATTTTTAAATCACTTGAGTAATCACTTAGCCCAACCCATAAACGCAAAATTTCAACTCCGTATTGCTTTGCTACATCACTTGGTGCTACGACATTTCCTACGGATTTGCTCATTTTTTGTCCTTTCTCATCGACTGTAAAGCCATGAGTTAGGATATTTTTATAAGGAGCTTGCTCATTTACAGCACAACTTACTAAAAGCGAGCTTTGAAACCATCCACGGTGTTGGTCGCTTCCTTCAAGATACATATCAGCCTTGTATCCGCCAGCGTCATACTCGCCACTTTGTAAAACTGCTTTCCACGTACTTCCGCTATCAAACCAAACATCAAGTATATCCATAACTTTTTCTAAGTTATTTGGATCAAATTTAGACTCTTTTGGTAAAAGTTCACTAATCTCTAGCTCCCACCACGCATCAGCGCCTTTGACTTTAAAAATGTTAGCTATATTTTTAAGCACTTCATCATCAAAAATCGGCTCTTTTGTGGTCTTATCTCTAAAAAACGCTATCGGTACACCCCAGTCGCGCTGTCTTGAAATACACCAATCAGGGCGATTTTCTATCATCGAAGTTAGCCTTTTTACGCCACTTTCTGGATAAAATTTGACATTTTTAATCTCATCTAAAGCAACCTGACGAAGCGTTTTGCCATTTAGTTTTGGCTCATCCATCGCGATAAACCACTGTTTTGTAGCACGGTAAATCACTGGCTTGTGAGTTCTCCAACAAAACGGATATGAGTGAGTAAATTTACTCACACTTACAACCGCATCGCCTAAAAGCTCGATAATTTTCTCATTTGCCTTAAAGATATGAAGTCCAACCAACTCATCAACCACATCATCGCGAAATAGCTTTTTAGATTTTAAAACTAAGTCGTATTTGCCCTCTTCATCAACTGGCATGATGACTTCTATACCGTATTTTAAGCTAACATGATAGTCATCTTCACCATGTCCTGGAGCTGTGTGAACCAAACCAGTTCCGCCGTCCATCAAAACATGCTCGCCTAAAATAAAGCGTGAAGCTCTGTCATTTAGTGGATTTATAGCTAAGAGGTTTTCAAGTTCGTTTGAGATAAATTCCTTTATCACTTCTCCTTTTGTAATGCCACTTGCTACAAGACCTTCTAACAGCGGTTTTGCAAAAATCAAGTTTTCGCTAGTTACAACGTATGTTTCATCTGGTTTTAAAGAGATAGCTTGATTTGCTGGAAGTGTCCAAGGAGTAGTTGTCCAAATGACTGCTTTTGCGCCTTTTGTGCCGATTTTTGCATTTGCTTCATCACTTAAATCAAACGCCACAAAAATCGAATAATCCTCTTTATCTTTATACTCAACTTCAGCTTCAGCTAACGCAGTTTTTGCAGCCCAACTCCAAAAAACAGGCTTGCTTCGCTCGATTAAAATTCCTTTTTTAGCAATAGCACAGAGCGCTTCGTAAATTTCAGCCTCAAACTCAAATTTCATCGTCATATAAGGATCTTCCCAATCCCCCAAAACGCCAAGAGTCTTAAACTCATCTCTTTGGATGTTTATAAATTCCCTTGCATGGGCGCGACACATCTCGCGAATTTGAGTTTTGCTAGTTGATTTTTTCTTATCTCCTAGTTTAACTTCAACTTGCTGCTCGATAGGCAACCCATGACAATCCCAGCCCGGAACATAGCGTATATCTTCGCCAAAAAAGTAGTGCGTTTTTGTTATGATATCTTTTAGAATTTTATTTAACGCATGTCCTATATGAAGATGTCCGTTGGCATAAGGTGGACCATCGTGTAGGTTAAAACTCACACTCGCACCAGCTCTTTTAGCTTTCATCTTTTCATAAACTTTTCGCTCATTATACCAAGAGTTAAATCGTAGCGGCTCATTTTGTGGTAGATTTCCCCTCATAGCAAAATCTGTCACAGGAAGAAAAAGTGTATCTTTATAATCCATATCTAAAAACCTTGTAAATAAATTTGCAAATTCTATCTCAACAGCCCTGAAATATCGATAAAATTTAAAAAATATATCCAATTTATGCTATAATCAACCAAATTTAAAGGAGTCTGTATGAACAACGCCCTTTTAATCATAGGCGAAGACATTAAGATAAATCAACCTTTTTTAAACTATATTTTTGAAAATTATATGGCTAAATTTGGCGAGCTAGGTGACATAAAATTTATAGAAAAAAATGATAAAAATATGCCATTAGCTATACAAAATTTAGCCAAAAAATACTCTTCTATTTTAATCTTTTCATCAGATGAAAACTACCATTTAGTCGCTAAAATCATCGCCACATTGACCTCTGACATACTTGAACTTAAATTTAGTCAAACCTTAGCGCCATCGATGTCAAAACTTATCAAAAAAGATAGCTTTTTGATAGTCTTAGATGGGTGCGAGATAAATTTAGTTAAAGTAAATCCACTTCAAAAACTTCCAGAAATTCTTATAAATGATACTGAAAAATCGCAAAAATTTTTTATATTTGCCGATGATTTGGAAGATTTAAGAGAGTATTTTGAGCCGATTTGTGCTAAATTTGATATAGATTTATCGCTTAGTAAATTTAGTAAATTTCTTATCTTAGCATCTGCAAAAGAGCGTAAATTTGGTAAACTTGTTGGCTTTATAGATGAAGTTTTAGAAGTGCTTTCAAACCAAGTTATCATGGAGGAAAATTTAGCTAAATTTATAGTAGAAAAACTAAAAGCAATCGGTGCTAAAATCAGCTTTGCAGAGAGCTGCACGGCTGGATTAATAGCTTCTAAAATCGGCGAAATTAGCGGCGCAAGTGAAGTGTTTGATGGCTCGCTTGTAACCTACTCAAATCAGATAAAGCACATTTGGCTTGATGTTAGCGAAGATGTTTTAGAAGAGTTTGGAGCAGTTAGCAAAGAGTGCGTTATAAAGATGATAGATGGGGCAATTGAAGCTAGTGGGGCAAATTTCGCACTTGCAGTTAGCGGAATCGCAGGTCCAACTGGAGGAAGCGAGCAAAAGCCCGTAGGAACGGTCTTTATCGGCGCAGGAAGTAGAAATGGCAAAAAACTTGTGGATAGATTTTTTATCCAAGGCGATAGAAACTATATAAGAAATGAGAGCGTAAATATCGCTTTTAGTATGCTTTTAAAGCTCAAACCAGATCTGTTTTTTAGGGAGTAGGATATGAAAAAAGTGGTTTTTTTAACTATGGTTTTTTTAGCAAGCGCTAATGCGTTTTTTCTTGATACAAATAGCTCAGATTTAAATAAAACAATTGATGATTTAGCGATGAAAAGCAAGCTTTTAAACCAAAATTTTGAAAGTTTTTTAAAGCAAAACTCAGAAAAATTCAAACTTTTTGAGGGAAATTTAAGCATTATGAGCGAGGATTTTAACAAAACTATAAGCAAATTTAGTGATGAACTTGATAGCTTACAACAAAATTTTTACAAAAGCTTGTCTGATTTAAATCTTACAGTGCCAAATTTAAATATAAATAAAAAATAATAGATATATAAAATTAGTTTTTAAAATGTTTAAGTTTAAAAAAATCAATAATTTCATCTATAAATTTCGGTACTTCATATTTCTTCTTTTGTGCTAACTCAACATATTTTCTTGCAAATTCAATCTTTCTAAAACCATTGTTTTTCTTAAAAAATTCTTTTATATCTTTTTTATCTGTTGGTCTTATATCAAAACAAAAGTACGAATTTGAATCAGTTCGAATATTTCCCGGTTGATCTAAAATAGTATTTATTTTTTTATCTTGAAACGACCTTAATGTTTCAATAAATAACTCTCCATTTAAACAGTCTTCTATTTCCGTTACTTGACTACGGTCACCACCGTCTATTTTTACAAGTAATGTATCTTGTTGTTTTTCATCATTAAATAATCTTTTTGCAATAATGTTATCACTATTACCATTGTTAAAATTTATTTGAATTTTATCAGTATCTACTAAACAATATATTTTTCCATTTATGCCTTCTTTTTCATTTAAAGGTAAAATTAAGTAATTATTAATACGTTGCACTTCTTTCGAGCCGCCTACTGGTAGTATCCTTAAATTTTCTTTTTCTATTAAATCGGACATATAAAAATCAAAGTATATTTTTTCGGAACTTCCTTCACAAATTAGCCAATTGTATGGTTTCTCAGATTTAATTGAAGCGATAATTGATTGAACTAAATCATTAATACTTTTAAGTTCTATTTCATCTGGCATGGGTTTATTTGTACTGTTTTGTTTTATTTTCTCACGATAATTATATAAATCAAATGTTCTAAATTTAAAGCTAGTTTTATTTTCGTCTAGCATATTTAAACTCAAAAAATGTGCATTTCCACTTGTTGTTATTGGCAAAAAGCCATACCAATGAGTTGTAATTAATGTTTGTATTAAATTCTCTGTTGATAAGTCAAGTAACTTTTGAAACTGATTAAAAGTTTTGGATATATTCAAAGAGGATTCTGGTTCATCAATAGCTAATATTATTTCTTTATCTTCTATAGTTTGACTTTTTATAAGTGCCGTGGAAATATCAATTAAAGCTTGTCTTTTTTCGCCAGAACTTAAACTTTTAGCGGAAATATTTTTATTATTTGCATCTATTTTATGTAGTGTTCTGATAGAAAAAAACAACTCTATTACCTTTTGAGTAAGCTCATTCATACTAATATTTTTTCTGTTTGACCCATTTTTGTATGTATATGCAGATAATTGTTGTTCTAAATCATCTACAAAAGAGTTAAGGCTTTTATTTATAGTATCTAGATTTTTAGTAGTAATAATTTTAATAATTTCGTCATTTATATCTTTACCCATTAATTTTTGCATATTTTGAGTTTCTAATTTCGTAAACTCTTCTACACCAGCCTCTACCGGTATATAAATATAAGAATAATAGTTTTTTATATATTCGTTATAGTTCCCAAAATAAATTCTAAATTTCTTGTTTTCTTCTTCGTTTTGACTATTAAATTTAAAGCCACCCAATTCTTCTGAGAATAATTTTGCTATGTGACTATCAAATGAGCTAAAATAAACATTAATAATACTATGTTTATAACCAACACCAGAAATTAAAAGCATGTGTGTATCTTTGTATACACTATCTATATTTTTCAATTCTTCAATTAAAATTTTTGCTTCAGTACTATTCGGTGATAATTTTGAAATATCAAAATCCCAAAGTAAATCACTAATTTTTTGCATTTTTTTAAAGCAAGACTCATCATTTTTGGTTATTTTCTTTAGAGACTCTTTGTCTAACAAATGAACAGTAGATATATATGGGGTATTAGCATCGGTTAGGCTTGCTCCAGAATGTATATTCCACTCTTTTCCATTGAAATAAGTATCTAGAGCCTCAAGTATAGAGCTTTTACCAACACCATTATCTCCTATATATGCAGAAAATCTATGCTTTGTAGAGATTGGTATATAGTTTAATCCACCATATATTTTATAATTTTTAAGTAAAATCCCTATAATCATTTTTAAAACCTAATAATAAAATTATTAATATTTTACATATATTTTGTTTAAAAAAACATAATAAAGAATATCTTTAATTTTAATTATACTTTATATAATGATTATTATCTAAATTTAAGTTTAAAAAATTAAAACTAAGTACTCTGTTGCACATAGCAACTATATTTATTAAATTTAAACTTCAATTATTTAAAAAATATATACTTAAAACAACCCATACCCCAAAGTGAGGTATGGGAAAAGATTTTATAGACTTGATTATCTAAATTTATCTTTTAACTATTTCTTCTCTTTTAACATTTTAGCTCTTTGTATATCCCACTCTTCCCAAGTTTTTGGTTTAGTGTCTTTGATATCAAAAAGTGTTTTTCCAAGATCTTTATGACCTACGTGCATATGACAATCAGTACATTTCATAGCCTCACTAGTGCCTTTAAACTCGATGTATTTAGCGTGCATTTGTGAAATCTCAGATGTTTTGTTTCCATCAACTCCACTAAATGCGTTCTCATGACATCTCATACATGAACTATCAAAAGTATAGTTTGCTCTTGCATGCTCGCGGTTTGCTAACCAATCTTTCTTAGCGGGATCGCCAGTTATAAAGGTCGTGATTCCCTCAGATATGCCATTTTTAGCCTTAGTAAAAAGATATCCAGCTATGCTATCATGAGGTAAGTGGCAGTCTGTACAAGTTACAACTACGCCTTTTGGGTTGCTTGGTCCATGAACTGTATCGGCTAAATTTGTTTGTGCTATAGCTCCATCCCATTCGTGGCAACTTCCGCAAAATGGCGCCTTACCAGTAGCATGAACTACTTTAAATCCACCATAAGTTACTATTAAAACTACGATAGCTGTTATCACAATTATATATATTGTCTTTTTCATCTTGCTCTCCTTACTTAACTATCAGTTTTAACATAGATTCTTGGTTATGACATCTTGCGCACATATTCACAGGTTTTTCATCATGTGTTTTGTGGCAGTTATCACAGTCAAGTGCCTCATAGTGTGGACCTTCATGGATGTTATGATCGTGTCCTAAACCACCTGTATACTCGCGAAGTTTTGGATAGCTTTCATGACATTGTAAACAACTTGTTTGCATAGCGCTTGAGTAGTCTTTTTCATCTTTTTCAAGGTGACAATCGGTACATTTTAAATCTAGTTTTTTGTGAATTCCTTTGATTGGAAATGCCTTAGAGCTAAAATCAGTCACAACCTCGCCTTTTGAGTTGCGTAAAACTTCCATTATGCTTGAGTTACTATCAAACCCAAACGCGACACTACAGGCAAATATCATCATTAAAATCAGCTTTTTCATGCTCTACTCCTTAACTCATCGTATCGTTTAGCCAACGCCGCCCCTGCTCTTTCTCCATAAACACAACAGTCAAGAACCGCATTTGAGCCAAGTCTGTTATATCCATGTCTTCCACCAGTCACTTCGCCACACGCGTAAAATCCTGGCACGATTTGCATCTCGTTGTTGTAAACTTCGCAATCTTTTGTAGTTTTTATGCCACCCATACAGTGGTGAACTTTTGGTCCTGGACGAGCTGCAAAAAATGGTGGTTTTTCAACTTTGATAAATTTACCACGATACTCCGAAAAGTTTCTACCAAATTCTGGATCACGATAGTTTGGATCTTTTGAAGCCGCATCAACAAAGCTGTTGTATCGTTTGAGTTGCTCTAAAAATGGCTTTTTGTTTATGTGGTAGTAGTCGATTAACTCATCCATAGTTTCAAACTGCTTAACAGCATCGACCATCATACCTCTTTGAAGTTCAGCTATATCAACAGTTTTTGTGCCATCGATATCCATGATAACAACTGGCGGGTTTTTGCCATCTTCATTCATCGCTAAAATAGCGTCTGAACCTTGTTTTCTATCTGTGATTTCGTTTACAAATCTTAGACCGGTTTTTGGATTTACCATCATGCCATAAACATAAGCTTTAGTAATCCAACGATATCCAAGTCCAAAACCGCCCTCATCTTGACTAGTTACGTGCATACTTTGGATATACTGCATATCTACAACTTTGATATCATCTTTCATAAGTCTTTCTATAGTATAGCCAGTCGCTCCTAAGTGGTTTGTAGTTAAAACATCTGGGCGAAGTGATGGATCCATCTCTTGACGGAATTTTAAATCCGCGCCCCAACCACCAGTTGCTACGATAACTCCACCATATGCTCTATAGTAGCGAACTTGACCGCTTTTGTTATCATTTTCATCAAAGCCGCGTTCAAAGTTAAATTGATATTTTTCACGAACCTTTATACCAACAACCTCGCCTTTATCATTATAAACCATCTCGTCCATGATAACGCGAGTTCTTATATCGCCACCCTCTTTTTCAATCTTTTTTTGAAGAGGACGAGTGATATAGCTTCCTGAACCGGTTGCGTGAGATCTTCTAACTGAGTGTCCGCCACTTCTGCCGACGTTTTTAAATTTAACACCACTTTTTTCAAGCCAATCATAAATTCTAGGGCTATCATCTATCATTATAGTAACAAGCTCAACATCATTTAGGTTATGCCCACTTTTTAGTGTATCTTTTATATGCAATTCATGGCTATCTTTAATACCCTCTCTTTTTTGATCTGGCGAACCAGAAACAGCAATCGAACCTCCGCTATAAGCTGAATTTCCGCCAAGATATGGCATCTTGTCAATCATAACAGTGCCTTTTACACCATGATCATATAAGCTAAGCATAGCCGCACTACCAGCAAAACCGCTTCCAACTACTATAGCATCAAAATACTCATCCCACTGCGGCACATCTTTTTCATTGATTTTGCCAAAAGACATAGTAGGTAACATTAATGCAGCTGAACAACAGGTTATCGTTTTAAGTGCTTTTCGTCTATCGTTATCAAACATAAGTCTACTCCTTTTTAAACTGATTTTAAACACACGAAATCATAGCATTAAATTAGAGAAGTTTTTTGATAAAAAGTGCTAAATTTACTAAAAGCATTTTTTATCAAAAGTTGTGTTATAAGCCTTATAATGGGGATTATGAAATTCTCATATAGATATAATCTATATTTTGTAAATTATTTTTAGTGTAAAAGATTGTAGGAATTTCATCTGTAAAAATGTTTTCATCGTAAAAAACAAGGTAAATTTTTTCTATGATTTTTGATAGTTCTGCATTTGTAAGTTTAAAATTTACTCTTATATATCTGCCTTTGCTAAATTTATTGCTAGTTTCTTCATCAGTTTTTGTAGCATAGTAAATTTTTCCAAAGATATTATCATTTAGATAATAAACCCTATCATCACTTGTTGGCTCACTAAAAGTTATCTGGATGTTTGTATCTTCTAAGACGATTTCATCATAGACTAAATTTATGTTATTTTCTAAAATTTGCTCTTTATACTTGCTTGGAGTTAGGTTGTAGTGTTTGAAAAATGCACGGTTAAAGGTTTCTGTATGTTTAAACCCACAATTTATCGCTATATCTTGAACTCTTTTTTGACTAAATTTAAGCAAAAAGGCAGCCCGCTCAAGTCTGAGTTCTCTAAGATAGCTAACTAAATTTTTACCAACATAGTTTTTAAACATTCGTTGAAAATGAAATTTTGAATATCCGCTAATTTTAGACAGCTTATCGATACATAAATCCTCATCATCTAAATTCTGCCTTATAAAAATAAGGATTTTATCCATAGAAGTGTTGTTGTTTGGCGAAATACTTTGACTTAGATAGCTAATATCTTGAAATAAAATCGTGATAGTTCGCTCGCTTTCTGCTTTTAAAACGCCAAAAGTGATTAAAAAATTTATAGTCTCAATCCTAGCATTTAGATAATCACTCATTTCTAAAAGCACGATTTTATCGAGTTTTAGCTCGATTTCTTGTTTTGTTTCATCATCTAAAAATTTTGAGTTTTTAACATTTTCTATAAAATTTCCACTCTTTGAGATATCAAAAAAGTTTTCCATATCTGAGTTTATTATATTAAAACTCGCATCAGTCGTTATCAAAACACTATCTTTTCGTTTAATCAAAATATCCTTTATAAGGCTACTTTGCGTGGCTATCTCTTTGCTTCGCTTTTTGTTTTGATGATACCAAAAGATATTTGTTAGAAAAAATATCAAGATAAATGCTAGATAAAATGCCAAATTTGTGATAAAAAATTTATCTAAAATCGAGCTGTAAATTTCGCGGTTTTTCTCAAAAACAATGTGCCAATTTGTATTTTTAATAGCAAAAGATACGTAGTTTGGATCTTTTATATTTAGTTTATCAGTGCTTAAATTTCCCACTTTTCCAAGTATTTCACCGCCACCATCGACTAAAAAGAGATTTTTGTCATACAAAACCTTATATTCAGAAAAATAACTTCTGATAAACAAAAACGGCTGTCCCCCACAAAAAACGCCTTTTTCGCCAAGCACCGTTATAGGCGTGCAAATCGAAACGCTTCTAAGCCCAAGACGCATACTAAAATAGGGCTTTGTTGCGATAGTTTTTTGAGCTCTCATTGTATCGATAAACCAATCGCGCGTAACTGGTGTGTAGTGATGAGGCGTGATAAAATCGCGATCTGAGATGTAAAATGTCCCATCTTCAAGCCCTAAAATCAAATATGGGAAATTTGAGTTTTTCTGAATTTTATAAAGCGCATTATCAAGCTCGGCTTTTGAATTTATCTCGCTATGCTCTAATAAATTTGCCATATTATCGACATTTAGGAAATTACTCGCCGTCCAATCTTGAATTTTGGTTTGAACTCTGCTAAAAATTCCTTGCTCATAAGCTTTTAAATTTTGATTTAAAAGTGAATAGTTAAACGCATAATTTGTGATGATAAATAGCAAAACAACGCTACAAGCGATGATAAACTGCTTTGTGCTGATTTGAAAAACATCTTTAAATTTACTTAGTATTTTCATCTTTTGCTTACCAAATCTGCCTTAAATTTGAAATTTTTTTTAAAATCACTTGCAAAACAGGTTAAAAAACTAAATTTAACAACGAAAAATTTATCAAAACTCTCCATAAACCCACCATTTTTTAATTTCAACTTATAAATTTAGTAAATTTAAAATCAATTTATAAAATTTCCAACAAGGTAAAATTATAATCAAATTTATTAAAATTTACCAAATTTATTTTGATTTCTAAACCAGCGTGCAGTTTTAGGAAAATAAGCAGCTAAATTTGGCGCAAATTTATCCAAATTCACGCCAAACAGTTAAAATATCATAAACACAAAAGATAAAACTAACAAAACAAAAAGTCCAAAAAGCATGGCTGGTCGTTGAAATTTGTTTGCTTTTTTAAGCTCTGAACCGGGAATTACAGGTATGATTGTCGCAAGCGCAGCCACTGGTCCGCCTGTTAAGTAGTACTGCATCATCGCACTTCCACCAGCTGCCATGACTGCTAGGAAAAACGGCGACACGCTCTCAACTCCAAGCGCTGCTTGCAAAAACGGTATAGTTATAGCTAAAGCCGCTGAGTTTGACTGGGTTATAAAACCAGCCAAAGCAGAGACTAAAAGCATGCTTTGCAAAGGTGCGATTTGTAAAATCGGCATAAAAACATCGCCTATCAACGAAGCTAGTCCGATATGTTTAATCACCGCACTCATAAACAAAAAACCTATCGTAGCGACAATCGGAGTTGCGATTTTAGCGACACCTTCGAGCATATGTCGCTCACCGCTGCTAAAGCTTAAAGTAGAAAGCAAAATGGTTAAAACAGCACTTACCACGCCTAAGATAAATATAGGAAACCCAAATATAAATCCTACAAATAACACAACAAATGGCAAAAAAACCTTCCACGCAGGTAAATTCAAAGTGCTTTTTTCAAACTCTTTTGCTATGGCTAGAATTTGCTCTTTGCTAAGCAAGTTACCATCTTTTTTCATCATTAGTTTTAACCTTATAAAACTAAATGCAAAAACGCTTAAAGAGATTAGCACGCCAAAGACATTTATCAAGCCAAAGCCTATGTTTGTTAGCGATACTACCGCGATTTGTGTTGGGTGGGTAAATCCGCCATAATTACCTAAAATACCAGCATGACCGTGAATTCCTGCTGATATGCTTGGATCAACACCAAGCTTTACAGATGCTTTTCCTGTGATAACTGCTGTGATTGCTGGTTGGGTAAAACCTGTTAGCATTCCGATAACTCCAGCTGCAACTCCGCCAGCTGTTGCGATACCTGCACCACCGCCTAGCTTGTTTCCAACTCTTATGATGTGGCGGATGATTTCATCCATAAAACCAGCCGCTTGCATACAGCCAATAAACATTAAAATTCCAGTCATATCTGCAAGCACTGGATTTAAGCCACTATTTATCAAACTTCCAAGCGATACGCTGCCTTTTGTGGCAACTAGCGTAACTCCAGAAGCTAACGCACTGATAGCAGAGCCAATAATAGCAGTTGTGTAAAGTGGAGTCTTACCACTAATCATCAAAAGTAATGTTAAAACCATTAAACATTGTGCAACCAACATAATTTCTCCTTTTTTAAAAATTTGTTTTTTTTGCATTATACCTTAAATTTAAAATATTATATATAATATTTTAAATTTAATATAGAATTTTAGAGAAAAAGTGGTATAATCAAAAAAATATTTTAAAGGAGAGAAAATGAAACCAACGATATCAGTAGGTGCGTTAGGCGGAACGATTTGTATGAGCGCTAAAAACAGTGGCGGTGGCGTAAAACCAAGCTTTTCAGCTGAGCAACTTTTAGAAGCCGTGCCAAAACTATCAAATTTGGCTAATTTCAGAGCCAAAACACTCTTTGCACTAGCTAGCGGAAGTTTGAAAGTCGAAAATTTAATCGAAGTTTATCACTGGGCAAAAAAAGAGGTTGAAAATGGCGCGGATGGCGTTGTCATCACTCAAGGAACCGACTCGCTTGAAGAGAGTGCGTTTTTACTAAATTTACTTTGGGATGAGCAAAAACCTCTAGTTATAACTGGTGCTATGAGAAACCCAGATCAAATAAGTAGCGATGGAGCGGGAAATATCTACGCAAGCGTTTTAACCGCACTTGATAAAAACAGCCACAACAGAGGCGTTTTAGTAGTATTTAACAACACGATTCACTCAGCTAGATGGGTGCATAAAAGTAACACTTTCGCACTTGAAACCTTTGTATCGATAAATGCTGGAATTCAAGGCGTTATCGCCGAAGATGAAGTAAAATACATAAATTTAGCTTCAAAAAGAGTGATTTTTAAAGCGCCAAGCGGGGTTTTGCCAAAAGTTTCTATAGTAACTAGCTATATGGGTGAGTGCGGATGTGAGCTTAAACTACTAGAAGATGCTAAATTTAATGGCGTTGTCGTAGCCTCTTTTGGCGCTGGGCATGTCTCAATCGATAGCATGAAAGTTATAGAGAGTTTAAAATTTCCAGTTGTGATAAGCTCACGAACCGGAAGTGGCGTGATAGCTAAAAAAACTTATGGATACTACGGTTCTGAAATCACGCTTCAAGAGAGTGGTTGTATAATGAGTGGTTGGCTAAATCCTTTGCAATCACGACTTTTGCTTATCGTGCTTTTAGCAAATGGCAAGTCAAAAGCTGAAATTTTAGAAACTTTTGATAAGATTTAAAATTATAAAAATTTAAATTTAGTGAGCGTTTTATGAATTTAAACAAACCAAAAACAATGGCAGAATTTGTCTCAGACTCTTTAAGAAAAGATATCTTGCTTGGTAAAATTCCTGGCGGAACAAGGCTAAAACAAGATGAAATTTCGGAGCTTTTAAGCGTTAGCGCAACGCCAGTTAGAGAGGCAATCAAAATTTTATCAGCGCAAGGGCTTGTAAACTTTGATGCTTATCGTGGCGCGGTGGTAAAAAACTTAAGCTATAAAGATGCAAAAGACATCTATGATATACGGCTGATGTTAGAGCCGATTTTGATAAAACGCTCGCTTGAAAAATTTGATGAAATATACTTAAAAAAGGCTATTTCGATACAAAATGATATCGATAAATGCACAAATCCTTATGATTGGGCTATACTAAATTCAGCCTTTCATAGCACTTTTTGGGAAGTCGAAAGCGATAGTAAGCTTTATGATATCGTGCAAAACCTGCTAATCTCATCGATTCCTTATATAACGATAACTTTGATGCACAAACAAGACCATATCGCACTTTCAGATGATGAGCATTTAGCCATCATAAATGCATATAAAAGTCGCGATGAAGGGCTTTTAATAGAACTAAACTCAAATCATACTATGAAAACTAGGGATATTTTAGAAGATGCAATCAATGCTTAAATGTGCGTTTGGTTAAAAGCTCGCTGTTTTTGGCAAAAATTTCTGTTTTAAAGATAGTTTTGAAAGGTTTTGCAAAATTTAGACTAGGCGAATTTTGCGTTTTAGATGAGCGTTTGGTTTGTAGTTAAAATTTGCTATTTTACGCTTAAAAAATTTATATAAATTTTACTTTTTTTAAATTTATGTTTAGTTTAAATTTTAGTTTTGTTATCTTTAGTGGAAATTTTTAGCTTACTTAAATTTTTAATGGTTTAAATTTTGCTTTGTGTGTAGGTGCATTTAGAATATGAGTGGTAAATTTGGCGAATATTTTTTAACCCCCCTAAATATAGATTTTAGAGCTTCATGCTCTCGTTTTAATACGCCTTTATTAAGCTAAATATCCACACGGTGTAGATTTTATCCTAATATAAAGAGCTTAACGCTATTTGATGACACTTAAAACATCCTAAATACTTAAAATAGCTAATGTTTGAAGTAAAAATATCGTTGAAATTTAAGCTTGTTTATATGAAATTTTTCTTAGTTCACAACGCTAAGAAAGATACGTTGCATTAAAGCTTGGCTTGTTTATATGATATTTTGCTTAGCAAAGCGCCAAACATCATACAATGGTTTTGTGACTGCTATAATCCACGCTTTGATTGATTATATGTTGTTGTCTGTCTATACAAAGCTCCTTACTTTTACATAAAAATTAGAAAATTGAAATTTATATGTGTTATATTTGCTTGAATAGAGCGTATGCGTTATTTGCTTTAAGGCTTATTTCATTCGTCTTTCCTATTTTTGATAATTTTTCTACTGCGAGTAAGTCTTGATATTGTCCGTTCACTGGTGTTTTGTGTGCATTCAAATTTTAAATTTTTAGCGATTTTTCCTTTGTATTTTTTAATACCAAACGGCAACTCAAAATTTTTCAAAAATAGGTCTTGAGTGCTTTTAAAGCCTGTTTGACTTTGTAGTGAAATATTTGTTTAGTTTCGCAATAGCCTTTCGTGCAAGAATACTGCCATAAATCATTTAAATATCTCAGCAACTTACTTGCCATTATTGGCGCTGTTGATTGCTTGAGAATTAAAATCTTCACTAAATCAGGGTGCTTAATCTCATCTATGGTTTTATCTTTCAAGCTTGGCAACACATCATTTATCATAAGCGATTTTATGTTTTTTTGGGTTTTTTCTGTTGTATAACTCTTAGTTTCTAACCATTCATTTATAACACTTTCGAAACTTGGCTTTATTTGACTTTTAAACTCATTTAATAGCTCTAATGGGTCGAAACCTTGCCTTATATCATTAATAAATTTAGTTGCTTTATTTCGTGCATTAGCTAGGCTTAAAGCTGGGTAATTTCCCAAAACCATTAAACGGCGCTTTAAGGTTGCTGGACTTGTATATCTAAATCGCCATATTTTATTACCATTAGTTTTTATAACAAGCGATAAATTATCGATGTCGCTTATAAAATAATCTTTATTTTGTGGCTTTAGATTTTTTATCTGCGTATCACTTAGCACATTACTCCTTGTGTCCCAAATCTACATTTTATAATTAGTGGTTACTAAAGTGGTTACTAAAAAATATCTCTAAAATGCCTATTTATAGGGCTTTTAGAGAGTTATCAAAAAATTATTTAAGTTTTTACTAAGCTAAAATCATCTATTTTTTAACTAAATTTAGCTTTTTTGGTTACCGCTTTGATAGTTAGTAACCACTTTAGTAACCACTTTTTATTAGATTTGGTTAGAGTAGTTTAAACTAATTTAGATTAAAAAGCCTTTAAATAAGGGGGTTTGGTTATATAATTTAGAGTTTAAGAAAGTGGATTAGAGTGGTTGATGGTGTCCCCAACAAGTATCACACTGCTTATAAAGTGTCCATTTCTCGAGTTTCTTATCATCGTTTTATTTTTTTTGCTCCAGTTTTTGCCAACTGGGGTAAAACTTTTTTAAGAATTGACTCAAAAACAGCCAAAAAACGTACAAAAACGTGCTAAACTTAAGCTAAAAAAAGTGTGATTTATATGTGATTTAAGGTTTATTTTTTTATTAAACTTAAAATGTAACACTTCTTTTATTTTAATTAGCTATTCGTTTTCAACTTTTACAATTATATAATTTTTGTTTTTTAGTGTCAAGGGAGAGAAAAAATTCAACCCCCTCTAAAGGTCTTGCTGACCTAGTTTAATCTTGTTGTTGGAGGAGCTTTCCTACGTTGGTAAGATGTGCTTTTTATTCCTACTACTAAAGGGCTAACGTACCCTGTTGTTTTGTAATTATATCAAATTTTTAGTTAAAACCAAATTTTATTTTTCTCTCTTTTTTTTTGGGGGGGGGGTGGGGTGTATTTTTTTTTGGCTTATTATATTTATTATATATATCAAGTGGTTCGTTGTTTTTATTGTCTAAGGTCGATTATAAGGGGAGGGACAGGGGGTTGAGGGGTTTAAAAACTCAACCCATTTTTGTGCGAATTTTGGGAAATTTCAGGGGCTTTTTCAATTTTCGGAGTTTGAAGTTGGTCGATTTTGGTTTGAATTTCAGCAACTTTTGATTCGGTTACATTATCTATATCTTTTTTTAATGCTTCTATTTCTGTTTTTATTTGATTAATTTTATATTCCCATCTCGAGTAGTCTTTCCGGTCGGCTTTTAGTGTCTGTAATTCTGTCCTAACTTCTAAATTTTTAGCCTTTAATTCTGCTTCAAGCCCCTTGATTTCGGCTCTTGCTAATTTTTTGGATATTGTGACATTATCATTTTTTTGATTTTGTTGGTCTTGAATTTTGATTGCCAAACTCTCAATTTCTTTTTGTTTTTGTTGCAAAATTCGGGCGTTTCGAATGTTTGCTTCGGTTTTTAGTTCTTTTATTTCTTCAATTTGCTTTCGCAAGTCCGCTTTTAGGGGTTCCTGAATGGTTTTTGTGTTCGCAGTTGCGTTTTTAAGAAGCACACCCGCGATAAAAACTAGGTTCCAGAAAATCTTTTGAAAAACGGTGTCAAACCCCAATTTAGCGTGGTTTGCTTCATACCCGAGCGAACGCTCGAGCCCCAACAAAAAGTTGTCTTTCACAACTTCAAGGCTCGTTGTATCATCGATGAGTTTCTCTAACTCTTGTTCTGTCAACCCCATCAAATCGGCACTTTGGAGTTTTTTTAAATTTTGATTAACTTGATTCCAGACCAAAGATTTATATACCCAAAACTGGTCGCCATCATCTGCTTTTAGCTGTTCTAGCACCTCTTTATAGTTGCTCCAAACTGCCGATTTTAGGGCATTTTGAGCCTTATTTTGGGTAGTTGTTTCGATTTTTTCGGAATAAGATTTATGATTTTCAGTTGCTTCATCGATTTCGGTTGCTTTGATTTTGTCCTGAATTTCTTGTTTTTTGAGTTTCAACTGCTCGATTTCGGATTTTGTTTGGTCGATTATAACCTTGTATAAATCAGAATTTCCAGCGGAGCAGCCACGAGCAAATAAATCTCTCCACTGTCGGTCTTTAGCGTTCAACTCAAGTTCTATTTTTTGCAAATCTTCCTTGTAATTTGCCTGAATTTTTGGTCGATTTTTTAGCCGTTCAAGTTCATTTTTTAGGGCTTTTATCTCGATTTTTAGGGGCTTTACGGCTTCTTCTTGTGCTTTTATGTGTATTTTGTATTGTTTGTGTTCCAAACGTTTACGTTTTGAGCCAATTTCGCCCCGTTCCAAGCCCGAAATCTCGGCTATTTGGGTCTGCAGGTCACGCATTTTTTGGGGGTGGCGAAAATTTTCCCTCGTTAGTTGCATTCCATTTTCATCGACTGAAAAAAACACCAAGTGTCCGTGGAAATTTGTATGAAATTTGCCCTCTGAATCGTAGTAGCCCTCGTCCCTGTGAACCGCCATCGCGAGGCACCGATATCCCATCGTTTTCTCCACAGTTTCCGCTATTTTTTGCAACGTTTCAAGGTTACAGTTCTCGTCCAAATTTACAACCATTTCCTGCAATGTATTTTCGCTAGACCATTTCGGATAACGTCCGACTCGTTTTTTGTATTTTTCGCGACTTTCCTCTTGCATTTTTTTCCATTTTTTTCGAGCCTCGGTTGAGTTTGAAGAATATTCATTTAGGTTCAAACGTTCAGGAAAAACCGTTTGAGCCAGAAAACCTTCCCGAAACATATGCTCGAAACACAGCCGAAGAGCCTTTTGAATATTTCCGCTGCTTTTTCTTGCCATTTTTTCTCCTTTTTTTGTGCCCCCTTGTGGGGTGCAAAAAACCCATTTTCAATAGTACCTTCGGTACTATTGTTTAATGGGCTCATTAAACGTTAGCAGAGCTAACGAGGAATGAGGTTTTAAGAGCCACAAGGGCTCTCAAAACGATGACGATGGGGTAACAGGTGTGCTAATATTTCCAACCATTTTTGAGGGGTTTTGGGCGATTAAAATGCCCAATTCCGCATCCAGTTGCTCCAAGTTTTTTTGGATTTTTTCTAACGCAAATTTTGCCTTCAATTCGGCTTTTTCGGCTTCTTGAATCTTCGATAATAAGTTGTAAATTTTTTTAACATTTGTTCTCATTTTTGACTCCTTTGAATTTGTAATTTTAATTACTTACTTACATTAATTATAGTAAAAAAATTTGTTATCTCCAAACAAGCTAAGCAGTAGAAAAAAAAAGCCTGACAGGGACGCGTCCCTGTCAGCCCCTTAATGCCTTGCCCTTAATCGCGACCGCGATTAAGGCTTCTTTTTCTATTGCTAATTACCGTCAAACAAATCTATTTTAGGCGGTTCTTTTTGGGGCTTTTTGATTGTTTTTGGCTCTTTTGGTTGGGAAAAATAAGGGCTAGTTGAAACCATATAAGTTACGGGTTCCTGCTTGATTTTAGGAGCTTTTTTAGGGCGTTTTTGATTTAATTTGAACTTAGTTTTTAGGGCTTTGATTAATTCTTTTACTTGCTCTTTTGATTCTAGATTTTTCGCTTGTTTTTTTAACTCATTTTTAAATTTATTGAATTGTAAATTTGTGATTTTTCTAGAAAATTTGTAATTTAAATGATATCTTCCTGTTTTAAATCTCAACTGTATATCTACTCTATCAATTTCTCTTTTTTTTGGCACCCGTTTTTTGGGGGTGTATGGCACTAAAATTGTCTTGCTGATTACAAACTCTCGATTTTCAGGTGGTTTGATGGCATTTTCATTTTTGATACGTTTTAGTTTTCGGTTTTGAATTTGGCGTTTTTTTGCTTCGAATTCTGCTTCAAAAAATTCCTGTAATTTAGCTGAAATTTGAAGCCAACTTTGAGAATTTGCCACGTTATGGGTTATAAAATAGAGTTTTTTGTTGTCTTGAACGCCAAAAATTTTGGCGGTGTTGAAAATTTTTCCATTTTCGGATTTTGAAGTTGATTTTAAGAGATACTGGGGGTTGCAAACCTCGCCGAGAGCCCCATCCACAGGGTATCTCCTACGCAAGATACTCATTATTTTTTGTTTTTCAAAGGCAGAACAAAACAAGGTGCAATGCAAGTGCGGTTCGCCTGAAAAATGCCTTTCGAGGGCATAAACACACCAGGTTTTGTATCGCTTCAAGCCCCTTGAAATGGTGCTTTGAAGATGATTTATTAATTTTTTGGCGATTTCTTGATTCGTTAAAATTCGATAATATTGATGGGCTTTGACGCTGTATTTTTTCGTTTCAATGCCGATTTCTTGGGCATTTAAACACAAAGTGATAGTTGCAACTTCCAAATTTTTACATAAATTTTTGTTTTCGTTTGTTTGCAAAAAAACGTTTTCTGAAATTTGTTTTTTTAACTTTGGTTCAACTGTAAAAATGCTGTTTTCATCTTCTGGCTCCCTGTATATCGCGTTTTCGAGCCTTTTATCAAGGTCGAAATTTTGAGTATATACTGTGCGTTTAACTGGTTCGTCCATAAAAACATCAAAATCATCGGTTTTTTTTAGCCTATATTCCTCCCAAATTTTATTTATTTTTTCGTCTTGTTCTCTTTTTTTCGCTTCCAAATACCGAAGGTAGCGGGGTTGGCGGGTTATGTTAGTCATTTTCCCCCCGTACAGTGGGGTAAATTTTTAAAGCTGAATTTAATCCTAATTTGGTACAATTTTTGCAAAGGTTCAGCTAGAAAATAGCTATTCGTTACAAAACTAAACACTTCGCTGAGCCTTGACCCTAAACACAAAAACATCTCAAACCCCCAAAATATCGACATTAGAAGCTACATTAAGATAGTCAAGCCACCATTCTAAGACCCTTTTGGTTTCCAAAATATTTGTTGCTTTGTTATAAATTTTTGCAACCCCCGTTTGGGGGTCGTGGAAAAGTACTCGTTCTACCGAAACGCCCTTTATATAGCTATTTCCGTATTCATTCGCAAAAGTAGATAACACTTTTCTCAACGAATGAAAAACAAAATTTCCTCCCTCATGCATTTCGTAAATTTCAAAGCCGTTTAATGCCTTAGACAACGTGTTTTCTGACAGCTCGCCGCCAAACGAGTTTGGAAAAAATAGGTCATTTTGAGTTTCTAACGAATGCAACCACGCAGCAAGCCTAGACGGGATGCCCAAATGCTGAATTTTTCGCGCTTTTGTTTCGTCGGCAGCAAATTCAAGATAAAATTCGCCGTTATCGTTTTTTTTCAATTGGTTTTTCTTGAGCGTTCTGATGTTTTTACTTCTCAAACCCGTTATAAGCCCCATTTTAAGGGCATTTTTGACACCCAAAGACAATTTGTTGTTTTTAATATATTTAATTAACGCAATCAAATTTTGGGGCTTGTGCGGGTCAAGATACCCGTGTCCTATTGTTTTCTTGATGTTGTACCTGCCCCCTACCTTGCGCCCTGTAAGGGGGTTTTGAGCGATGATGCCACTGTCCACAGCAAACTGTAAAATTAAATTTGCCAAACCCCAAATATGGGTAAGCATTGCCGTTTTAGATGTGTATTTATCGCAAATTTCTACTATATCCGAAAGAATTATAGTTTTTATTGGTTTATTTTCAATTTTTTTAAATTTTCTAAATATTACGTTTTTTTTCTTTAGCGTATTTTCGCTGAAGTCGGGACATTTTAATCGTATATATTCACAATAAACGTCCTTAAAACTTGGGTTTGCTCGAGAAGCTTTTCCGCCATCTGTTTTAAATTCTTCAACTTTTTTTAACGCGTCTTTAAAGCTTATTTCACCAACTTTTCCTATTTTTTTTATCACAGAGCCGTCCACTGCGTAGAACGTCCTAACAGTGCGTCCACTAGCATTTCTTATGCATTCTAGCTTTAAATTTTTAGCTATATTTTCCTTATATTTTTTTATGCCGAATGACAACTCGAAATTTTTTAAAAATAGGTCTGGGGTGTTTTTAAAGCCCACCTGACTTCGTATTGGAGTATTATTTTGTTTCATCGCTATGCCTTTTTTTTAAATGTATGCATAACTAATTATATGTTTAGCGATTGTTTTTTACAGTTTTTTGGATATTTTAAAAAAAATGGAGTAAATTTAACTAACCCCACTTTTTTACCCCATTTTATTCCATTTTTTTATCCATTTTTTAATGGATATAGGTATAAAGTTATCGTTTAAGTTTTGCTAAGCAAAAATTAAGCAAAATAACCGTATAGCCAGCAACAGAACGGGGCTAGATGTTTTTTAAGTTTGCAAGGGAAATGGGTTGTTTTAAAAGCGGTAAAATAATTAAATGGTGTCCCCAACAGGATTCGAACCTGTGGCCTCAAAATTAGGAATTTTGCGCTCTATCCTGCTGAGCTATGAGGACATCAATACGAAAAATACAAGATTAAGTAAATTTATAAAATAGAAATATAGACTTCCACCTTATTTTTACTATGCTTTTCAAAATCTGTTTTATAAGCCCTTTTGAAACTGCAATCCTGAAAGAAAGTCCAAATTTCTTGCCAAAGCATTGGAGTTATTTTTGCAGACTCTCCATTGGCTTCAAAGCATAGATATTTTCCATTTTCTATCAAAACATTGTCAAATTTATCATCTAAATTTGTTAAATTTACTCCAACTAAAATGTCATAATCACCAAAGTCTCTATCGGCATAATTATAATAAACTCCATAGTAAATATCTGAAATTTCTACTAGCTTACTATCAAAAAACTTTTTCCAAAGCTTTGGAATTTGTGCATTTTTATAACAAATCTCATCATGATTGTTTGTTTTAACTACAAAACCAGTGATAAATTTATCAAATTTAATTTGAACTTGTTTCATATAAAAAAGGCGAGTTTCCCCGCCTTAAATTTAGCTAAATTAGCCGTTTCTTTTCTTAATAATCTCTTCGGCAACATTTTTTGGAACTTCATCGTAGTGATCAAATTCCATAGAGTAAGTCGCACGACCTTGAGTTTGAGAACGAAGGTCTGTAGAGTAACCAAACATCTCTGAAAGTGGGCAGAACGCATCGATGATTTTGTTTCCACCACGCTCGCTCATGTTATTTACTTGACCGCGACGTTTGTTAAGATCACCAATTACATCGCCCATATAATCCTCTGGAGTTTCAACTTCAACTTTCATAATCGGCTCAAGTATAACCGCACCTGCTTTTCTAGCGCCCTCTTTAAAGCCCATAGAAGCAGCAAGTTTAAACGCCATCTCAGATGAGTCAACATCATGATAGCTTCCATCATAAAGTGTAACTTTAACATCTTCAACTGGATAACCAGCCAAAACACCGCCTTGCATAGCTTCTTGACAACCTTTATCAACAGCTGGGATGTATTCTTTTGGAATCGCACCGCCTTTGATATCATTAACAAACTGATATCCACTACCTGGCTCAAGTGGCTCAAGGCGAAGATAAACATGTCCGTATTGTCCGCGACCGCCTGATTGTTTAGCGTATTTGTACTCTTGTTCGACAGATTTTCTAATTGTCTCACGATAAGCAACTTGTGGTTGTCCAACCTCAGCATCAACTTTAAACTCTCTAAGCATACGATCAACGATAATCTCAAGGTGAAGCTCGCCCATTCCTGAAATGATAGTTTGACCGCTCTCTTCATCAGTTGTAACTCTAAAGCTTGGATCTTCTTGAGCAAGTTTTTGCAATGCTATACCCATTTTTTCTTGATCTGCTTTTGTTTTTGGTTCAACCGCAACGCTAATAACTGGATCTGGGAATTCCATTCTTTCAAGAATTACTCTATCTTTTTCACTAGCTAAGGTATCACCTGTAAGTGTGTCTTTTAGACCAACTACAGCGCCGATTTCACCGGCATAAAGTTCTTTAATTTCTTCTCTTTTGTTTGAGTGCATTCTAAGAAGTCTACCGATTCTCTCTTTTTTGCCTTTAACTGTGTTATAAACATAGCTTCCGCTTTCTAAAACACCACGATAAACGCGCACGAATGTAAGCTGACCAACAAATGGATCTGTCATAATCTTAAACCCAAGACCAGCAAACTCGCCCTCATCGGTTGATTTAACGGCAACTTCTGTGCCATCTTCATACTCGCCACGGATATCTGGAACTTCATCTGGAGCCGGCAAATACGCTACAACAGCATCAAGAAGCGGTTGAACACCCTTGTTTTTAAATGCTGTTCCACAAAGCATAGGAGTGATTGTTAAACCCAAACATCCTGCTTTTATACCAGCTTTGATTTCTTCTTCGCTTAGCTCTTCGCCACCAAAGAATTTTTCCATCAACTCATCGCTTGTCTCGCTAACAGCTTCAATCATCTTCTCACGATACTCTTGTGCTTTTTCAAGTAAATCAGCTGGAATTTCTCTTACAGTGTAATCTGTTGGTTTGTTCTCATCTTCCCACATATAAGCTTTCATTGTAACTAAGTCAACTACGCCTTTAAATGTGTCTTCTGCGCCAATTGGAATTTGGATTGGAACTGGATTAGCTTTTAATCTATCTCTAATTTGTTGTTCAACATTAAAGAAATTTGCACCAACTCTGTCCATTTTGTTTACGAATACAATTCTTGGAACTTTATATTTATTTGCTTGTCTCCATACAGTCTCACTTTGTGGTTGAACGCCACCAACTGAACAAAATACCGAAACAGCACCATCAAGAACACGCATAGAACGTTCAACTTCGATAGTGAAGTCAACGTGGCCCGGGGTGTCTATTAGGTTGATTTGGTGATCTTTCCAAAAACAAGTTGTAGCAGCAGATGTGATAGTAATACCACGCTCTTTTTCTTGCTCCATCCAGTCCATAGTAGCCGCGCCATCATGAACTTCGCCGATTTTATGACTCATACCTGTAAAGAAAAGTATTCTTTCAGATGTTGTAGTCTTTCCAGCGTCGATATGTGCAGCGATTCCTATGTTTCTGACCATGTGCAAAGGTGTTTTTCTTGCCATTTTTTTCCCTTCTTATTACCAGCGATAATGAGCAAATGCTTTATTTGCCTCAGCCATTTTATAGGTGTCTTCTTTTTTCTTAAATGAAGAACCTTTTGAATTTGCAGCATCCATAAGCTCGTATGCAAGTCTTTCTATCATAGTTCTTTCGCTTCTTTTTCTAGCAAAACCGATAATCCAACGAATCGCAAGAGCTTGTTGACGAGCTGGGCGAACTTCGATTGGAACTTGATAAGTCGCACCACCTACACGGCGAGATTTAACTTCCATAACTGGTTTTACATTATCTATCGCATCGTTAAAAACATCGATACCTTTGGTCTCGCCACCTTTTTTATCGATTAAATCAAGTGCACCATACATGATTTCAGTTGCGACACTTTTTTTACCATCATACATAAGAGCATTAATAAATTTAGTGATTATTTTGTTACCATAAATTGGATCTGGCATAACTTCCCTGACGGGAGCTTTTCTTCTTCTCATTTTATTCCTTCAAATTTTTAAAATTTTACTCAAACTAAGCCAAAACCATGGGCTAGTCTGTTAAGCTAAACTATTTTTTAGGGCGTTTAGCACCGTATTTAGATCTTGAAACTGTTCTTTTTGCAACGCCAGCAGTATCAAGCGCGCCACGAACGATGTGGTATTTAACACCTGGTAAGTCTTTTACTCTTCCGCCACGAACTAGAACAATGCTGTGTTCTTGCAGGTTGTGACCTTCGCCGCCGATATAGCTAATAACTTCAAATCCGCTTGTTAGCCTTACTTTGGCAACTTTTCTCAAAGCTGAGTTTGGTTTTTTAGGAGTAGTTGTATAAACTCTCGTACAAACTCCTCTTCTTTGAGGACAATTTTTTAGCGCTGGTGATTTTGATTTTTCAATCACTTTTTTACGCTCTTTTCGAACCAATTGATTTATGGTTGGCACAATAATTCCTTTCACAGTAAATTTATTAAAAGACTTGATTTTATCTAAATTTTACTTAAAAATTTGTTAATAACCTTAAATTTAAGTCTTTGGCATTTGCAGATTTTAAAGTTAGATTAAATTTAAATATTCTCATAAGTTCCTTTTTTGATATAGCCTTTATTATCTTTTAGAATTTTGCCATTTGCTATGACATAATCTATGCTAAAATCCTTGCTTAGTATAAGTAAATCTGCATCAAAATTTGGATAAATTTGACCTTTTTTATGAGCTAAACCTATACTTCTAGCCACATTTGTTGTTACAAATGGCAAGGCATCTTGCAAGCTAAAGCCATCTTTTATAAAATTTACAAGTTCGTCATAAATCGCTTCTACGCTTGAAACACCCATTTTAAGTAGCTTTCCATCTTTATCATAACTTGAGTAACTTCCATAACCATCTGAACTCATAGTTACTTTTTCTAATGAGATATTTTCTTCTATCATCTTTTTAACCATATATCTTGGCGCTCGTTCACCACCATAGCAGGTTAAGTCGATATATCCACCATCTTTTGCAAACTGCATGGCTTGCTTAAAAAGCTCTTTGTTTCGATTTACGTGCGTTGGCTGAAAAAAGGTAATCGGCGTGTCGTATTCGTTTAAGACTTCATAGATTATCTCAAGTCCTTTTTTGCCATCGCCAACATGAAGCGTTGTATGCCCAGACTTGCCACTTAACATGCCAGCGACTCTTCCGGCTGAAGCGATTTTGGCTAATTTGTTTTTAGTAACCGAAGATGAGCGATGATCTGAAATGGCAAGTTTTATTCCGATAATAGGCTCGATAAAAACTATATCTTTTAAAATATCGCCAGTTATCGTTGGTACTGGAGTTTTATAAGCGCCTGTGTGTGCGTAACATGAGATGTCCTCTTCGCGAAACGCATAAGACTTAGCGACTAAATTTTCAACACTTCTTGTCGTGCTATCAGTCCCAAGAAGCCCCACAACTGTGGTTATGCCACCTTTAATTAAAGATGAAAGCATAAGTTCTGGAACTTTTGTTTTAAAACCACCCTCACCACCGCCACCTGTGATGTGAATGTGCTTATCTATAAGCCCCGGTATCGCAACAGCGCCTTTTGCATCAATCACTTCTAAATTTGGTAAATTTATAGATATACTATCATCTATGCAAGCGATTTTGCCGTTACAAATAAAGATATCTTTTTTACCTATAAATTTAGGCGTATACACATTTGTATTTTTAATCAGCAGCATAGAAACTCCTTAAATATAAATTTAAACCCATTTCATACTTTATCAAATTTACTTTTGCAATAAATTTTAATAGCAAATTTTAGAAATTTAAAACAAAATTTGCTACGCAAAATATAAATTTAACTGCATTTGCTACTAAATTTAAGCTTTTTAAAAAACTAGCCAAACAAAAAGTTAGGCTAGAACTTGCTTTAATCAGCTTTTATAACAAATTTACCACCACCACTAAACAACAAGCAAAAAGCACCACCAAGATATAGATAAACAATCTCTGCTTTAAGTCCTCCGGTTTTTGCGAGCAACTCAAATATATTATCCGAAAATGCAAGGTATAAGATGGTAAAACAAGTACCGATTAAAATAAGTGAAGCAAATCTTGTAAAGATACCCAAAATTATCATTATCGGAGCTATAAATTCGCCAAGATAGACTCCATATCCTATAAATTCTGGAAGTCCAGCGCCACTTAACATACCTTTAACGCCACCTATGCCACCTTTGATTTTAGCTATTCCATGAAATATAACACAAGCACCTAGCGCAATCCTGAGTAAAAGTAGCCCTAAATTTGGAGCATGAAGTTTGTTTAACATTAAACACCACCTTAATAGAATTTTAATATATTATAATCAATCTTGATAAATATAGGATAAATGTAGTTTGATATGAGAGTGTTTGGGATGCGTATGCACCCCAAATTTAGTTATTCTTGAGCTTTGATTTTGATTTTTTGGTTTTTATAAAGACCTGTTCCAACAGGTATCATTCTACCAAGAATTACGTTTTCTTTAAGATCTTCAAGATAGTCAAATTTACCAGAGATACTAGCTTCGGTTAGAACCTTTGTAGTCTCTTGGAAAGATGCTGCTGAAATCACACTATCACTTCCAATGGCTGCTCTTGTAACACCAAGAAGAACTGGTTCTGCGATAGCTGGCTCACCGCCGATTCGCATAATTCGCTCGTTTTCTTCTCTAAATTTACGTCTACTTACAAGATCTCCAGTTATGAAATTTGTATTTCCGCTATCTAAAATTTTAACCTGCCTAAGCATCTGAGAAACGATAATTTCAATATGCTTATCGCTAATGGCAACGCCTTGTGAGCGGTAAACTTGTTGAATCTCACTTATCAAATAGTAGTGAAGCGCTTTTTCTCCAAGAATTCTTAAAACATCATGGCTGCTTATAAGTCCATCGGTTAGCTTTTCGCCTGCGTGAATAAACTCTCCATCTCTTACTTGAATTTGGCGAGTTTTGTCTATTAGATACTCTGCTGTTGTGCCATTTGCTGATTCGATGATAATTCTCTCTTTTGAGCGAAGTGGTTTATCGAATCTAACTATGCCATCGATTTCAGCGATAACAGCTATATTTTTTGGACGACGCGCTTCAAAAAGCTCACTAACTCTTGGAAGACCACCGGTGATATCTTTTGACTTAGCAACCGCTTTTGGAGTCTTAGCCAAAGTATCTGCTAGCTCTACTCTTTGTCCATCGGCTACGAAAATCGCAGTTTTTGGATCGATTTGGTATTTTATCAACTTTCCATCATCAGTAGCTATGCTAATAGTTGGTTTTATACCTTGAGATAGATACTCGTTTATAACCAAACGGCTCTGTCCAGTCGCTTCATCGTATTGTTCAGTCGCACTGTATCCTGGCTCGATATCTTCAAAAGATACAATTCCAGCGCCTTCAGATATAATCGGAGTTGAGTAAGGATCCCACTCTGCGATAACCTCTTTTTCATCATTTACCGGTTTTGCGATGACTGAGTTTGTATCAACCTTATCGTTATCGTTAAACTGAATAACTGATTTTCTTGGTATATAATAACGAATCGCTTCTCTTCCTATATCATCAGCTATAACAACAAAAAGTCCTTTTTCATCGACTATATGACCTTTTTTGATACCTTTTAATCTCTCTAAATAATCGCCTTTTAAAATAAAGAATTTAAGTATACCTTTAGCGCCTGATTTTATAATCTGACTTACTGGCTCTCCATCTGCAATCTTTATCTCGCTAGCATAAGGAATTCGTCCTGGAACATTCCAGCCCTCTTTTATAACTTCAACTATGCTCTCATTTTCGATAACTTCTTGCTCATTTGCATATGGCAAGTAGAATTTACCCTCTATTTTACCACTAACTCCAGCCAGCTCGTTTGGTTTGGCAAGGTTGTGTTTTCTAAGAGTATATCTAGCCTCTTCTTTTTTAGATTTTACTACTAAGATTATATCTTCGTGAGCCATCTCGATGCTTAAAGTTCCAGTAAATGGCGCTTTAATCTTTGGTTCAACTATCAAAATAGCAGCATTTCTTCTATTTGACACTATTCTTTTGCCTTTATTTTCATAAGTGCTTAAGTTGTAGTATCTTACAAAACCCTCTTTTTTAGCGACAATTTGTCTATCTTGTTGCTCGGTAGAAGCGGTTCCACCGATGTGGAATGTTCTTAGCGTTAGCTGAGTTCCTGGCTCGCCGATTGATTGAGCTGAGATAATTCCAACAGCCTCGCCCGGTTTTACAAGTTTACCTTCACCTAGGTTGATACCATAACATTTAGAACATACGCCTTTTGGCGCTTTACAAGTGATTGGAGTTCGTATGCTTACTGATTTTATACCAGCATCTACAATCTCTTTTGCTTTTATTTCATCTATCAAAGTCCCTTGAGTAAATAAAATCTCATTTGTAATAGGATCAATCACATCATCACTTAAAACTCTTCCTGTAATTCTATCTTCTAGCGTTTCAACCAAATCGCCATTTACAGTAATTTCAGAAATTTCAATACCCTCATGTGTTCCACAATCATGAATTGTAACTTTAACATTTTGAGCAACATCTATAAGCTTTCTTGTTAGATATCCAGCATTTGCTGTTTTTAACGCTGTATCTGCAAGACCTTTTCTAGCGCCGTGAGTTGAGATAAAGTACTCTAAAACATTTAGTCCCTCGCGGAAATTTGATGTAATAGGAGTCTCGATAATACTTCCATCAGGTTTTGCCATAAGTCCACGCATACCAGCAAGCTGACGAATTTGTGCTGAACTACCTCTAGCTCCAGAGTCTGCCATCATATAAATCGAGTTAAATCCATCTTTATCATTTTTAATAAGCTTCATCATCTCTGATGCAACTTGAGCGCTTGTATCTGTCCAGATATCAACGATTTTATTATATCTTTCAGAATCAGTTAAAAGTCCGATACCATACTGGTTTTGAATCTCTCTAACTTTTTTCTTTGCTTCGGCTATATATTTATGTTTTGATTTTGGAACGATTATATCAGCAACAGATATAGAAATTCCAGCCTTAGTCGCTGATTCAAAACCTAAATTTTTAAGGTTATCAAGAAATCTAGCAGTTATTTCAAAACCACCGATTTTATAGACTTGATCTACCAAATTCGCTATATCCTTTTTCTTCATTATTTTATTCCAAACATTATCTGGAATAAAATCTGGGATAATTGATTTTATTATCAATCTTCCAGCGGTTGTAAATATCGTTCTTCCCTCTACCATAGTTTTTATTTTAGCGTGAACATCTAAAAATCTAGCCTCAACCGCCATCATAACCTCTTCAACGCTAGCAAAAATTTTATTTGTTCCTCTAGCGTTTTCTTTTTCCAAAGATAGGTAGTAAATTCCTAAAACCATATCTTGAGAAGGAACAGAAACTGCCTTACCGCTTGCTGGAAGCAAGATATTCATCGAGCTTAGCATAAGCACTTTGCACTCTGCAATCGCCTCTTGAGAAAGTGGCACATGCACCGCCATTTGATCGCCGTCAAAGTCGGCATTAAATGCAGCACAAACTAGTGGATGAAGCCTGATAGCCTTACCTTCAACCAAAGTTGGGTGGAAAGCTTGAATCGACATTTTGTGAAGTGTTGGTGCACGGTTTAGCATAACAGGGTAGTCTTTAACAACCTCTTCTAAGCATTCCCAAACTTCGTTTACTTTATCATCTATCATCTTCTTAGACTGTTTTACTGTAGTTGCGTAGCCCTTTTCTTGTAAACGAGCAATCAAATGTGGCTTAAATAGCTCTAATGCCATTGTTTTTGGAAGACCACATTGATCCATTCTTAAATTTGGACCAACAACGATAACAGAACGACCAGAAAAGTCAACCCTTTTACCAAGTAAATTTTGTCTAAAACGACCTTGTTTACCTTTTATAATCTCGCTTAAAGATTTAAGTGGACGTTTGTTAGCGCCTTTTACAGCGTTTGCTCTACGGCCATTGTCAAAAAGAGCATCAACTGATTCTTGAAGCATTCTTTTTTCATTTCTTATGATAATTTCAGGCGCATCAAGCTCCATAAGGCGTTTTAGTCTTGTGTTTCTGTTTATCACTCTTCTATATAAATCATTTACATCAGAAACCGCAAATTTACCACCATCTAGGCTAACAAGCGGACGTAAATCAGCCGGTAAAACAGGAAGTGCTGTTATCATCATCCACTCTGGTCTGTTTCCTGAAGCGACAAAACTTTCGATTACTTTTAGTCTTTTTACGATATTTTTCTTCTTAGCTTCTGAATTTGTGCTATCCATTTCTGATTTTAGTTGCTCTAAAATAGCTACTAAATCAAGCTCTTCAAGCATATCTCTTATAATCTCGCCACCCATTTTTGCATTAAAGCCAGTGTCATAGTAGCGGTTATAAAGCATTTGATACTGCTCTTCGTTTAACACTTCATACTTTTGAACTTTTTTTGAGTTTTCATTATCATAATATGCTTCGCCTGGATTATCAACGATATATGCTTCATAGTAAAGTACGCGCTCTAAATCTTTCATCTTAACATCTAAAAGAGTGCCGATTCTTGATGGAAGCGAATTTACATACCAAATGTGCGCTACTGGCGTTACAAGTTCGATGTGACCCATGCGAGAACGGCGAACTTTTGAGCTAGTTATCTCAACGCCACATTTTTCGCATTTATGGCCTTTAAAACGCATTTTTTTATACTTTCCACAAAGGCACTCATAATCTCGAATTGGTCCAAAAATTTTAGCGCAGAAAAGCCCATCTCTTTCAGGCTTTAAAGTTCTATAGTTGATAGTTTCTGGTTTTTTTACTTCACCACGACTCCATGATCTTATCTCTTCAGGGCTAGCTAATTTTACCTGAACAGCATCAAAATCATGTGGTCTTTCATCTTCTCTTATTTCAATTGGATTCATTTCACTCATTATCTTCATCCTTTTTATATATATCAACATCAAGGGCTAGAGATTTTAGCTCTTTTGTTAAAACAAAGAATGTCTCTGGAACACCAGCAGAAGGAACATTTTCCCCGCGAATCAATGCTTTATAAGCAGCAAGTCTTCCATCTACATCATCTGATTTTATAGTTAACATTTCTCTTAGTGTGTAAGCAGCACCATAAGCTTCAAGCGCCCAAACTTCCATCTCTCCAAATCTTTGACCACCAAATAGTGCTTTACCACCAACTGGTTGTTGAGTAACTAAGCTATATGGCCCAGTACTTCTTGCATGAACTTTTTCATCGACTAAGTGGTGTAGTTTTAGATAATACATACAACCTACATTAACTCTTTCTTTGATTTTCTCACCAGTTCTTCCATCATAAAGCTCTGTTTTGCCATCTGGATCGATATTTGCCATCTCAAAAAGCTTAACAAAGTCTTCTGGAACGATTCCTTCAAAAATAGGAGCTGAAAATTTAACACCCTTACTCCAATCTCTTGCATATTTTAGTAAATCTTCATCACTTATCGCGCTAATCTCTTTTTTGGCATCCATAAGTTTTGCCGTATTTGCAATCTCAATCATTTTAGCACGTAAATTTGTAAGCCACTCACCTGTTTTTTCTTCCATGATTTTTTCAATCTGCTCGCCAAGTCTCCAGCCAACTAAACCTAAGTGAGACTCCATAATTTGACCTATGTTCATACGGCTTGGAACGCCTAGTGGGTTTAAAACGATATCAACCCTTTGTCCGCTTGGAAGGTATGGCATATCAACTTCAGGAACTATAATCGAAACAATACCTTTGTTTCCGTGACGTCCCGCCATCTTATCGCCGACTTTTAGCTTTCTTTTTGTAGCGATATAAACTTTTACAAGCTTAACAACGCCACTTGGTAAAATATCATCTTTTTCTAAAATTTCAAGCTTCTCATCATGCTCTTCTTTTAGCTTTCTCTTCTCGTTTTGGAAGTGATTTTTAAGCTCTTCATAATCTTTTTGAATAGTTTTAGAGTATGATTTTACAAAGCCATTTAGAGCAAATCTATTTGAGTTTTCGATATCTTCTTTATCTACTTGACTTCCTTTTTTATACCCTTTTTTGCCTAAATTTCCATCACTTTCAAGTTTGTTTTTAACAAGCAAAGCAGTTACTTTAAGTGTTTCTTCTCTATCAAGCATTAAAAGTCTGTCGTGGTGCTCTTTTTCTAAAATTGTCTTTTCATCTTCATATGCTTTTTGTGTTCTAGCATCTTTTTCATAACCTTTTTTGGTAAAAATTTTAACATCAACAACAACGCCTTCCATAGAAGTTGTCGCGTATAAAGATTTGTTTACAACGTGTCCTGCTTTTTCACCAAATATGGCACGCAAAAGCCTCTCTTCTGGAGTTGGTTTAACTTCCCCTTTTGGAGTAACCTTACCGACTAAAATCATACCTGCTTTGACTTCAGTTCCGATTTTAATAATTCCACTATCATCAAGATGAGTTAGTTCCTCTTCTTTAACATTTGGAATATCTCTTGTTATCTCTTCAACACCATCTTTTAGCTCTCTAGCTTCAATCTCTTTTTCATAGATATGAACGCTTGTATACTCATCTCTACGAATCATCTTCTCGCTCATAACAACAGCATCTTCGTAGTTGTATCCATGCCATGGCATAAATGCGATAAGTGCGTTTTTACCAAGAGCAAGCTCTCCGCCATCCATACTAGCGCCATCTGCTATAACTTGACCAGCAGCGATAAAATCACCTTTTTTAACTATAGGATGTTGAGAAAACATAGTGTTTTGGTTGGTTCGTAAATTCTTCTCCATTGAGTAATGGTCTATAAACGGACCTTTTTCATCTTCACCTAAGATAAAGACATTTTTGCTATCTACTTTTTCAACAACTCCAGCTCGATTTGCTTTTATAGCTTCCCACGAATCTCTTGCGATGATTGCTTCCATACCTGTTCCAACAAGTGGCGCGGTTGATTTAAGAAGCGGAACTGCTTGACGTTGCATGTTTGAACCCATCAAAGCACGGTTTGCATCATCGTGTTCCAAAAATGGAATAAGCGAAGCTGCAACACCAGCTATCATACCAGAACAAAGGTCGATTAGCGTTACATCTTCTCGTTTAGCAAGAATTGTTTCGCCATCTTTTCTAGCTTCTAAAAAGTCATCAACTAAATGTCCGCTAGCATCGATGTTTGCTGAAGCAGGAGCTATAACAAGTCCCTCTTCTTGAGTCGCTGTTAGATAGATGACTTCATCGCTTACTTTGCCATCGATGATTTTCTTATAAGGAGCTTCAACAAAGCCAAGATCATTTACCTTTGCATAGGTTGCAAGAGTATTAATTAGACCGATGTTTTGACCTTCTGGAGTCTCGATTGGACAAATTCTACCATAGTGAGTTGGGTGAACATCTCGCACTTCAAAGCCCGCTCGTTCTTTAACCAAACCACCCTCGCCAAGTGCTGATAAACGACGCTTATGAGTAACTTCGCTAAGCGGATTTGTTTGATCCATAAATTGACTTAGCTGTCCACTTGTGAAAAACTCTATTAAAGTTGTTGTTATTGTTTTTGGATTAACCAAATCATAAGGCATAAGCTCATCGATATTGCTACTTAAGGTTGTAAATTTATCTCTGATTGTCTTTTGCATTTTAACAAAACCAAGATGTGTTTCGTTAGCCAAAAGCTCGCCAATTGATCTAATTCTTCTGTTTCCTAAGTGATCTCTATCATCGATATAGCCTTGACCATTTTTAACTTTTATCAAGTATTGAGCAGTTTTTAGTATATCTTCACTAGTCATAATCGTAACGTATTCTGGAACGTTAAGACCTAATTTGTGGTTCATTTTCATTCTACCGACTTTTGTTAAGTCATATCTTTCTGGGTTAAAGAAAAGATCTTTAACAAAAGCTCTAGCAGCCTCTTTAACTACTGGCTCACCTGGGCGCATTACCTTATAAATTCTAATAGCAGCTAAATCGTTTTCATCATCAACGCCTTCGCTTTGTTGAAGTAGTTTTAGTGTTTCACCATCTTGCATAAATGAATTTATAACACTGTTATCAACGCCTTTTGCAAGGTCATTTGCTATAGATATAGACTTTTGAGTTTGAAGAATTTTATCTATTTTTGTTTCATCTAATGCAGTCAAAGTATCGTATAATACTTCGCCACTTTCATTATCTATGATTGGATCAGAGATATGTCTTTCAAGTAGCATTTCAAGAGGGTATTCAACAAATTCCAAACCGTCTTCTACTAACTTATCTGCTTTTTTCTTTGTAAGCCTTTTACCAGCTGAGTGTAAAATGTTGCCTTTTGCATCTTTAATATCATAATCAAGTCTTCCACTGTAATCATTAACATCAAATTTAGTTAAAAATTTATTGTTTTTTACATATAGAGTTTTGATTGGGTAAAATAATTTTATTATATCTTGTTTTTTGTATCCTAATGCCCTGAATAAAATCGTAATTGGCATCTTTCTTCTTTTGTTGATACGAACATACAAAACATCTTTCGCGTCGTATTCAAAGTATAGCCAAGAACCTCTATCAGGTATGATTTGTGCTGTGTAAATTCTTTTATTTAAAACTGTTGGGCTCTCTTCTTCTTTGAAGATTACGCCTGGACTTCTGTGAAGCTGATTTACTACAACTCTTTCAACTCCATTGATGATAAAAGAGACTCTATCAGTCATCAAAGGAATATCTCTTATAAAAATATCTTGTTCTTTTACATCTTTTATACCGATTTTTTCACCTGTTTTTTCATCTTTATCATGAACAACAAGTCTTATTTTCATTTTTAAATTTACAGAGTATGTAAGACCTCTTTCCATACATTCGCGAACTGAGTATTTAGGTTTTAAAATTTCGCTACTGACATACTCTAGAGTCAGCCTATTTTGTGGGTCGTGTATAGGAAAAATTGATCTAAAAACTTTTTCTATACCGCTGTCATTATTTGAACCATTTATGTTTAAAAAATTATCAAAACTTTTTTTTTGTAATTTAAGTAAGTTTGGAACTTCTATCTCTTTTTTGACTTTTGAAAAGTCGATTCTAAGACGATTTCCGGAATATAGACTATTTAGCATTCGACTACCTCGTGGTAAATTTTGGAAGAAAGATTGGTGCTAGATTTAGCACAAAATTTGGGGAGAAAATTTTCTCCCCTCTATTATTTTTTATTTTTAAGCTGTTATTATTTAAGCTCGACTTTAGCGCCTGCTTCTTCAAGTTCTTTTTTAGCTTTTTCAGCATCGTCTTTACTGATACCTTCTTTTAAAGTTGATGGAGTTTGCTCAACTGCATCTTTTGCCTCTTTAAGACCAAGACCAGTAAGACCTCTAACTACTTTAATAACGTTGATTTTCTTATCGCCTGCATCAACAAGAACAACATCAAATTCAGTTTTCTCTTCTGCTGCTTCTGCTGCTACACCAGCGCCTGCGCCTGCTACCATAACTGGAGCTGCACTAACACCAAATTTCTCTTCAAATTCTTTTACTAATTCACTTAACTCAAGTACTGAAAGGTTTGATATAAACTCTAGTACATCTTCTTTTGTAATTGCCATTTTATTATCTCCTAATTTTTTTAAGCTGTTTGTTCTTTTTTCTCTTTAAGCGCATTTAAGCCGATTGTAAAATTTTGAATCGGTGCATTCCAAACTTGAAGCAACATAGCAATAAGCTCGTCGCGACTTGGCATTTTAGAAAGCGCTTTAACCTTATCAACACCACAAACTTCACCATCAATATGGGCAGTTTTGATAACGAAAAATTCGTTTTTCTCTTCAAATTTAGCAGCTACTTTTGTTACAGCAAGTTGCTCGCCCCATATAAAGATGTTTGTGTCTTTTAACTCCATACCTTCTTTGTTAGCATTTTTAAGTGCAATGTTAGCAAGTGTATTTTTAATAACTTGAACTTTTACATCTTGTTCTTTTGCTAATTTTCTTAGCTCTTCAAGTTTTTTAACACTCAAACCTTTAAATTCACTAACAACTATACCTTCTGAATTTGAAAAATCTTCAGTTAGTTTAGATACTAGAGCATATTTATCATCTCTGGTCACTGTTTTCTCCTTTCCGACCGGTAATTTCAAGCAGAGCGGGTCGTTCAATTAAGCTTTCGCCTCGGCTATCTCCAATCTAAGATTAAAAAATTAATTCTAAATTTATTTCAGGTCTATTAGCTCTTGAGTATCAAGACTAACAGCAGGGCTCATCGTTAATGATAAAGCACCATTTTTAATATATCTACCTTTTGCAGCAGCAGGTTTATGTTTATTTATAGCTCTTACAAATGTGTTTAAGTTATCCATAAGTTGCTCTTTAGTAAAGCTAACTTTACCAAGACCTGCATGGATATTTCCTTGTTTATCAACACGGAAATTTACTTGACCACTTTTTGCATTATTAACCGCTTGAGCTACATCCATTGTAACTGTTCCAGTTTTTGGATTTGGCATAAGACCTTTAGGGCCAAGAATTCTACCAACTTTACCAACCAATCCCATTAAATTTGGAGTCGCAATCAAAACATCAAATTCAATAATACCTTTTTGAATGTTTTCAACCAAATCATCATCACCAACTATATCTGCACCTGCTTTTTTTGCTTCATCAGCTTTTGCATCTTTTGCAATTACAGCAACACGAACAGTTTTTCCTGTTCCAGAAGGTAAAACAACAGAACCTCTTACCATTTGATCAGCATGTCGTGGATCAACATTTAATTTTAGAGCAATCTCAACTGTTTCATCAAATTTTGCAGAAGCTAGTGTTTTAACTGTATCAACAGCTTCCTCAAGCAAATAATTTTTGTTTGAATCTACTTTTTTAAGTAGTTCGTTAAATCTTTTTGAATTTTTTCCCATTTAGTTTCTCCGCATATAAAGTGCTTCCACCATTATTTTAAACCTTGGTGGTAAAAGGTTGTTAGTCTACTACAGTAATTCCCATAGAACGAGCTGAACCAGCTATAATCTTAGCAGCTTGCTCTTTATCGGTTGTGTTTAAATCAGCCATTTTTCTCTCAACTATTTCAAGAACTTGTGCTTTTGTAAGTTTACCGATTTTATTTTTTAACGGATTATCCGAACCTTTATTAACACCTGCTGCTTTTTTAATTAAATCAGTAGCTGGTGGTTGTTTTGTTATAAATGTAAAACTCTTGTCTGCATAAACTGTGATAACAACAGGGATATTAAAACCTGCCATATCTTTAGTTCTTTCATTAAAGGCTTTACAAAATTCCATAATATTTACGCCCTTTTGACCCAAAGCTGGACCAACTGGCGGGCTTGGATTTGCTTTTCCTGCAGCAATTTGCAGTTTTATTTCGCCTACAACTTTCTTAGCCATAAACCTTCTCCTTAAATTTTAAACAATCTTTTCAACTTGTGAATATAGAATTTCAACTGGAGTACTTCTACCAAAAATCGATACATTTAAACGTAAAGTTCCATGTAACATGTCGTACTCTTCAACAGTGCCGTTGAAATTTGCAAAAGGACCTTCTGTAATCCTAACCATTTCACCTTCATCAAAAGAAATTTTTGGTTTAGGTGCTGCTCTTTTATTAACTTTATCAAGTATAAGTTCTATATCTTTATCGCTAAGTGGCGATGGCTTTTTAGACTCGCCGATAAAACGACTTACTTTTGGCAACATCTGAATTTTATGCCAAAGAGCGGTATCTAAATCAAGTTGTGCAAAACAATACCCTGGATATAAACTTCTTTCTTTGATATTTTGTTTACCATTTTTTACTTCAATTACATCTTCGGTTGGAACTATAACTTGTTGTATTCTTTCGTCTATGCCATTCTCTGTTGCCATAGTTACGATTGAATTTTTAACGCTCATCTCCGAACCTGCATATGTTTGAATAGCATACCATTTATGTGCCATAGTAAAACCTCACGCTATTTTAGAGATTGTAAATGACATCAACAAATCAACTAAAGCTAAAAATAGAGATACAACAGTCACAACGATAAGAACAGTGATAAAAGCATTTCTTACTTGTTCTTTAGTTGGAAATATAACTTTGCCGATTTCTATTTTTGATTGTTGTAAATAACTCTTAAATTTTTCCATATTTTACCTTAAATAGTGGCAGGGCAAGAGGGATTCGAACCCCCAACCATTGGATTTGGAATCCAGCGCTCTACCGTTGGAGCTATTGCCCTAAAAGCGCACAATTTATGTTAGCCTTTTAGTTTAACTTCTTTGTGAACTGTATGTTTTTTAAGTCTTGGGCAGTATTTTTTAAGCTCAATCTTATCTGTTGTTGTTTTACTGTTCTTATATGTACTATAGTTGATATCGCCACATTCTGAACATTTTAAACCTATTTTAATTCTCATAAAACTTCCTTAAATTTAAAGAGCGAGTCAAACTCGCTCTATTATTAAATTACGCTATAATTTTTGATACAACACCTGAACCAACTGTTCTACCACCCTCACGGATAGCGAATCTTGTTCCTTGCTCAAGTGCGATTGGGTTGATTAGCTCAACTGTAATTTTTACGTTATCACCAGGCATAACCATCTCAGTTCCCTCAGGAAGTGTGATTGAACCTGTTACGTCAGTTGTTCTAACATAGAATTGTGGTCTATAGTTATTAAAGAATGGAGTATGTCTACCACCCTCTTCTTTTGTCAAGATATAAACTTCACCCTCAAATTTGCTATGTGGAGTGATTGATTTTGGTTTACATAAAACCATACCTCTTTCAACATCCTCTTTTTTAGTACCACGAAGTAAGATACCGCAGTTATCACCTGCTTCGCCTTGATCCATCTCTTTTCTAAACATCTCAACACCTGTTACAGTTGTTGTTTGAGTTGGTCTAATACCTACGATTTCTATAGTATCGCCTACTTTTACAACGCCTTTTTCAATTCTACCTGTAACAACTGTACCACGACCTGAAATTGAGAAAACATCTTCGATTGGCATCAAGAATGGTTTATCTGTATCTCTTGTTGGAGTTGGTATATAGCTATCAACTGCAGCCATAAGATCCATAATTTTTGTTGACCACTCACCATCATTACCAGCTTTAGCTTCTTCAAGTGCTTGAAGAGCAGAACCGATTACGATTGGAGTATCATCGCCTGGAAAGTTGTATTCGTTAAGAAGCTCTCTAACTTCCATTTCAACTAGCTCAAGTAATTCAGCATCATCAACCATATCAGCTTTATTTAAGAAAACTACTATATATGGAACACCAACTTGGCGCGATAGAAGGATGTGCTCTCTTGTTTGAGGCATTGGGCCATCAGCTGCAGAAACAACTAGTATAGCGCCATCCATTTGTGCAGCACCTGTAATCATGTTTTTAACATAGTCGGCGTGTCCTGGGCAGTCAACGTGAGCGTAGTGACGATTTTCAGTTTCATACTCAATGTGAGATGTTGCGATAGTAATACCGCGCTCTTTTTCTTCTGGAGCGTTATCTATGTTATCATAGTCTTTAAGCTCAGCTAGACCTTTTCTTGATAGAACTGCTGAAATTGCAGCTGTCAAAGTTGTTTTGCCATGGTCAACGTGACCAATAGTACCGATGTTAACGTGTGGCTTACTACGTGTAAATTTTTCTTTAGCCATCTTTTCCTCCATAATGATATATGTTACTTTAAACAAGTTTGTGTTGTTTGTAGTGCTCTCTTTTGATGGAGCTCATAGTGGGACTTGAACCCACGACCTCTTCCTTACCAAGGAAGTGCTCTACCTCTGAGCCATATGAGCAAAGCTAATGGCAAAAGTAGAGTCCCTACTATTATATCATAACACAAACAACTATTTGGAAACGAAGACAAGATACTGTATAAAAATTAAGGTTTTTACAGCTCCCAGTCTGGTATCCTAAAATTGGAGCGGGAAACGAGGCTCGAACTCGCGACCCTCAGCTTGGAAGGCTGATGCTCTAGCCAACTGAGCTACTCCCGCATTAGCAAAAATGGTGGTGAGACGTGGATTCGAACCACGGAAGGCGAAGCCAGCAGATTTACAGTCTGCCCTCGTTGGCCACTTGAGTATCTCACCTAAAAAACATGCTATATCTGGTCAAACACTGTTATCAAAAAATGGAGCTGGTGAACGGACTTGAACCGCCGACCTACTGCTTACAAGGCAGTAGCTCTACCAACTGAGCTACACCAGCATCCAACATTTGTAAAACGAGATTATATCTCAAAAAAAAATATATGTCAAGTATTTTTGTAAAATTTAAGATAATTTTTTAAAATTTACAACTTGATTGCAAATTTTAAATTTCAATTCCAACAGCTATGCTTTTGTTATTATAAGCATCAATCTCTTGTATAACAATCCGCCCATTAAAAATATGCTTTTGAAAAGAATTTATATCAAAGTTAAATTTACCGCTAGCATCGCTATATACCGATGTAATTTTTCTGAAATTATTTTGCGAGTCCATACTGTATAAAAGAACTTCTGAGTTTACGCCAGCTCCATAACCATATAAAAAGCCATCTTTAATCTTTTCTATTTTTAACAAATTTGTATTTTTAAATTTAATATCAAATTTACAAAAAATCTCATCTAAAACGCTCTTGCTACTTTTGCTTAAAAAATTAATATAAATTAAATATGACTCTGGGACTTGAAATTTGTTAGTAAAGATGTAGTAATACCCATCATCTTCTTTTCGCAAAATCCCCTTTAGTTCTTGTGGTTCATCAAAAATGCAACCAGAAATTCCCATTAAATACGACTTAACTACAACATCCTCTTTTGAGCTAAATTTAAATGCAGGATGGGCTTTGTTTACCTTAAATAGGTAGTCTATATCCATATCTTGAACTTTTTTACCAAGTGTATCGATGTTAATAATAACATTTTCCTCGGCAAAATCTTCATCCTTTGCATAGTTAAGCGCTAACTCGATTTTACCTATAGATTTATCCTTTTGATAACTTAGATGTTTTGCATTTTCATTTACAAAAATGATAAATTGAGTTTTAAAAATTTCCTCTTTACCTCTATAAACGACAACGCAATATCCTAAATTTAGGTTTTCATCTAAATCTTGCAGATAAAAACTAACACTTGCATCATCATCCATATCTTTACTATCTAGTAAATTTGCCATATCAAAACTATATAAATTAGCACTATTGGCCTCTTTTGTAGCTGAAATTTTTATCTCAACGCTATCAAATTTACACTCATATATGTTATATCCGCTTTTTATAGCAGGTGCGACTAGTTCGTTGCCTGAAAATACAGATATATTTGCTTCAAGAGCTTCATTTATGCTTACATTTGATAAATCTTTGCTTATAAAAGATTTGCTTTGTTTTAAGTCATCATCAGCCAAAGAGTCTGCATCTTGGGCTTTTGGCATAATTTTATCTATGTCATCTTGATCTAGATAAAAATCTTGAGAATAGCCTTCTAAAAATTTAGCATCAAATTTAATCCTCATGCCAGCTTTTAAAACTAACTCGCCAGAGCGCAAGACTACCACAGCCTTTGCATCAAGAGATCTTGCCCAGATATAATCATCTAGTTTTACCAAATCCCATTGGTGAAGCTGATCTTCCGTGCTAGTCTCAAAATCTTTTTTGACAATATTTCCAGATATACTTTTTACAATTGCTACTATATGTTTCATTTTATTTTTCTAAATTTTCATCAAGCACCATGCCGATAAGCTCGATTGGATTAACGCATTTCATATCAACTTCACCGATATGCAAAGCGTTATTTAGCTGCATTTTGCAAGCACTGCATTCAGCACTAACTACCTTAACTCCAGTCTCTTTTAGCATATGAACTTTTTGTTGTCCTGCTGCGCGACTAAGTTCATATTTGTTTGATTGCATTGTTACACCACCAAAACCACAGCATTTGTTTGGATCTTGCATTTCAACTATTTTATAGTTTTTTGCTAGCAAAGCGCGTGGTTCTTTATAAACTCCTTGCATTTTTCTAGCATGACAAGGATCATGGCATGTAACATCTATATCGCTAAAACCTTTTTTGGCTAAAATTTCTTCTAAATTTGTAAATTTGTAAAAATACTCAGTGGCTAGATAAATCTTTTGGCTAACTTTTTTAGCTCTTTCTTGCCACTCTTTATCATCTTCAAAAAAATGTATATAGTCCATCTTAACCATCGCTGAACAGGTAGCTTCTGGTATAACTATCGCTTCAACTTTTTCTAAAATTTTCTCAAAATACTCTACATTAAATTTAGCCGCCTTTTCAACCGCCTTAAAATCTCCAGTAAAATACATCGGAGCGCCGCAACAGGCTTGTTTTTTCATCAAGTCTACATTTATGCCTAAAGTTTTGCAAATTTTAAGCACACCTTCGCCGATACTTGTATAAGCGTAGTTTCCCATACATCCGATAAAAAGCCCGATAGTTCGCTCTCCGCCATTATCTACAAAATCTGGATGAGAGTTCATAAAACTTTTTTTAGAAGCAGTTGGCAGCAAACGCTCTTTTTTAAGAAGCGGAATTTCAAGTCTTGCACTCATAGAGTTACCAAATTTAGCATCTTTTTGGATTTTAAATCCACAGCTTTGAAACACATAGCCCATTCTAGCCGCTAAATCAAGTATCGTTCTATGCCCTAAAAACCAAAAAGCAACCTTTTTATACCAAGTTATACCAAATTTATCTGCTATATCTTTTCGCACATTTTCTATAGCCGTATCAGTATGCAAACTTCCAGGGCAGACATCAACGCAATTTGTGCATAAAAAGCAACTTTCAAAGATATTTTTTACATCTTTATCAAGTTCTAGCTCGCCTCTTTTATACGCACCTAATAAATCCAAAAAGCCTCTAGGAGAGGTAACCTCATCAGAATTTATACCATAAATCGTGCATACTTGTATACACTTGCCACATTTTACACATTTATCACTTATAGCTTTAAAATCAAATTTCATTATACAGTTTTTGAAAACCTCTTCTCTCCGCTTATGTTTTTCATATACTCATCAAAACACATCGCAATATTTCTTATCAAAAGCGTTCCAGTCGGGGTTACTTTTATATCTTCTTTGCTGATTTCTAAAAACTCATCATACTCTTTAAGCTCTTTTAAAGCATCTTCAAAGTGTGAGAAAAAATCAATACCAAATTTAGCTTCAACCGCCTTTATATCAAGATAAAAGTTACTCATCAAGCTCATTATAACATCTTTTCTAAGTCTATCTTCATCATTTAAAATAATCGCTCGAAAATACGGCAACTTCCCACTATCAATCGCATCTTCATAAGGCTTCATATCTTTATAATTTTGCGCATAGTGTCTAATGCCCTCGCCTATGCTTGTTAGCCCTATGCCGATTAAATCAGCTCCGCCTTTAGTCGTATATCCTTGAAAATTTCTATGCAAACTTCCATCTTCTAAAGCTTTAAAAAGTTCATCATCTGGCTTTGCATAGTGATCCATACCTATCATTTTATATCCATTTGAGGTTAAAAAATCATGGGTAAATTTTAAAATTTCAAGCTTGACTTTTGGGTGCGGTATCGTGCTTTCATCAAATTTACGCATTGTCTTTTTTATCCATGGAACATGCGCGTAGTTAAATATCGCAAATCTATCCGTATCAAGGGTTAATGCAAGCTCTAAAGTCTTTTTAAAACTCTCTAATGTTTGATATGGAAGCCCATAAATCAAGTCCATGTTGATAGAATTTATCCCCTTGGCTCTTGCCATATCAACCGCATTTTTGGTAATTTCATATGGTTGAATTCTGTGAATTTCTTTTTGAACTTTCTCATCAAAGTCTTGCACGCCATAACTTATACGGTTAAATCCATGCCCTACAAGCACATCAAGCTGCTCATTTGTTAAAAATCTTGGATCAATCTCACAGCTAATCTCAGCATCATCACTAAAGTTTTTAAAGTATTTTTTTATATTTTTAATGTGAGTATCAAGCTGTTTTGCGTCAAAAAATGTCGGCGTTCCACCACCAAAATGCATCTGAGTTACTACTCTGTTAGTATCGATTATCTTGCTTAAAATTTCCATCTCGCGCTCGACATATTCGATATATCTATCCATTTTTTCACTTTTGCTTGTATAGACTACATTGCACCCACAAAAGTAACAGGCTGAACGACAAAATGGCAAGTGAAAGTAAAGAGAAAGTGGCGTTTGGCTACTTTGGTTTTTTAACTCATTTACATACTCTTCATAACTAATCTTGTCGCTAAACTCAAGTGCTGTTGGATAACTAGTGTATCTAGGTCCTGGCTTTGAGTACTTTACATATGCATCAAAATCTATATTTTTATTTTTCATAATGACTCTTGTGTTCTATTTATAATACTATCTAAATTCACAAACAAATTTGGATGTTCTTGTCTTACTTTTTCTACTATTTCATTTAAATTTACGCTTAATACTTGATTTTCTGGATTTTTAATAGCGATATTTCTTATCTCATCCATACAAACTGTCCAAACATCGCCAAAATCGATTGGAACGTGTTGCAAAATACTTTTTTCAAGCCTAAGGTCAAAATTTTCTCTTGCTAATTTTCTATAAGCATCTATCAAGCCATTTAAAGATTTTATAGAAACCATAGTGTGCAAATCTTTGTTTTCATCTACACCAAACCACGGCTCTTTACTACTCCATGAACCGCTTTTTAAAGTTAGCATTTTTTGGTTTTTATTTTCGCTTTCTACTATCTCAAAGATAGTTTTCTCACCATCATTAAAACCTAAAGCCTTGCTTATCTGCTCGATTTTTTCACATTCGTCTTGTTTTGCCATCAACCATTCCTTTTAGAATCTAGCCAAACCATCACGCCTTTTTGAGCATGCAGTCTGTTTTCTGCCTCTAAAAATATCTCTTTTGCATGCTTTTCAAACACCTCTTCGCTTACTTCATACCCTCTATACGCTGGTAGACAGTGAAGAAAAATCGCATCTTTTTTAGCCAAACTCATCATATCTTTATCTACGCAAAAGCCGCTAAATTGCTTAATCTTTTGCTCTTTTTCACTCTCTTGCCCCATCGAAATCCAAGTATCAGTGGTAACCACATCAGCGCCACTAACTGCTTCCTTTGGATCATTTGTTAGAATGATTTTTGCTCCACTTTTTTTAGCATTTTGCAACGCTTTTTGTGTTATTTGCGGATTTGTTTCATTGCCTTTTGGAGTTGCGATACGAATTTCAAAACCAAGAATCGAGGCCATAGAAATCCATGAATTTGCCATATTATTTCCGTCGCCAACATACGCCACAACATCGCCACTTCCACACTCTTGCATAGTCATATAATCAGCCATTAGCTGAACAGGATGCAAATCATCACTTAAACCATTTATAACTGGAACTGATGAAAATTTAGCAAATTCAACCAAATCGCTTTGTTTATAAACTCTAAGCATTGCCATATCAACCATACTTGAAATAACTCTAGCTGTGTCTTTTATCGGTTCGCCTCTTCCAAGCTGTATATCACGGCTGCTTAGAAACAGTGCTTGACCGCCTAGTTGATACATACCAGTTTCAAAACTAACTCTTGTTCTGGTTGAACTTTTTTCAAATATCATAGCTAATGTTTGGTTTTTAAGATATGGTTTATACTCTTTTGCTTTTGCCTCTTGTTTGATTTTACTTGCAAGGGCTAAAATTTCTAAAATTTCATCTTTACTGAAATCTTCAAAAGTTAAAAAATGTCTCATCGTATATCTCTTAAAATTTTGCAAATTTCTTTTGCGTGATATGTGATTATCAAGTCTGCGCCAGCTCTTTTTATGCTAATTAACGTCTCTATCATAATCCTTTCATAATCAATCACACCCGCTTTTTCTCCAGCTTTTAAAAGCGCGTATTCGCCACTGACATTATAAGCACAAACTGGCAAAAGCGTTCGCTCTTTTACATCTCTAATAATATCAAGATAAGCAAGCGCTGGTTTTACCATCAAAATATCAGCTCCTTGAGCCTCATCTTCTAAGCTTTCAGATATCGCCTCAAAGCGATTTGCTGGATCCATTTGATAAGTTTTTCTATCGCCAAAACTAGGTGTTGACTCTGCTACATCGCGAAACGGTCCATAGTAAGCACTTGCAAATTTAGTAGAATACGCCATGATAGGTAAATTTTCATATCCATTTTCATCAAGTGCGTTTCTTAAAGTCTCTATAATGCCATCCATCATCCCACTTGGCGCTATCATATCTGCACCATTTCTTGCATGAACCAAAGCTTGTTTGGCTGAAATTTCAAGAGTTTTGTCATTATCCACTGTTTCGTGAATATGGTCGATTATACCACAATGCCCGTGATCTGTGTATTCACAAAAACACAAATCTGTTATGATATAAAGATGTGGAAATTTCTTTTTTATAGCGCGAAGTGCGACTGCAATAATCCCATCATCGCTTAAAGCATCGCTTCCAACACTATCTTTAACCTCTGGAACACCAAAAAGCAAGATGGCTTTTATGCCTAAATTTACAACCTCTTCGCACTCTTTTAAGATTTCATCTAAGCTCATTTGAAAAACACCAGGCATTGACTCTGCTTCGATTTTAACGCCACTGCCAGGAACTACAAAAAGCGGATATATAAAATCATCTCGCTCAAGCTTTGTTTGTCTAACCAAATCCCTTATCTGGGCATTTTGCCTAAGTCTTCTATATCTTTTAAACACAAATTTACCTTTTAGTCAAAATTTATTTTTATTAGTTTAACATATCATAGGTAAATAGTGGATAAAAAAATATTTTTATCTTAAACTTTTCGTTTAGTAAAAATAAGATATAATCACTCCTTAGTTTTAAAATTTAGGTTAATTATAATGAATATAGAAATTTCACAACCAGCAAATTTGCCATCACGTTTTGGTATGTTTAAGGTTAAAGCTTTCAAAGAGGGCGCAAAAGAGCATCTTGTTATCGCAAAAGAGCCATTTGGAGAAGTTGTAAATGTGCGAATTCACTCTGAGTGTTTAACAGGCGATGCCATCGGAAGCCTTAAATGCGACTGTAGAGATCAGCTTGAAGCTAGTTTAAAGTACATTGAAGAGCACAATGGCATGGTTATTTATTTAAGACAAGAAGGGCGAAATATCGGGCTTTTAAACAAAATCAACGCTTATGCTTTGCAAGATAAGGGATTTGATACCATTGAAGCAAACCACCAACTTGGCTTTAAAGCAGATGAGAGAACTTATGAAATAGTCGATTTTATCCTTAAACATTATGGCATAACTAAGATAAATTTACTTACAAATAACCCTAAAAAACTTATGGGTTTAAAAGGCGCACAGATAGTAAACCGCATACCCATAGTCATAAAAGCAAATAAATACAATGAGGATTATTTGAAAGTGAAAAAAGAGCAAATGGGGCATTTGTTAGACAAATGAAAGTTTTGCTGCCTAAAAATTTCGATGAACTAGTAGAAAAGTTTAATCAAAATTTAAAGAAATTTAACCAAATTCACAGCCTTACAAACTACAAAAATATAAAACCGATTGTAGAAGATAGCATAAAAGGGCTTGAGTATGTTACGCGATATCCTAAAGTAGCCATTGATGTTGGGAGTGGCGCTGGTTTTCCAGCTATTTTTTTAGCCATGATTTTAGAACATACTTCGTGGCATCTTTTTGAACCAAATCCAAAAAAAGCGGCATTTTTAACATACGTAAAAGTAAATTTAGCTCTTAAAAATGTTACAATTCACAAAGAAAAGATAGAAAATGGAGTTAAATTTAAAGCCAATTTGATAACTTCAAGAGCGCTGATGAGTGCTGAAAAGTTGATTGAAATTTGCTCTGGATATTACGATGAAAAAAGTGAGTTTTTACTTTATAAGGGCTCAAACGCTTCTTTGGAAGTAGAGAATTTAGATGCTAGAGTTTATAATGATGGCGTTAGAAATTATGTTTTAATAGGTGGTTTAAATGTTGGGTAAAGTTATAGTATTTTGTGTGATAATCGCGTTTATTTACTTTTTCATACTTCCAAAATTTGTGCGAAAAAAAGATGATAAAAAGATTCAAAATTTTGTCGAGTGTCAAAAGTGCAAAACTTATGTTGATGTAAAAGACGCTGTGATAAGTAGTGGAAAATATATCTGCAAAGACTGTATGAAAAAGGATTAATTTATGCAAATTATCGGGTATGATTTGATTGAATTTGAGTATTTTTATAAAGTTATTAAGCTTGATGATATAGTAAAATTTGATAATTTGCTGTTTTCATATGATGAAAATTTTATAGCTAGTGCGCTTGAATTTAAAAAAACTTTTAGCGTTATAGCAAGCGATGAAAACCACATTTTACTAGCAAATGCTTTAGGAGCTAAATTTATAATAACGCATTTAAACAACTTAAATTTAGTAAAAAAAGCGGTTAAGCTTAGCGAATTCTATCTCTTTGATAGTAAAATAGCTTGTATAATAAACGATGAAAAACAGCTACGCGATGTGGCGAATTTAGGCGCAGATACTGCTATCTTTGAAAAAGCTATAAAAATATAGACTAAATTTGACTTATATTTTATTTGTTTTTTAAGACATTTTTAAATTTTACATTAAAGTTTCTTGCAAAAAAATTTGAAGTTAGCAAATTTTGATTGCTGTTAAAAAGGTATATATAACTGCTCAAGACATTACTTGTTAATTTTGCACTTTTTTATACAATTCTAGCAAAAAAGATTTATTAGTTTTATAACTTTAAATAATGCTTACCAACAAAAATATAAAACTATAAAAATACAAAATATTTGCCAACAGTTTTATGAACTATTTTAAAATTTATTAAAACTTTTAACGCAAAGTATAAAATCAATAAATTTTTTAACTCTCAGTAAAAAGATATGCAAAACCTGCTTATAACCGCAGACTAAACTCATTAATAAAAATAGACAAATTAGCAAACACATCTACCAACTAGTTTAATAAAAATTCTGAATAATTTAATAGACAAAAATCCACTCAATAAAATTTAGCATCATAAATTTAATCTAATAAACTTAAATTTATTTTATCGGTTTTGAAACTGTATAGCCGAATTTAAACACCTTCTCTTGTTTTGGCTCGAGGGCGAATTTATACTCGACTTTTCCTTGCGAATCGGCATTTTGCTCTATATCACCTAGCTTTTTAACCACTATTTCATCGCTATTGCTTATCGGAATTCTCTCGACAAAAATTATATTTTCTGTTTTATTCGAACCATTTTTAACACCATATTCCCATATGTTTTTAGCTGTCTCGCTTCCTATAGCAGGAGTATCGTTAATAACTATATCGCTTATATTTTTTCTAACTTCTATCAAGTTATCAGCTCCAAAAAATATATCCACCGCTGTATTTTTCACACCTTTTGCAGCGTATGCATTTAATACAAATCGTGAGTTTAGATAGTAGTTTGTGTTTGCTGCTTGGATATCAAATTTAGGCAAAACTCTAGCCATAATGTAAGCCTTGCTAGTTCCATACCCATCTATGTAACTGCTAAAATTTGCATCTAAAATTTGTTTGTTTATGGTGATTTTATTATCATTTTTTGCTTTTAAATCCAACCTATCGATTTGCCAAAATTTAAAGTTATGTAAAGGTTGATCATTATTATTTGTGGCTGGAACTGGAGTTTGTTTTGGCTGAATGTTTTCAACGACAGCTGGAGTTTGAACCATAGTAGAAGGCGCATCTAAGACTTTTTTAGGCTCTTCTTTATGTAGATAAATCGGACTAAAGTTGCCTGGTTTTTGGTTTTGATTTGTCGCATATGGGAAAAATCTAACCGTTGCATTTTTTAAATCTTCATCTAAATTTGATAAAATCACCTCTTGTAAAATTTCAACGCTATTTTTTTCCAAATTTGCCCTTATTGTGTTTTTTAAAAGCGGCTTTATGGTTGTTGATAACGAGTATCTAATGCCAACAGTAGCTTTTTTACAAGCGGTTTTCACTACAAAATCTTTTTTATAAGCAGGCGAAGTTGTAACAAAATTTAACGTGCCTAACTCTTTTGAAATTTGGTTTTGCTCGTTTAAATTTTTATCTAAAATTCCAGAAATTTTATCAAATTCGCGCGGTTGGTTTTGGTTTAGCTTAGAATTTTTTATGATATTATAGCTATCTTGAAGCGCTAAAAGCCTGTTGTTTAGACTCTCTTTTTGCGCTTCTAGCGGGCTTTGTATCTGTTTATAATTATCAAAGCCCGTGCTTGTGATACTACAGTTTGAATCTACTAAAATATCTTGCTCTTTTATATCAAATGGGACACTAAAAACGGCTTTTGCATCTTTTGTAACCACGCTTTTTTCTAAAATAGCAACATTTGTATAAAAGTCAATGCCGCTTTTTCCAAAGGCAAAAACGGCGAAAAATAACAAGATAAAAAATTTCACAACCAAGCTCCATTTAAACATTAAATTTTAAATCATACGCACTATAAATATGTGGTAAAAGTTTTCTTGTAGCATAGTCGTAAGCGTAAAATTTTGCATATGCCTCTTTTAGGCTTTTATCTTTACATTTATCAAAATCAAAAACATCTGTATTTGCCTTTTTAGGGACGTTTGCATCAAGAAATTTGAAAAACTCATCTCTTGCGGCGAGTAAATTTCTTATCTCTTGTTCTATTTGCGCTCTTTTTTCTTGCATTTTATTCCTCTATTTCGCTTTTTCTTACCATTTTACTTTTTGCCTCTATGCCAATCACTTTAAGTGCTGTTTTGATACTTAGCGCAACAACAGCAAAAAGCTTTAAGAGCGCATCTTCGTTTTGGCTTCCAACAACTCTGTTTTCATTATAAAATTTATGAAAACTTGCACTTAGGCTCTTTAGATAATCAGGGATTTTTTGAAGCTGTCTGCTATAAAAAGCATCTTCTAAAATTTCATTTAAAATCAGCGCTTCAAAAAGCAAATTTTTTGCCTCTTCGTTTAAATCGTCTAAATTTGCATCCAAAACATCATCAACTTTTTTACCAGCCTTGCCAAAGACTTGATTGACTCTTGCATGAGCATAATTTATGTAAAAGATAGGGTTTGAGCTATCTTCAACCTTAAGTTCATCTACATCAAATTCAAGCGAAGTGTCGCACTTTTTGCTTATAAAAATAAGTCTTAAAGCATCACTTCCAATCTCTTCAAGCACATCACTCATCAAGATAAAATTCCCAGCTCTTTTACTCATTTTAAATGTTTCGCCGTTTTTAAGCAAGCTTACCATTTGGGCTAAAATCACCTCTAATCGGCTCTCATCATAACCCAAAAAATGTATGCTAGCCTTCATTCTAGCGATATATCCGTGATGGTCTGCTCCCCAGATGTTTATATATCTATCAAAACCTCTGCTAAATTTATCATCATGGTAGACTATATCACCAGCTAGATATGTAGGTCTAGTATCTTCTCTTATGACAACCCTATCTTTTTCATCGCCAACAGCACTTGAGTTTATCCAAATTTTGCCATCTTTTTCGTATAATCCACCGCACTTTTTTAGCTTTGCTACAGTGCTTTCAAGCTTATTATAAAGACTTTTCTCACTCACCCAGTTATCTATGCTAATGTGTGCGTCAGATAGGTTTTTTTGGATGACTTTTATCATCTTATCTTTACCCCAAACACTAAGCTTAGAGCAGCTTTTTTCATCTTTAAAAATATCTTCGCCAAACTCATCTAAAGCTTCTTTAGCCAAGTCCTCGATATACTCGCCCCTATAAAAACTCTCAGGATACTCTACTTCTAAGCCTAAAAGCTTTTCACGACCGACTAAATATATAGAAATTCCTAATAAATCTATCTGATTTCCAGCGTCATTTATATAGTATTCAGTTGTGATATTTTCTCCGATATGTCTTCCAACGCGCGCTAAAGTATCGCCATAAACCGCGCCTCTAACGTGTCCTATGTGAAGTGGGCCAGTTGGATTTGCGCTAACGTATTCGATTAAAGTTGAGCTGTTTTTTGGCTTTGAAGTTGCAAATTTATCTGCATTTTTTAAAGAGCGTGATGAAATTTTATCTAAAAATTCTCCCTTAACTCTAAAATTTATATACCCATTTAGCGCCGAAACTTCTAAAATTTTACTATCACTAAATTTAAGCGCTAACTCATCTGCTATGATTTTTGGTGATTTTTTAAGCTCTTTTGCCAAACTGAAAGCATAAGGGGTAGCGTAGTGTGCCAACCCTCTATCTTTAGGCTTTTCTAGGACTACATTTTGTCCTAAAGCCTTATAAATTTCTTCTTTTATTATCTCTTTCAAGGTCTATGCTTTTTTAGTCTCTTCTACGGTTGCATCGATAGCATCTTTAGCCTTAGTCTCTTTTTTCTCAACTTTTTCGACAACCTCATCTTCATCATTTTCCATCTCTTTTTTAAAGGTTTTTATACCTTTACCTAAACCTTTTGCAAGTTCAGGAATCTTTTTAGCTCCAAACAATAAAACGATAATCACCAAAACAATCAACCAGTGTGAAACACTCATACTTCCCATATTTTACCTTTCGTAGTTTTTAGTTAGTTTATCCAACTTTCAATAACATCTCTTAAATTTATGCTCGCTGTTTTAAATTTCATTGACTCATAAATCGCCTTAAATCCACGATATGACTTTTCTAAATCATCATTTATCAAAAAATAATCATACGCTTTTATATGCTCCATCTCCCCAATAGCGTTCATTATGCGTCTTTCTATAACTTTTGGCTCATCAGTTGCTCTGTTTACCAAACGATTTCTTAGCTCGACGCAGTTTGTTGTGGTTATAAAAACAGATGTTATTTCATCTTTAAATTTATCTTTTACGATGTTAAAGCCTTGAACATCTATATCAAAAATTACAGTTTTTCCACTTTCAAGTGCTTCTAAAACTGGTTTTATAGAAGTTCCATAGTAGTTTTTATGTACCATAGCCCACTCTAAAAACTCATCATTTAAAATCCCATCTTTAAACTCATCAACGCTGATATAATGGTAGTTTACTCCATCTTTTTCGCCATCTCGAATAGCTCTTGTGGTGCTTGAAATGGAAAAATATATATCGCTCTCTTCTTGCATAAGCCTATTAACAAGTGTGCTTTTCCCGCTTCCACTAGGTCCAGAAATGACTAGGATTTGCCCTTTTGTCATTACTCTTTATCCTCAAAAGAGACGGATATGTTTAGCTTCATATCTTTTAAAACATCTTTTAGCTTCCCGTTATTCAAGGCGTTTTCGATACTTTTTGCTATCTCATCTTTTAGTTCATCTTCCACATCGCATTTAGTTTTTTCGCACTCTTTAATAGTGCTAATTTCACCTTGCTTATCTTCTTTATCATCTTCAACTTCAACAAACTCATCAATGCTTTCTATCGCGAGCTCTTCTTTAGGCTCTTCTTTATTATCTGTTTTTTCGTAGCCCTCATCGCTTTGAGGCTTGCTTTCTTCATCATCAAGTTTTGCTAGCTCAACTGGTTTTAACTCATCATCAATACCAGCAAACTCGCTTATAGAAATATCTTCGATATTTAAAGCATCATCTTCATTTGAAAGTTCTAAAAGCTTATCTATATCATCTAAATCTTCATCTTTTTGTAAATCTAAATCTAGCTCTTCTTCATCAAGATTTAAAATTTTATCTATCTCATCTTCGCTCATGCTAGTTGCTAGCTCCTCTATAGAGCTATTCTCATCTAAAGCATGCTCTTCTTCTTGTTTTTCTACTTCAAACTCATCATCAAGCAAGTCAGCACTCTCATCTAGCTCATCTAACTCATCTAAATCCATATCATCTATCTCTTTGACGATGTTGCTTATACTGCTTATATCTTCGAGATTTTTTTCATTTATGAACTCTTTTTTATCAAATTTATCAGAAAATTCTTTTAAAAATTCGATTAGTTCTGTCGGTAAAAATGGTTTTAAAATTTTATTTTTAACATCTGCTTGACTAAAAATATCTCGTGGAAGTAAAAAAATCGTTTTGTCTTTATCAACGCCAGATATATCCTCAAGACTTTCACACTCTTTAATTAAAAGATCATAGCTATAATCCTCTACCAAATCGCAACTTACTCTTTCGCAACACGTGGCTACTATGTTTGATATAGCCTGGTTTTTGTTGTCCAAAAAAACTTTCATCTTATAGCTTCCTTTTTATATAAAATTAACGCCTATTTTATGATAAATTTGATTATTAGTTGCTTAGTTGCTTAAAAAATATGCTATTTTTATGAAATTTTATGTAAAATTTTGTTTTCTAATCTATAAACACTTGAACAAACAGAAGCTAGTTTTTCATCGTGCGTTACTAAAATAAGTGCAGCGTTGTTGTTTTTAACATATTCGAAAAGCACATCCATAACTTCATTTGCCGTATTTTTATCTAAATTTCCAGTTGGCTCATCAGCAAAAATTATACGCGGCTTTTTACTAAGCACTCTTGCTATACTAACTCTTTGTTGCTGTCCACCACTTAGCTCACCTACTTTTTGTTTTAACACATCTTGAATTTTAAGTTTTTCTAAAATTTCATCATCGATTTTTTGTTTTGATAAAAGTGTTGCAAGTTCGATGTTTTCATAAGCTGAAAAGCCTTTAAAAAGATAGTGAGATTGAAAAATTATACCAAAGTCAAATCTTCTAATCTCAAGTTTTTTGTCGCTATCTAGACTATAAATCGATTTTTCTTTGTAAAAAACTTCGCCCGAATTTGGCTTTAAAAGTGTACATAAGATATGTAAAAGTGTAGATTTCCCACAGCCAGAAACGCCTAAAATCGCGGCAGATTCTTGCTGTGAGATAGAAAAATTTAAATCCTCAAAGAGCGTATAATCATACGCGTGAGCTAAATTTACGCCCTTTAGGAGTTGCATTTTTAGCCGATTTGTGCTGCAACTTCTGCTGCAAAGTCATCAACTTTTTTCTCTAAACCCTCTCCAACTTCAAATCTAACATAAGAAGTTAAAGTGATTGTATCGCCAAGCTCTTTGCTCTTTTCTTCGATAATTTGCTCGACAGTTTTTTTATCATCCAGTACATAAAATTGACCTAAAAGTGTAAGTCGTTGATCTAATACTGTGTTATCAGCGAAGAATCTATCAACTTTACCAGGTAGAATTCTATCCCAAATTTTCTCTGGTTTGCCCTCTGCTTTTAGCTCTTCTTTGATTTTTTCTGTTGCTTTTGCTACTACATCATCACTTAATTGAAGTCTACTTGCAAACTCAGGTATATGATGAAGTGGTTTGCCAAGACGAACAAGCTCTTCATTCTCTTTTTCAAGCTCACCTTTAAGCGCTAAAAACTCTTTTTCTACAAACTCTAAATCCAAATCTTTATAGCTTATAACGCTTGGTTTCATCGCAGCTGCGTGCATACAAAGTTGGCGCAAAAACTCAACAACTTTTGTCTTATCAGCTTTGCCAAATTTAGCAGCGATTATAACAGCAACGCGACCATTTGAGTGGATATATCCGCTAACTGCGTCATCTTCGACAGTTGCAAATCTTCTAACAACTATATTTTCACCGATTGTTGCGATTTGTGATTTTAAGAAATCTTCAAATTTTTCGCCATTTATCGTGCTTGATTGCAAACAATCTAAACATTTTATATCATTGTTTTGAATTTGAGCTACTGTGTCATTTACTAAATTTATAAATTTATCATTTTTAGCAACAAAGTCGGTCTCAGAGTTAATCTCAACAACAGTTGCTTTAGTATTATCATCATTTATAACTAGACCAACTAAACCTTCGCTTGCTAATCTATCAGCCTTTTTAGCTGCTTTGCCTAGACCTTTTTCTCTTAAAAGATCAACCGCTTTTTGCATATCTCCATCTGTTTCAACAAGAGCTTTTTTACAATCCATCATACCTGCGCCAGTTGATTCGCGCAGTTCTTTAACCATTGCTGCTGATATTTCCATTATTCTTCCTCTGTTGCTACAAAGTCCTCTTCGCTGATTGCTTCAGCTACGACTTCATCTTTTTCTTCTTGAGTTGGAGCAGTTTTTTCATCTCCCTCAACGCTATCTTGATCTCTTAGTGCTTTTCCTTCGTTAATCGCTTCAGCCATCTCTTGGCAGAAAAGTTGAACACTTCTTATCGCATCATCATTTCCTGGAATTGGGAAATCAACAACATCTGGATCACAGTTTGTATCTAGTGGTGCAACGATTGGGATGTGAAGTCTGTTTGCTTCAGCAACTGCAATTTTCTCTTTTACAACATCAATGATAAACATCATATCTGGTAGAGTTTTGATATTTCTTATACCGCCAAGATAAAGCTCAAGCTTCTCTTTTTTGCGTCTTAGCATCAATGCCTCTTTTTTAGTTAAAAGGTTGATTGAGCCGTCCTCTTCCATAGCTTCGATAACTTCAAGTTTTCTGATTGACTGGCGAATAGTTCCAAAGTTTGTAAGCATACCGCCCAACCATCTGTGATTTACATATGGCATACCACATTTCTCAGCAAACTCTTTTATAGTTGGGCCAGCTTGTTTTTTTGTTCCAACAAAAAGAACTGTTTTACCCTCAGCTGCCGCGTCTCTTACTACATTATATGTATATCTGAAATAGCGAATAGTTTTTTGTAAATCTATGATATAGATACCTTTTCTCTCGCCAAAAATGAATTTTTTCATCTTTGGGTTCCATCTGCGTGTTTGGTGTCCGAAGTGAACGCCACACTCTAATAAATCTCTCATTGTTACCATGAGTTTCTCCTTGTAGGCTAGTGCCTGAAATTTTAGTTTTTTCCTCCACACTCCTTAACAAAACGGATATTTCGCAACCAAATTTAGGATTAGTGTGTGTGAAATGAAGCTGTGATTTTATCTAAATTTAACTAAAATAAAGCTAAATTTTAGTTATGTTTAAGTGCAAAGTCAAATTTAGCCACAAATTTCGTGGCTAAATTTAGCATAATTCAAGCTATTTTACATCAAATGTGATGCTAGCTTTTTGGTTGATTGTTTCGCAGTTTTTATCACCACTGTCTGTATTTAAAGTAGTTTTTAGATACCAAAGTCCACTTTTTAAAGCGCGGAATTCAAACTCACCATTTAAATCAGTCGTAGCGGTAAAAGCTTGAGCTAAATCATTGTTTGCATATCCGCCATAGCTTCCAACAACGCTAGCTTTTTTAACAGGTTTTCCATCGTTTGTAAGTCTAAATTTAACCAAAGCGTCCTTTTTAATCTTGCTTGCTTTTTGCATCGGAGTAAACTCAAGTCCTTTGCCAAGTGCTTTGGTTGCAAACTCGCCACTGTCATTATCAACCACTAAAATCATCTTTCCACTCATCGTTGAAACACCACAATAAACGACTTCCTCGCTCGTATCTTTTCTAGTTTTATCCATCTCCCATTTACCATCTTTTTTCTCTATCCACGCTGTTGGTTTATAGTTTGACAAGACCAAATAAGTTCCCTTTTTAAGCCCTTTCCCTTCAAAATGATAATCATTTTCTCCTTTTTGAGTAAGCGTTTCTTCATACCCATCTCCAACCACTTTCATCGGCTCAAAAAGCTTAACTCTATCCTTTGCTATCGCCTCTGGTTGCGGGAAGTGATGTCCATAGACCATATCTGCTTTTAAAACAGAACCATTTTTTGCACTGCTCCATAAATCATGAGCGCTAAGACTTGATACCAACGCGCCAACTGCTAGAAGTGAGATAATTTTTTTCATATGAAATTCCTTATAAAAATTTGTAACCGAAGTATAGCTAATATGATAATTAAAATCAAGATTGTTATTAATTATACAAAATTATGAGAATTTAAAGCAAAATTTAAATCAAACAAATTTTATCTGAATTTAAGAATTTTTTTGTATCATTTCGGGCATCAATGATAATTAATATCAATATATACTAAAAGGATAATTTGCATGAAAAAATTAGCAACACTACTGTCGCTTTTTGCAGCAACCGCTATGTTTGCAGACATCAACGTCTACTCATCTCGACACTACGACTCAGATAAGCTTGTAATCGACGCTTTCACAAAAGAAACCGGCATAAAAGTCAATGTCATACAAGATAAAGTTCAATCTCTCATCCAAAAACTTGAACTTGAGGGCAAAGATACAACCGCTGATGTGTTTATGACTGTTGGCGTTGGCGATCTTTACACCGCAAAGACAAAAGGGCTTTTACAACCTTTAAATTCAAAAGTGGTTGAAAAAAATGTTAGTCCAAATTTAATGGATAAAGATAAAAACTGGATAGGCGTAACTTATCGCGCTAGAATACTTGCATATGATCCAGCAAAAACCGATATTAAAGAGCTTTCAACTTATGAAGCCTTAAGTGAGCCTAAATTCAAAGATAAAATCCTAACTCGCTCATCAACCGCTTCTTACAACAGACATTTAATCGCGTTTTTAATAGCAAAAGATGGCGAGCAAGCTACCCAAAAATGGGCTGATGGTTTGGTTAAAAACTTCGCACGAAGTCCAAAAGGAAACGATAGAGATCAAGCCAAAGCGATTGTCGCAGGAGAGGGAGAGATCGCTATAATGAATAGCTATTATATCGGTAGAATGTCTGTTTCAAAAGACCCAGTCGAACAAGAAGTTTATAAGACATTGCGTATATTTTTCCCTAACCAAAACGATGGTGGAACGCATATAAACTTAAGTGGCGCAGGTATCACAAAATATAGCAAAAACTACGATGAAGCGGCGAAATTTATAGAGTTTTTAACAACCACAAAAGCGCAAGAGCTGTTTGTAAACAACAACTTTGAATTCCCGACAAACCCATCTGTAAAACTTCCAAAAGTGATGAAAGACTGGGGCGAGTTTAAAGCAAGCAAGATTGATTTTGACGAGATTGGCAAAAACTTAGTCAAAGCTCAAGAGATTGCCGATAAAGCAAATTGGAAATAAGCTAGAGGCGATTTTGACTAAATTTAAAAGAACTGTTAGGACGCTGGATTTTTGGACTTTGGCGTCCTATTTTGTGCTATTTTTAATCATCACTCCTATTATCTACATACTTTTTAATTTATTTAATGAAACAAGTGAGCAGACAAAAACTTTGCTTAATTCATCTTTAAAAGAGTATTTTGTAAATAGCTTGATTATCATATTTTTCACTGCGATTTTTACTACTATAATCGGCGTTTTTTTAGCGTATTTTGAAGCGTTTTATGAGTTTAAATTTAGAAAGTTTTTTAACTTCGCACTCGTGCTTCCATTTGCTGTGCCAAACTATCTTTTTGCCTACTTATACGCTGATTTTTTTAGCTATTCTGGTTGGCTTGTTGTATGGCTTAGGCAAAATTTTGGGATTAAACTTCACTTTGATATGATGAATATTTACGGTGCGATTTTTATCTTTACAATCTCATTTTATCCATATGTTTATATTATTTTGCGAGGATTTTTGGCTAAATTTTCAATGAATTTAATCGAAAGTGCAAAAAGTCTTGGCAAAAGTAATACCTGTATATTTTTCCGCGTGATTTTGCCGCTAAGCAAAGCTGCGATTGTCGCTGGTGCTGGGCTTTGCGTTATGGAAAGTCTAAATGCGTTTGGCACACCAAACTACTATGGCGTGCATGTTTTTAGCACTGGAATTTATAAAGCTTGGGTTGGATATGGCGATATAAACGCAGCTATAAAACTGGCTGGAATTTTGCTTTTTATCGTGTTTTTTCTTATGTTTGTGGAGCGAATTTTTAGAAAACCATATGCAGTTACTACAAGCAAACAAAAGGTTTTTAAACGTCAAAAGCTTTCAAAAAAAGCTCAAAATATCGTTGTTGGGCTATTTTTTATAATATTTTTTATCTCTTTTTTGTTTCCTATGATAAATTTAAGCATTTGGTTAAAGCGAAGTTTTAGCGATGTTGATTGGGCTCATATCATAAATATCAGCGCAAATACCTTGCTTTTAACAGTTTTTTCTACTATTTTTATCATCATCATAAGCTTGTTTTTAACCACCATTTCGCGCTCACAAAAAGGCAAAACCAAAGAGCTATCAAACGCTCTAGCAAACATGGGATACTCTATTCCTGGCTCAATCATCGCTATTGGAATGCTTGTGATTTTTATCTGGCTTGATAAAAATTTGTCCGGAATTTACCACTTTTTTGGCATAAACAAGAGCCTTTTTTTAACGCTTAGCCCTATTATTTTGATTTTTGCTTATGTGATTCGCTTTTTATCGCTTGGATATAACGGCATTGAAGCTGGGCTAAACCGCTGTGGCAAGAGCTGTTATGAGGCGAGTTTGAGCCTTGGTTATGGAAGACTTGTGACATTTTTTAAAGTTGATTTTTCGATGATAAAAACAAGCATTTATAGTGCTTTTATACTTATTTTTATTGAAATTATAAAAGAATTACCGCTCTCTTCTTTGCTTTCTGCACCAAATTTTAGAACATTGGCATTTGAGATTGACAGATACGCAAGTGATGAGCAACTAGCCATGACAGCCGTTCCTTCGCTGATTATCATCATTTTTTGCTTTGTGCTTTTATCGGTTTTTTATAAGCTTCAAAAAAAGGATAAATTTTGAGTTTTTTGCAAATTACTAGGCTAAATTTTGCCTATAAAAAAGAAAAAATTATAAGTGATTTTGATCTGGTCTTAAATTGTGGTGAGCATTTGGCGATTTGCGGGGCGAGTGGAAGTGGTAAAAGCACCATTTTAAGGCTAATTTCTGGTTTTGAAATGGCACAAAGTGGAAAAATTTTGTTAGAAGAAAAAGATATAACTTTTACTCCAGCAAACAAGCGAAACATCGGCTATCTTTTCCAAGACTACGCGCTTTTTCCGCACCTGAATGTAAGAGAAAATATCGCATTTGGTATACAAAACAAACTTAGCAAAAAAGATGTTTTAAAACAAGTTGATGAGCTTTTAGAGCTTGTTAGTTTGCAAGATTTTGCTAAAGTTTATCCACACACCCTAAGTGGTGGACAACAACAACGCGTCGCTCTTGCAAGGGCGCTTGCTCCAAGCCCAAAACTGCTTTTGCTAGATGAGCCATTTTCTGCGCTTGACTCACATTTAAAAGCCGAAATTCGCACTCAAGTTAAAGAAATTTTGACCAAATTTAACACTACTTCGATTTTAGTAACTCATGATAAAGAAGATGTTGAAAATTTCGCCACAAGAAGTATAAATTTAGTAAATTCTTAAAGTTAAATTTATACTTTTTGCCTATTTTTCTGGCTAAAACTTTGCTTAGTAAATACGTTTGATTTTCTGTATTTTCTGCTATGCTATGATTTAAAATTTGGTTAAAGATATTGAATTTTGCTTATTTTAACCTTGAATTTTATACCTTAAAATTTATAAAATTTGCATTTTAAATTTAATATTTGAACGAAATTTGGGAATTTTATATAATTATTTTTAAATTTATATTTATTTTACTTTGTTTAAATTTATACTACTTACTTTATGGAGTGAGTTATAATTAAATTATTTTAAATATTTATAATTAAATATATTAATATGGATTTTAATAAACAAAATTTAATCAAATTATTATAAACTACACTTAAAATTTTAAAACTAAAATTTGTAAAATGGCTCATCAAATAAAATATAATTTTTTAAAATACCACTAATTTCGCTATATAAACCAGTGTCACCAAAATAAATTTTTGCCAATTTTTACTTTAAATTTAATAATTCTTTTTTTGATAATAAAAAATTATAAATTTTTAAGATTTCTGTTAGTTTAAATAGCTAGTTACTACTTAAAATTTTAAACTTAATTCTTTCAACGCTACTTTAATATATCATTTTCGTCAGCCAAACACGCCAAACACGCCAAACACGCCAAACACGCCAAACACGCCAAACACGCCAAACACGCCAAACACGCCAAACACGCCAAACACGCCAAACACGCCAAACACGCCAAACACGCCAAACACGCCAAACACGCCAAACACGCCAAACACGCCAAACACGCCAAACACGCCAAACACGCCAAACACGCCAAACACGCCAAACACGCCAAACACGCCAAACACGCCAAACACGCCAAACACGCCAAACACGCCAAACACGCCAAACACGCCAAACACGCCAAACACGCCAAACACGCCAAACACGCCAAACACGCCAAACACGCCAAACACGCCAAACACGCCAAACACGCCAAACACGCCAAACACGCCAAACACGCCAAACACGCCAAACACGCCAAACACGCCAAACACGCCAAACACGCCAAACACGCCAAACACGCCAAACACGCCAAACACGCCAAACACGCCAAACACGCCAAACACGCCAAACACGCCAAACACGCCAAACACGCCAAACACGCCAAACACGCCAAACACGCCAAACACGCCAAACACGCCAAACACGCCAAACACGCCAAACACGCCAAACACGCCAAACACGCCAAACACGCCAAACACGCCAAACACGCCAAACACGCCAAACACGCCAAACACGCCAAACACGCCAAACACGCCAAACACGCCAAACACGCCAAACAAGATAAATTCGCACAAAAATGCGGCAAATTTAAACTATGTCAAAACATATAAAAACTGTGTAGTATTTAAAATTTAGAAAATAATTAAAATTCCAATGCATATAAAGCTCAAATTCATATCCGAAGTAAATTTATGAAATCATATAAACTACACAAATTATCAAAAAATAGAAATAAATTTTAAGATATAAGTGCTCTATTTAATAAATTTAGTATGCAAAGCAAATTTATATCCAAAAAAGTAAAATTTACAAACCGCAAAAAGCCATAAAATAAACATAAAACCAACTAAAATTTTTATAAATTTTATGCAAATATGATGCTAAAACAATCATAAAATAAATATTTTAAATTTAAATTTTGAAAGCAAAATTTGCTTAACATAAAAATAATTTTATAAATATTATTTATGAACTTTGCATGAGAAATTTTGAACTACAAGCTCAAAAACTGCTACATTTTGCAGCATTTCAGAGCTAAATTTAAACTCTTTATCTGTTTCATGACGCATAATTAGCTCTAATATTTCAGCCTTTTTCTCATCATCATTTATAAAATTTATAATCCCATTTCCAACAACACTTTCATAAGTATAGCTGTATTTACAAGCGGTTTCGCCTATCATTAAACTCGTGTTTGAATGCATTTCAAAGCCCACTTTTGGAGATTTTGTCATGATAGAAATTTTTCGCCCAGTTTTTGCACTATGAAAATACAAATAAAGCTTTTCATCATCAAATTTATAGCCAAAATTTAACGCTATTACATAAATTTCACCATTATCGTTCATCCCAAGCGAACAAATATGAGTATTTTTTATAATACTTTCTATTTTTAGCCTGTCCGTTATCTCTCTATCTTTTCGCCTCATACTACTTCCTTAACGCCACGTATCCAACAAATCTACCAGTAACACCATCTCTTCTGTAAGAAAAATACCTCTTATCACAATGCGTGCAAACATCGCTAAAATGGTACTTTGTTACACCAAGCTCCTTTAGTTCATCAAGTAAAGCCAAATTCATATCAAATTTATCATCTTTTTTATATCCCTCAAACTCGCCTAAGCTAAGCCCAGCCACCTCGTAGCAACTTCCTTTTATATTTGCGCCGATAAATACTTCTAAATCTTTCAAATTTAAGCCATAAATTTCGCCCATTTTTCGTGCAGTTTTACTTAAAATTTTTTGCATAACTCCAGCTCGTCCAGCATGAACCGCGCCCACAACTTTTCGCACCTTATCATAAAGCAAAATCGGCGAGCAGTCTGCTACCATAACACAAATCCCAACGCCACGCAAATCCGTTATAACAGCATCGCTTGTTGGATAAATGGCTAAAAGCTCATCACTAAATTTAGCTAAATTTATACTATCAAAACCGCTTGAGCCTAGGTTAAATTTAGTTAAAATTTGGTTAAATTTAGCTCTAAATTCAACTCTAAATGTTTCATCAACAACACAAATTTCACTTCCATGAACTTGATTTAAAAAAATCAAATCATCTAATCCTAAATTCAAAGCCAAAATTTCGCGATTTTTAAGCACATCAAGCGGATTATCTCCAACATGAAAAGCTAAATTTAAACTACCGTAAACACCTTTGCTAACCCCACCAAAACGCGTGCTAAAGCCTAAAACTACGCGCCCATCATCTAATAAAGGCTTGAAATTCTCTCGACCATTTCCCATGAAAGCTCCTTTTTAAACCCAAGCTGACGCGCTACGTATCTAGCTAGCAAATCGCTTTCTATATTTACTCGCCTACCGACTTTAAACTCGCAAAATAGGCTCTCGCGAAAGGTTATAGGTATGATTGTTAGGCGAATTTGTTCATTTAAAACTTCATTTATAGTCAAGCTCACGCCATCAACCGCCACACTGCCTTTGTTCGCCATAAGCGGCATAACTTCGCGTGGGAGTTTTATGAAAAAATCAACTCCGTTTTCATCTTTTTTTATATTCACAATCTCGCCAATCGCATCAATATGACCTTGCAGTAAATGCCCATCAAGCCTATCGTTTAAGCGCATTGCCGGTTCGATGTGAACTTTGTTTTTTAAGTTTTCAAGCACGATATGCTTTCTTGTTTCGTGGCTTAACTCAACGCTAAATCCGCCATCAAACAGCTCAACCACGCTTAAACACGCTCCATTTACCGCGATACTATCGCCTAAATTTGGTCTAAATTTAGCCTCTAAACGCAACAAATTCCCGCTAAAGCTTGCTACTTTAGCCACTTCTTTGATTAATCCATTAAACATTTTCACGCTCTTTTTTCTAAAAAGTATAACATATTTTTTAAATTTTATGCTCCTAGCAGGCTTGGTTGTTTTTGTAATGAGTTTTATAAAAATTTTTTGATGAGTTTGTTTAAAATAGCACAAAATATGGTTTTAGTTATCTTTTGTCCAGTATTTTACTAAACTTTTTGAAAAATTTAGCAATTTTTGCGTTATTTATCACGTGTTAAAGAGTGGATAAATTTACTTTTCCTGATACAAATCTTGTTTTTACTGCTAATTTAAAGGCAAAAAATTATTTTTATATAATAGTTATAATCGCATTGTTAGTGGTAGCATGCGTTTTATAGATATCGTTTTAGGGAAAGAAAATTTTAATAATTAAAAATTATAATATAGCTTAAATTTATACTTAAATTCTATTAAATTTAGATAATTTTTAGTAATTTAAGCTAAATTTCTTATTTTTATCAAGCAAAAAACAGAGATAAATTTCAAAATTTTATAATCTTCAAATCAAAATTTAGATAAAATATAGGTTTTCTAAATTAAGGATTAAATTTAATGAATTATGATGTAATCGTCGTTGGTGGCGGACACGCTGGCATTGAAGCGTGTTTAGCAGCTGCAAAAATGGGCGCTAAAACTTTACTTATAACAATTCTTGCTGAACAAATCGGAGCAACAAGCTGTAACCCAGCTATCGGTGGACTTGCAAAGGGACATCTTGTAAAAGAAATTGACGCACTTGGTGGCGCGATGGGAGAGACAACTGATAATTGCGGGATTCAGTTTCGTATACTAAATGAAAGCAAAGGTCCAGCAGTTAGAGGCTCAAGAGCGCAAATCGATATGGATAAATACAGAATTTATATGAGAAATTTGCTGTTAAATACTCCAAATTTAGATATCTCACAAGAGATTGCAACACAAATTTTAACTAAAAATAACCAGATAATAGGCGTAAAAACACACCTTGATAACACCTACAACACAAACCACCTTATCATCACAACTGGAACATTTCTAAACGGGATAATACACGTTGGATTTAACAAGCTTGAAGCTGGGCGAGTTGGCGAACTAAGCAGCAAAGAGCTTTCAATCTCGCTTAAATCTTTAGGTCTTGATATGGGGCGATTAAAGACTGGAACTTGCCCACGAATCGATGCTAAGAGTATTGATTTTAGCGTGTTAGAGCTTCAAGATGGGGATGAGAAACCACACCCTTTTAGCTTTAAAACTAAAAATTTTAACCCAACGCAACTTCCTTGTTATATCGCATATACGAATTTAAATACTCACGAGATAATCCGCTCGAATTTCGACCGCGCGCCACTTTTTACAGGACAAATCGAAGGCGTTGGACCAAGGTATTGCCCAAGTATTGAAGATAAAATTAACCGTTTTAGCGAACGAGAGCGCCACCATGTCTTCGTCGAACCACAAACAAAAGATGCAAGCGAATACTACGTAAACGGGCTTAGCACATCTTTGCCTTATGATGTACAAGTTGAGTTTATAAAAAGCATAAAAGGCTTTGAAAACGCTAGAATCGTTCGCCACGGATACGCTATAGAGTATGATTATGTAAATCCAACCGAGCTAAAACACTCACTTGAGACAAAAAAAGTCAAGGGGCTGTTTTTAGCTGGGCAAATCAACGGCACAACAGGATATGAAGAAGCAGGTGCGCAAGGGCTGATGGCAGGCATTAACGCGGTGCAAAGTTTAAGAGAAAAAGAGCCGCTTGTTTTTAGGCGTGATGAGGCATATATCGGCGTTTTAATCGATGATTTGGTAACAAAAGGGACAAAAGAGCCATATAGAATGTTTACAAGTAGAGCTGAGTTTAGGCTGCTTTTAAGAGAGGATAACGCGACTTTAAGACTAAGCAAATACGGGCGCGAAATCGGACTTTTGAGTCAAGAAGATTATGAAAAAGTTCTAAATTTCAAAAATGAAATTCAAAGAGGAATGGACTTTTTAACAAATACAGTCGTAACACCATCAAAGCCGACTTTGGAGCTTTTAGCAAGTCTGGATGAAGAGCCAATTAGCCAAAATGCGAGCTTACAAAAGATAGTTGGCAGGAAAAGCTTTACAGTTGAAAAGCTAAAAAAACTAAATGAGCTGTTTTTAAGCTTTAGCGAAGATGTGTTAGAGCAAATTTTAATCGAGTGCAAATATTTCTTTTATATCCAAATCCAAAAAAGCGAAGTTGAGAAGATGAAAGGCTTGATGAGCGTGAAAATTCCACCAAATTTAGACTTTTCTAAAATTTCTGGTATTAGCAAAGAGATAATCGAAAAATTAAATAAATTTAACCCACCAACTCTTTTTGCAGCAAGCGAGATAAGTGGTGTAACACCTGCTGCGATTGATATTTTGCATATCAATATCAAACATTTTAAAGAGCAAGTTGGAGAGAATTTAAAAGATTGATTTGGATTTATTACTTTAAAAAATAGTGATTAAATTATCTAAATTTAACCACTCTTATATAAAATATATATTTTAAAGCAAATGGTTTAGCAAATTTATAATGTAATTGCATTTTAATTTTGCTTAAATTTTTAAAAAAATATTTCTAAATCATAACTTTTTAATAAAAAATTAGGTAGAATGCAAATATTATTTTATTTTTAAGGAAGATACGATGTCTGTTGAAAAAAACGATCGACGAAATTTTATCGGTATGTCCTTTGGTGCGGTCGCAGCAGTGGGGGGAATTTTCTCTCTTGTTGCACTCAAGAAAACTTGGGATCCGCTTCCTAGCGTAAAGGCTGCCGGATTTACCACAGTAGATCTTAGTCCGATAAAAGATGGGGAGCTTTATCAAGTAGAGTGGAGAAAAAAACCGATCTTCATCCTCAAAAAAACCGCGGATATGAAAAATGACGCGAAACGCGATGTAGTGGTTGGCGGTGCAAGATATACAGTTTGTATAGGGCTTTGTACGCATCTTGGTTGTATCCCTAGCTACAAAGGCGGTCAATTTGTATGCGCCTGTCATGGAGGCATCTTTGATGTCAGCGGAAACAACATATTTGGCCCTCCTCCACGCCCTCTTGATATACCACCGTTTAAGATAGATGGCACAAAACTTGTACTTGGCGAAACTGGGCCTGAGTACGAAAAACTTGTTAGTCAAGCATAAGGAGAGGTAAATGGCACATATAAGAAAAGCTACTAGTCTTGGGGATTGGTTTGATCAAAGACTAGCTACAACTAAATTTTGGAAAGTTATGGTTAGCGAGTATTGGATACCAAAAAACATAAACTTTCTTTGGGCTATGGGCGTTATATTAATGACACTTTTTATTCTGCTTTTTGTAAGCGGACTTATGCTTATGATGTATTATAAGCCTGATGCAAACTTAGCTTTTGATAGTGTAAACTACACTATAATGCAAGAAGTCGAATACGGCTGGCTATGGCGACATATCCACGCGATTGCTGCTTCTGTAACATTTCTAATCATCTACATCCACACTTTCACAGCGATTTACTACCGCTCTTACAAACAAGGTCGTGAGATGATATGGGTGAGCGGAATTTTACTATTTTTAATCTTTTCTGCTGAAGCTTTTAGTGGATATATGCTTCCTTGGGGACAGATGAGCTACTGGGCAGCACAAGTTATAACTCAACTTTTTGGTGGAATTCCAGTCATAGGACCTGCTGTTGTTGAGTGGATAAGAGGAGATTATGCTGTTAGCGATCCAACTCTTACTAGATTTTTCATGCTTCATGTTTGTTTACTTCCTATAGTAATCATAGCTGTTATAGCATTTCACTTCTATGCTTTAAGATTTCCTCATGTTAACAACCTTGAGGGCGAAGAGATTGACTTTGACTTAGAAGCTGATAAATACCTTGAGGGAAAAACTGCTGAGTCAAAAGTTATACCTTTTTGGCCGGGATTTTTATCAAAAGATTTCTTTTATGTATCTATCTTTATGGTATTTTTCTTCTACCTTGTTGGCTTTAACTTTAACTTTGCAATGGATCCGATTAACTTTGATCCAGCAAATAGTCTAAAAACGCCACCGCATATATATCCTGAGTGGTATTTCTTGTGGGAATATGAAATTTTAAGAGGCTTTTTCTTTGATGTTGGTCCTATGAAAGCAGCAGACATTGGCTTAATCGCATTTGCGTTTGCTGGTGTGAGCTTGATATTTATCCCATGGTTTGATAGAAGCGATGTTGTCGCACCTGCGCATAAAAACAAAGCATTTTTTATCTGGTTTTGGGTTTTGATTATCGATCTTATACTTCTTAGCGTATTTGGTAAACTTCCTGCTGATGGCATAACCGGCGGTATAGATAATACATACATAGGCTTTGTGCTTTCTATTCTTTATATTATATTGCTTGTAGTATGCTTGCCACTTATTACTATAGCAGAGAGAAAAAGGGGTTAAATATGAAAGAGTTAAAAACACTAATAATAGTTTTAGTAGCCGTAGGCGCCCTTTATTGGGGTGTTGAGCCATACGCTCATACAAAGTTACATCCTCATGTTGCTCCTGCTAACTACGACTTTGCTGCCGAAGATTTAGCACTTGATAAAACTAATGTCACAAAAGCAGAAGCTGCGCTAAAAGTTGCCGAAGCTTCTAAAAATGACGATTTGATAAACAGCGCTAAAAAAACTTTAAACGATGCTAAAGCTACAAATGATAAATACACTATCTTTTGGAGCGAGATTAACAAAATCGATTTAAGCAAAGGAAATGCAACAACTGGCGCAGAGACATTTATGTCAGCTGGTTGTACGGCGTGTCATGGTTTAGAAGTTGCAAATATACCAGCTGCGATGGATTCAAAAACTTCAAGCGAAGCTTATGGTGTCAATCCGCCTGATTTAAGCACAGCTGGTGCTATTTATGATGGCAAATTCTTAGCTGCACTTATAAAAGATCCAGTTATGGCTATGAAAGTTTCTCATAAATTTAACGACGAGCATCCACACCCAATGCCTGGATTTTTCGGTCTTGGTGGGGATTTAAATCAAGAGATTGCAGATATCGTTGCATATCTTAAATCAATCGCGCCAAAAGAAGTTGATGGCAAACAAGTATTTAAAGATGCTTGCCAAAGATGTCATGACATGAAATACGACAAGGTATTTACAGATGGAAACAAACAAAGTGTTGCTCACTTTATGGGTTCAACTCCGCCTGATTTATCTATGTATATTAGATCAAGAAACGCAGACTATCTTCATAACTTTATAAATGATACTCAAAAAATGCTTCCTGGAACTGCTATGCCACGTGTTGGACTAAATCAAGCTTCAGAGGCTAAGATTATCGCATATATGGAAAAAGTAGGCGATAGCAAAAAATCTGAAAGAGAGAAAACATCTGTTTATATCATGATATACTTCGTGATACTAGCTGTTTTTGCAGGACTTTGGAAAAACAAAATTTGGTCTAGTCTACACTAGCAAAAAGACCTCCACTTGGGGGTCTTCTAATACAACTTTAAAAGCGTGGTTATGAATGGTTAAGTTAAATGAGTTTCACTTAGAAGATATAAAAAGCTCAAAACATAACTCCGCTTTTATACAAAACAGCAACTACAACATACTTATCTTGAAGCTTTTTACGCTAAAAGATAAAAAAATAGAGCCATTTAATCTAAATTTAATCATAGAAAATAACAAAATTTATCACTTTGATGGTGACAATTTCATCAAAATAGATGGATATGACGCATTGTTTGAGTTTTTAGATCCAAAGATAAATAAAATTTTAGAGATAGTAGCCATCTTATCTAATAAAATCGAGAAGCTAGAAAACCGCTTTTATGAAAATCAAGATTTGGATAATTTTAACAAAATTTGGTTTTTTAACAAAAGTAATCTCATAAAAATGTCAAGAGTTTTGTCCAAAGCAGATGAAGCTTTTAAAGAATTTCTTAAATTTTACCACTCTGAAAATCAAGATTTAAATATCAAATTTGATGATTTGTTAGAGCATATTCAGCGCTCAAACAAAAACACAGATTACGCCATAGAGAATTTAGACACCATTTATATGGTTCACTCAACATATAAAGATGAAAAAATTCAAAAATCTCTCTATGCGCTAACCATGCTTTCTGGTATATTTTTGCCACTAAATTTTATAGTTGGATTTTTTGGTATCAACACATCATCGCTTCCATTTTCAAGTGGAACTGGTGGGACATATTATGTTGTTTTAATCCTTATCATAAGCGCACTTATCTTTGCTTTTGTGCTTCACTATATCGATAGAAAAAGCTAAGTTTTATTACTTTTGTTGCGCTATTTTTAACTATTTTGGTAAAATACATCTTTAACTAAATTTATAAGGCATGGCATGTTAAATTATGAAACCATTATATCTTTGCTAGCTCTTGGTGCTTTTGTAGGAATCGTCGCCGGTATGTTTGGCATAGGTGGCGGTGGGGTTTTAGTTCCTATTTTAACATCGATATTTTTGTACAATGGCATTGCAAGCGATCAAGTCTTGCATCTTGCACTTGGCACAAGCATGTGCAGTATCATCATCACATCTTTTTCAAGTTTTAAAGCCCATAACAAAAAGTCATCAGTCCACTGGCAAGTTTTTAAGATGATAGCTCCTGGCGTTGTCATAGGAACGCTTGTTGGCGCATTTATCGCCTCTGTTATAAGCTCGTTTTATCTAGCTATTATATTTTCTATTTTTATGTTTTACTCATCTTTAAATATGTTCTTTTCATCAACTAAAACAGCCCAACAAGAGCGTTTGCTTCCAGCAAAATTTCAATTTGCCGCAGGTGGTGGCATAGGCATTATCTCATCTTTAGTTTCTATTGGTGGTGGAATTTTAACTGTGCCCTTTCTTACTTGGCAAGGCATTGATATCAAAAAAGCCATAGGAACATCTTCTGCTGTTGGCTTTCCGCTGGCTATTTCAGGGACTATCGGATATATCGTATATGGCTGGCAGGACTCATCGTTTGCTAATTTTACAGTTGGTTATGTAAATTTCATAGCCGTTTTCTTTGTAGCGACGGCAAGTTATTTTTTTGCGCCACTTGGAGTTAAGCTAATACATAAAATTCCATCTAAAAATGTCAAAAAAATCTTTGCGCTTATACCATTTGCACTAAGTATCAGAATGATTTTACAACTTATTTAAGAAATTTATAAATTTACAAAATAAATTTAATCTAATTTAATAAATTTGCCTTCTAGCCAGCCTGTTTTGATAAAAGCAAACCTTAAATAAGCTAAATTTGGTATAATTGTGCTTAAATTTCTTGGAGCTTGGGATGGATTTTTTTATCAGTAACACCGTGAAAATGTTTTTTATCATGACACCATTTTTTGTGCTTTCAGTTTTTATGAGCATGACAGAAGATGCTACGACAAAAGAGCGAAAGCTCCTTGCTATCAAGGTTGCATTTTCGATTATCGTTATTTGTCTTGTGATTTTATTTTTTGGAAAACACATTTTTAACGTGTTTGGCATCACGATTGATGCATTTAAAATAGGCGCTGGAGCGATACTTTTTCTAACTGCAGTTGAACTAGTCAAAGGTAGCAAAGATGATAGTAAGTCAAACACAAAATCCCTTAGCGAAATCGCAGTCGTCCCACTTGCTATACCCATAACCATAGGACCTGGCACAGTTGGTATGCTTTTGGTTTTTGGAATTTCGTATGAAAACAAGGAGCTTTTAGCAGTTAGCTTATCTTTGATTTGCGCTGTTGTGCTTATAGGGCTTATGCTTTACTCCACAAACTTTATACAAAAAATCATAGGCAAACAAGGACTTTTAATCATGTCAAAACTAACAGGGCTAATACTAGCAGGGCTTTCTGCTCAGACTATTTTTGATGGGATTAAAGGGTTTTTAAATTTATAGCTTTGATTAAGGAAAAAAATGCTTGGTATCGATATAGTTCAAATTTCTCGAATTTCAAACTTAAAAGAAAAATTTGGAGATAAATTTTTAACAAGGTTTTTATGCGAAAATGAGATAAAACTTGCCAAAACAGATGCTAGTTTAGCCGGTTTTTATGCAGCCAAAGAGGCTATTTCAAAAGCACTTGGAGTTGGCATTGGAGAGGAATTTTCTTTTTTAGATGTTGAAATTTACAAAGATATAAAAGGTGCACCAAAACTTAAATTTAAAGAAACTACACTAAGTAAATTTAACTTCACAAAATCAAGCCTAAGCATAAGTCACGATGGCGGTTTTGCCATCGCAGCCGTAACATTGGGGTGATTATCTAGGTAAATCTAGCGCTAAGATACGCTTTTTGTCAATCGGGTTAAACTGACTTATATATTCATATGCCTCTTCGTAGTCTTCATCCATAAAACTAGCAACTTTAACCATCAGTTCATATAACTCTTCATCATCCATATTATCAAAATCCTTATACTCTTCCAAAACTTCCAAAAGATAGGCTTCAAGCTCTAATTCATCGTATGTCATACACTGCTCCATAAAAAATTTTTGAACTATATCAAATTTATGCTTTTTTTTCAAGCATTTTAGCGGTTTTAGCGAAACTTATTTAAGATTTTTTAAAAAATTTGTTAATCTTTAAAAAAATCGATAAAAAGTTAATTCTAACTTAATAATCACTTTATTAAAATAGCCAAATTATATATAAATTTATACCGCTTTTACTATAAAATATCATAATTTAGCCAAAAGTTTTAACTAGTTCAAGTTTGCTTTATCAAATTTAAGTTAAAAACTAAATTTAAAACAAGCTGTTTTGATTTATCATAATATCTAAATTTATAGCTTATTTTATCGCCAAGCTAAAAAGTTAAAATACAAGCAAAAACTCTTGTAAATTTAGCCTTAACTTAAATTTGATTATTTTTCCTATCCATTACAACTTTTAACCTTGCGATATCTTCTGGGGTTGTGTTACAACACCCTCCCATAATCCGCACTCCAAGCTTAGCCCACGCTAAAAAACTCTCATCTAAATCGGTATGAGTTTTATCGCAAATCCAACTTTGAGTAGCCCCATCATAAGCGCCACCGCCATTTGGATAGGCTATCAAAGGCTTGTTACTAACAAAACTTATTGCCTTTAAAAGTGCGTTAAAAAACTTAGCTTTCGTGCAGTTTATCCCAAAAGCGACTATATTTTCTTGCTCGTTTAAAAAGCTAGCAACCTCACCAATCAAGCTTCCATCACAAATTTGTGACTCATTTTTAGCACTACAACTTATCCACGCTTCGCACCCATTAAATTCGCTCTTTAAAAGAGCGCAAAGCGCCCTTATTTCATCAAAATTTGGTATCGTTTCAAAGCACAGCACATCTGCTTTAGCTTCTAAAACAGCTTTAATCGTTGGTTTGTAAAACTCAAAATACTCATCTTGACTAAGATTGTAACTTCCGCTAAATTCAGATCCATCAGCCAAATACGCTCCATATGGTCCAAAACTAGCCGCAACTAGTGCGCTACTTTTAGCCTTTTTAACCTCATCTTTTGCTATAAAAACTGTCTTTTTTATCATATTTAAAGCCAAATTTGCACTCAAACCATACTCGCAAAGCGCTTTAAAAGAGGCTTGATAACCTGAAGTTGTAATGATATCGCACCCAGCTTTTAGATAGTCTGCGTGAATTTGACTCAAAGCTTGTGGATTTTCAAGGATAAATCTAGCGCTCCAAAGCTCACCACTTATATCAAACCCACTTCTTTCAAGCTGTGTTCCAAGCGCTCCATCAAGTAAAACAAAGCGCTTCTTTTCCAGCAAATCTCTAAATTTACCCACGTTTGCACCTTGATTTTAAGTAGTGATACAAGTAACAAAATCCAACAAAAGGCAACCCAAAAATCAACCCAGCCCTTTGATCACTATCCCACGCAACCGAAACAAGCGAAAGCAAAAGTATAATTATAACGATATATGGAATGTATGGGAAAAATGGGGTTTTAAACTTAAGTTCATCTAAACTTTTACCATCTTTTATCCACTGTTTTCTAAAACCAAGAAGCGAAATCGGTATCGAAAGCCACACTCCAACAACCGCAAATCCAGCAATCGAAACAAGAGCTATAAAAATCGTATCTGGAGCAAATTTGCTAGCAACTAACGCCAAAACAGCGCCAACCATCGATAAAACAAGCGCTCTCATCGGAACGCCCCTGTTATCAATCTTAACAACCCAACTACTTATCATGCCCTCATTAGAAAGCGACCAAAGCATACGAGAGCAAGCATAAAGCCCAGAGTTTCCAGCTGAAAGTATCGCAGTCAAGACTACGAAATTCATAATATCAGCAGCATATGGTATATCCATCTTATCAAAGACCACAACAAACGGCGCCTGCGTTACTCCAGCCTCATTTATTGATAAAAGCGAGGCTAATACTATCATCGTAAGCACGAAAAATATCACAAGGCGAAAAACAGTTGTTTTAATCGCATGTGGGATTGTCGTGTCTGGATCTTTAGTCTCGCCCGCTGCTATGCCGATTAGCTCTGTGCCAGAAAATGCGTAATTAACCGCAAGCATAACCGTTAAAACCGCAAAAGCTCCATTTGGAAAAGCTCCATTTTGAGTTAAATTTGAAAATAAAACAGCTTCGTTGCTTCCATCAAAACTCACAAAACCAAAAATCGCGCCAAATCCAAGCACGATAAATACAACAATAGCGATAACTTTTATGCTTGAAAAGAAAAACTCCGCTTCTGCAAAAGCGCGAACACTTAAAGCATTTATAGCAAAAATCAGCCCAGCAAAAAAAGTGGCAAAAACCCAAATTTCAATATCGGGAAACCATCTTTGCATCAAAATCGCAGCTCCTATAAACTCCGTGCCAAGTGCCACAGCCCAACAAATCCAATAAAGCCACGTTACGCTAAATCCAGCCGCCGGTGAGATAAATTTGCTTGCATACACGCCAAAAGAGCCGCTAACTGGCATTTGTACCGCCATTTCGCCAAGACAAAGCATGACAAGATATACTACCAGCGCTCCGACTAAATACGCAACTATCGCGCCAAACGGTCCAGCTTGTGAGATAGTATATCCAGAGCTTAAAAACAGTCCAGTTCCGATAACTCCGCCCAAAGAGAGCATAAAAAGGTGGCGCGATGACATCTTTCGTTTGAGTTCGCCTTGGTTTGTGAAGTTGTGATTTTCTAACTCTTGCATATTTATCCTTAAATTTATAAAAGCGTAATAATCGCATAATTTTCTTTTATAAGCTCTTAAAATTTATCACTTTATAGAAAATTAAATACAAGTTATGAATTTTACTTTTGGATAACTTATACATTTTATATACTTTAAGTATTCTATAAGAAAAGTAGTGTTAAATTTAGGTTGAGTTTATTTCTGAATTTAAGTTAATTAAATGTGGGTTTTATCCTGTTTTTTGGCTAAAATTTTATTTTTATTTATAAATTTTCTTACACAAATTTACATGATGTATGAACTAAATTTATAATCCAAAATTATTTAAATTCCTATATATCACAAATACTTTGATAAAAAACACTTATATTTGTAAAATAAATAATGCAAAAATTTAAAACAAAATTGCAAAAAATGCAAATCTAATTTAAAATCATTTAGCTAAAAAACCGTATCGCACAACAAAAGCATTAAAACAAGATAGCAAAAATGCTTCAAATTTAATCTTTTTATATAATTTCAGACTACAACCACAACGCGAATAAATGCAAATTTATCTGCTTTTACCATTTTAAATTTAAAAATTTTATAAGATTAGCATTCAAATTAGACAATTTTAAAAAGATTTTAGTATTACAACCCTAAACTATGACCAAATCCTAAAAAGCAATAGCTCAACTAACAATGATAAATTCTTTTATATTGAAAAATTTAAACGTGGTATTAAATTTACGTTTTTATGTTTTGAAAGTAAATAATGTGAGCTAAATTTACCGGCTAATTTTATAGCCTAAAGATACTTGAAGTCTTACTAACACTATAAATTTTTGCTGTAGTTAAATCCTATTTTTATGCTTATTTCCTTGCATTCTAAACAAAATAAACAATAAATCGCGAAGTATTTTAGCCGTATTTAAAAATAAATTTTAGCTAAATTTTTATATATTTTTAAATTTGTATAATTTAGTGAAAATCAAAAAAGCCTTTTAAAACCAAAGCAAACGCGGTTTCATAAACCAAATTTATCAACGGTTTTAAAAGAAATTTTAGCTTTAAAGCTAAAATCTATGCTTCAAGCTTGATTAAAATTTGCTTGAACGTGGCTTTTTGTCTTTAAATTTAGCAGATTTATCATCACTTCTTCTGCTATCACTTCTTTTAGAGTCGCCTTTTTTTAGCATCGCTTTGTTTAAAACTACTTTCGCTTTTTCTTCTATCGTCTTTTTTAAACTCGCTTCTGCCTTCGCTTCTACTATCTCTAGCGCCATCTTTTTTATAACCAGAGCGTTTACTATCTCTGCTTCCTCTACTATCGCGACCATCTCTTGAACCTCGTCTTTGGCGAGAATTTCTTGATTTGTCGTTAGCGCCTTTTTTATACTTTTCTAAAATTCTCTCGATATTTTGCGCATCAAGTCCTATGCTTTGAGGACCAGATAGTTGGTTTGCATCAAGCAAAATCGAAATCATCTTATAAGCAATCTGCGATGGAGTTAGCACCTCTTCAAGCGCGGTTAGGATTTTTGGTGCGTTTTCATCAACTTCATAGTTAAAAATTTGCTCAACTAATTTGTTGTTTAAATCCTCGCTCATAGCATCCAAAGATGGGATAAATTTATGCGAAATCGTTCCGCCAACACTTTGTTTTATACGTTGCAAATCACGAAATTCTTGTGGGCTAACAAGAGTTATAGCAAGTCCTTTATGCCCTGCTCTACCGGTTCTTCCGATTCTGTGAACATAGCTTTGTGGATTAAACGGGATGTGATAGTTAAAAACATGACTAACACCGTCAATATCAAGCCCACGAGCAGCGACATCAGTAGCTACAAGTATCTCAACATCGCCTTTTTTAAATGCTCTAATTGTCGCTTCTCTATCTTTTTGATCCATATCGCCATGCAAAGCTTTTGATGGATGACCTTTTGCTAAAAGCGTATGAGCAAGTGCGTCGGCTTCTTTTTTCATACGACAAAAAATAATGGCTTTTTGTGGCTCATAAAAGTCGATTAATCTTATAGTGGCGTCCGTTCTCTCGCTCTCTTCTACGACATAATACTCTTGCTCGATATCTACATTTGTAGAGGTATCAGAGACGATTTTTACATATTTTGCGTCGTGTAGAAATTCTTTTGCGATTTTTTTAATCGGCTCTGGCATAGTCGCAGAAAACAGCAGCTTTTGCGCGCTTGGCGGAGTAAATTTTAAAATTTCTTTAATATCATCTAAAAAGCCCATATCAAGCATTTCATCAGCTTCATCTAAGATGATAAATTTAGGATTTATTTCAATTTTGCCTGATTTTAAAAGATCAAGTAGCCTTCCTGGAGTCGCTACGATGATAGAAGCTTCACCATTTACTTGTGAAATTTGTCTTGAATAACTTTGTCCGCCATAAATGCTAGCTGTTTTTACGCCTTTGTATTTGCCAAGTCTGTAAAGCTCATCGCTAACTTGTATACAAAGTTCCCTTGTTGGGGTAACCACAAGCGTTTCAATACTGCCATCGCATACCATTTTGCTCATTATAGGAAGTCCAAATGCTGCTGTTTTTCCTGTGCCAGTGTGGGCTTGAACCACCATATCAAAGCCCTCAAGTGCGAGCGGAATCGCCTCTTTTTGCACTGGACTTGGAGTTTTAAATCCTGCTTCAAGCAGGGCCTGTTCGATGTTTTGGTCTAAACCAAAAATGCTAAATTCGTTTATTTGCATATCTCTCTTTTTTTGTGTATTTGTTGATGTAAGTTTAAGAGTGTAAGTCTGTATCTAAATCAATCTGATATTATACCTTAAATTTATGTTTTTGCGGCAGGGTTTTGTAAATTTGTTTTTTAGATGTTAGTTTTGTTGTTAAAATATAATATTTTATAATCATTTCAGATATTTTTTTATGTAAAAATTGATTTTAAATTTAGAATAAACATTTTGATAAAATTTTTAAGCTATTTTATAATCTTATATTTTGATAAATAATTTAAATGAAGTGGCTCCGGATGCTGGATTCGAACCAGCGACCAATCGGTTAACAGCCGACTACTCTACCGCTGAGCTAATCCGGAATGCCTGAAAAAAGAAATGTAATTATATAAAAATTATTTCTTTTTGTCAAGACTTTTTTAAATTTTTTTACTCAAATTAACAAATTTGGAAAATTCCAAACTATCTTGCCACTTTTTATAGTCATAACCGCCGCGCCTTTAAGTTTTTTACCAAAAAGAGGCGAATTTATAGACTTAGATTTGTTAAGTTTGGCATCGTAAATATATTCTAAATTGGGATCAATAATAGCAATATCGGCTAAGTATCCCTCTTTAATCCTACCTTTGTTGTTTAGTTTTAAAATCCGCGCTGGGTTTGTTGAAGTTAATTCAACCATTCGCTCAAGGCTTATAACGCCCTCTTCAACAAGCTTTAAACTAAGCGGAACTAAAGTCTGAAGTCCGATGATACCAAATGGCGCTTTGTCAAACTCAACAAATTTTTCATCATCAAGATGAGGAGCATGATCTGTGGCTATAACATCTACTAAACCGCTTTTTAGCGCATTTCTAACCGCCTCTTTATCGCTTACTTCGCGAAGTGGTGGAGACATTTTAAAGTTTGTATCATAACTCATCAAATTTTCATCCGTAAAAGTAAAATGGTGCGGAGTTGCTTCACAAGTTACATTTATGCCCTCTTTTTTAGCCATTTCTATCATCTTTAAAGACCACGCTGAGCTAACGTGCGCGATATGGATATGCCCACCAGTAAGCTTAGCTAAGAGCATATCTCTACTTACCATTATCTCTTCTTTTTCTCTTGGCATGCCCTTTAGTCCAAGTATGGCTGAGACTTTTCCCTCGTGCATAACGCCAGTTCTACACATCGAGCAGTCCTCACAGTGGCTTATGACAAATGAGCCAAAGTGGTTTGAGTATTCAAGCGCAGCCCTCATAACATCGCTTGAACTAACCGGCAACCCATCATCAGAAAACGCCACCGCTCCAGCTTGCGTCATATCGCCCATCTCTGTTATTCCCTCACCGCCTAGCTTTTTAGTTATCGCGCCGATTGGCAAAAGGTCAATCAGCCCTCTAGCTTTGGCTTTTGCTATCATATCTCTTGTGATAACAGCATTATCATTTACTGGGTTTGTGTTTGCCATAGGAAGTGCAGTTGTTACGCCACCAGCGACTGCTGCTTCGCTTCCAGAGTTAATGTCATCTTTATACTCATATCCAGGATCGCGGAAATGAACGTGCATGTCGATTAGCCCTGGCACTACAAATTTACCAGTTGCGTCTATAACTTCATCGGCTTCTAGGATTTCATCTGTGATTTTGGCGATATTTTCGCCATCTATTAATATATTTGATTGTATGGTTTTGTCGCTATTTACGATAGTTGCGTTTTTGATAAAAATTTTCATTTTTAGCCTCGATTTTTATTTAATATATCTAAAACTGCCATTCTAACGGCAACTCCATTTTCAACTTGATTTAGCACAAAAGAGTGCTCTCCATCAGCCACATCTGAATTTATCTCAACTCCCCTATTTATAGGACCTGGATGAAAGATTAGCGGATTAGGGTTTGCTAGTTTTACACGGTTTTTGTTAAGTCCAAAAAATTTGCTATATTCTCTTCCTGATGGAAACGCAACCGCACCACCTTGACGTTCTAGCTGAATTCTAAGCATCATGATAACATCAACGCCATCAAGCGCTTCTTCCATAGTTTTTGCCACTTCGCACTCAAATACTTCTACTCTGTGAGGCATCATCATCGGAGGCGCGAAAAGGCGAACATTTATACCTAGCTTATGCATCGCCCATATGTTACTTCGTGCGACTCTGCTGTGCTCGATATCGCCTATAATCGCGACATTTAGCCCTTCAAATTTACCTTTGTTTTCACGTATAGTAAAAAGATCTAGCAAAGCTTGAGTTGGATGTTCGTTTAGCCCATCTCCTCCATTTACAATACTTGCGTCTGTATTTTTAGCTATAAATTCAGCGCTTCCCGAACACTCATGTCGCACGACAAAAATGTCTGTTTTCATAGCTTCCATATTTCTAATAGTATCAATTAGCGTTTCGCCCTTTTTAGTGCTACTTTGGGCGGCTGAGAAGTTTATAGCATCCGCTCCGAGGCGTTTTGCTGCAGTTTCAAACGAGATTCTAGTTCTCGTTGAGTTTTCAAAAAAAGCATTGATAACAGTTTTGCCACGCAAGTTATCTGACTTTTTAATGCTTTGATTGTTTAAATTTTTGAATTCTTTCGCACTATCCAGAAAAAACAGAATTTCATCCCTACTAAGCTCTCTTGTGCCTAGCAAATCTTTGTGTTTATATGACATTTTACGCTCCATTTTCTGGAAATTAATTGTATCTAAATTTTGCTTAATCAACTTAAAAATTTACTTTAAATAGATAAAATTTTTTTAAAAGGATGTAACATGAAAAAAATTATGATTTTAACTTGTTTTGCTGTTTTGTTATCAGCAAACGAACACAACTTCATCGGCTCAGTATCGACTGCGTGGAAGCTGCTTGGCAAAAACGATCGCATTGAAGTTATTTCAGTAAAAGATCCAAAAGTTGATGGCGTAACCTGTTATGTATCTTATGCTAAAAAAGGTGGTACAAGCGAACTGGTGGGGCTTGAAGAAGATACAAGCGACGCTTCTGTTTCTTGCGTGCAAACAGATTCTAAAATCGTTGTATTTGGCGATGTGAAAAAAGAGGAAGATATATTTAAAAAACGAAGCTCTATCCTTTTTAAAAAGACTCACGTTGTTAGAATGTTTGATGAAAAAGCCCAAACTTTTATTTACTTAGTCTACTCCGATAAACTAGTCGATGGCTCGCCAAACAACTCAGTTTCGGCAGTTCCGTGCAAACAAGCAGTTGGAAATGTGTGCGAGTTTAAAGATGAAAAATAAAATGATTAAATTTAAAAACATATCGCCAAATGTTGCAAAAAGCGCATTTATAGCAGATGGAGCGAAAGTTATCGGCGATGTTAGTATTGGAGAAGATAGTAGCGTGTGGTTTAACTGCGTTTTAAGAGGCGATGTTAATTACATAAAAATCGGCAAAAGAACCAACGTGCAAGATCTAACAACTATCCATGTTTGGCATGCTAGTTATAGCGAAGATGGTGAGCTTTTAGACGCTGGATATCCAACTATCATCGGCGATGATGTGACTATCGGGCATAACTGTGTGATTCATGCTTGCAAGATTGATGATAGATGTTTAGTAGGCATGAATGCAGTCGTGATGGATGGTGCTAAAATCGGGTGCGAGAGTATAGTTGGTGCAGGAAGCGTCATAACTAAAGGCAAGGTTTTTCCACCTCGCTCTTTGATTTTAGGAAGTCCAGCAAAACTCGTTAGGCAACTAAACGATGAAGAGGCAAAAAGCCTTTTAGAATCGGCTCAAAACTATGTTAAATTTAAAGATGAGTTTTTAAAAAATTGCGAATAAAGGTTGCTAAGTCAAGCCAAAACTGAAGATAAATTTAGCTAAAATCGAGTGGCTAAGTAAATTTAGTGCCTAAATTTGGTTTGTAAATTTAACTTTAGTTTCAAAGAAAAATTTGGCTAAATTTTTATAAAATCAGTCTATAAATTTAGTATAACTGAAAAGAATTTATCCAAATTAGCGCGTTTGGATAAATTTAAAACTAAGTAGAAATTTTCTATCTGGCTTTAGCTTTTACTTTATGATTAAACTCGCCTTTTTCTATAAAAAATTTTAAATTTAATCTTGCTAAATTTACGCTAAAAACGTGATAAATTCGCGTTTAAAAAACCATCAGCTTGTTATAAAACTATCCAAATAAAGCTTGTTTAATCAAAATTAATCCAGAAATATTTTAAAAACACAAAATGCTCATTTTAATAAATTTATACCAGTAACATTTTTTACTTAATTAAATTCAAACTTTACTACATACCGATACTCCAGCAAACTCAAGTAAAATGTTAAATTTACACTTACGCGAAGTATCGTTAAACCAAACAAGCTTTATATGCTAATTTTACATAGTTTGTTTAGGCTTGTAAATTTAGTTAAGTACGCTCTAAATTTCACTTTATTAAGGCATTTTTGCGATATATTTAAAGAGTAAATTTAGAGCTAATTTAAATATTTTGATTTATTTTATTGCAGAAATTTTAAAAATTTATTTAGCCTGTAAATTTATAAAATTTCGCACAAAAACACTAAATTTAGCTTTAAAATCAAACATGCAAAACCTCTATAAATCAAGCAAAATTTGGCTAAATTCTTGGCTCTAAAATGCTCCAACCTCGCTCTTTTGCGATTTGTCGTAGTTTTGGATCTGGATTTACACAGTATGTTTCATCGGCAAACTCACACATCGCAAGATCGTTTATAGAGTCTGTGTAAAAGATGATTTTATCTGGCTTTAAGCTTTTATCCATAAGCCAAATTTTAAGCGCTTCAACCTTGCCCTCTTGAAAGCTTAAAGGCTTGTGATACTCGCCTATATAGTAGTTATCTCGCACTTTTAACCTAACTCCGATACACTCATCAACCTTAAGTAAATTTGCGATTGGTTTTACGACGTATTCTGGCGTGGCTGAGATGATAAGCTTGTGGTCTGCGTTTTTTATCCATTTTTTGGCATCATCGTGGATTATATGTGAGATTTTGTTGGCTAAAAATTTTGGCATTAAAGCTGAAATTTCATCTAAATTTAGCCTACTTAGCGACTGGACTGAAAATTTTATATACTCATCCATATTTAGCTTTCCTAAGTCGTAAAGCTCTATCATTTCGTTATTTTTAGCTATAAAATCCTCGCTTAAAATCCCCTCTTCTAAAAGATACTCATGCCACAAATCATAACTGTCTTTTAAAATCAAAGTCTTATCTAAGTCAAACACACTTAGAGTCATACTCGCTCCTTAATTTTCTTTATAATTTCCTTATTTACGCTATTATAGCCTAATTCAAACATCTCATCAAAATTTTTAAAACTAAATAGACTAAAGTTAGCCAAATTTGGGTTGCTAATATAGACATCGCAGCTGTTTTGTTGTCTTTTTATAGATGAAGACATCATCAAAGAAAGCGCCCTTGTAGTGTAGCTAATCGAACTTTTTGGACTAAATTTTGACGTTGGGTGCAAATCAACTCCGACTATTTTAAGCTTATGTTTTTTAAGTGGAGCAAGTGGCATATTATCCATAAATCCCCCGTCAGCTAAAAGATAGTTTTCATATCTTATAGGTTCAAAAATCGGCACCAACGCGCAGCTTCCAAGAACTATTTTAAGCGTATCTCCGCTACTAAAATACTCCATTTTGCCACTATATAAATCAACGCAACCAACATAGGTTTTAACTAGCAAATTTTCTAGCCTATCAACTTGCAAAAGCTCTTTTATCGCGTTGGCGTTTTTATCGATTTTAACGAGGCTTTTGTATGGTAAATTTATCTTAAAAACCTTTTTAAATTCTTTTGTTTTTACTACTTTTAAAATCTCTTTTGCTCCCATACCAGCGGCATAACAAACGCCAATCATCGAGCCTATACTACTACCTGAAATCGCGCCAACTTCTATACCAACCTCATCAAATTTAGCCAAAACTCCAAGATGAAACACTCCTCTAGCCGCTCCACCACTTAAAGATAAAGCTATTTGCATTTTATATCCATTTTATCAGTTTAAACTCCCCATTTAGCGTTTCTACGACTGCAGTACAAGACTCAACCCAATCCCCACAATTAACATAAACCACTCCATCTATACTTCTAATCTCAGCTTTGTGTATATGCCCACATATCACGCCATTATACTTATTTTTCTTTGCGTGAGTGCTTAAAATATCTTCAAAATCAGTTATAAAATTTACAGTACTTTTGACATTTTCTTTTACATATGCAGATAGCGACCATTGGCTTTGGATTTTAAGCTTATGACAAACCCAAACTAGCTGTTGATTTACATTTAACAAAAAGTCATAACCTATATTTCCGAGCATAGCTAGCCACTTTTTTGTCATCGTAACACTATCGAAAAAATCACCATGAGTTACCAAAAATCTCTCGCCTTTTAACGATATATAATCAAAACAATCTCTAATCTCAAGCGAATTCCCAAGCCTTAAAGGCAAAAATCCGCGCAAAAAATCATCGTGATTTCCACTGACATAAAAAACCGATGTATCTTTTCTGGCTTTTTTTAAAATTTTTTGTACAACATCAGAGTGTGACTGCGCCCAGTGAATTTTACGTTTTATAGCCCAACCATCGATAATATCGCCAACTAGATATAAATTCTCACTTTTGGTGTATTTAAAAAATTCCAAAAGCTCTTTGCTTTTTGCAAATTTAGTCCCTAGATGCAAATCAGATATAAAAATTGACCTAAACTCGCTCTCTTCATCTTTTATGATATCTTTTTTATATAAAATCATTCTAGCTCTTTTACTAAATTTCGCAAGTTATAGTAACAAAAGCTAGTGTCATTTAGGCTACAAATTTGGATTGATTTTTATGATACTAAAAATATAAATTTTATTTTAAACAAAAATAAAATCAGTCTTATTTAAATTAGTTTAAGTATAATACAGATAAATTTATAAAAACTTGACTACAAGGAGCTTTATATGGTAAATGCTCAAAGGTTGAAGCAAAATTTAGAAGAGATATCTAAATTTGGCGCTTTAGAAGGCGGTGGACTTACAAGGCTTGCATTTTCTAAAGAAGAGGAAATGGCTAAAAAATACCTTATAAATTTAGCCAAAAATGCTGGTTTAGAGGTGCAAGTTGATGGGATAGGAAATATCTTTGCTACTTTAAAAGGAAGCGATTCAAACCTACCTCCAGTTGCGACTGGCTCGCATTTAGACAGTGTTAAAGAGGGTGGATTTTACGATGGTCCACTAGGAGTGATTTGCTCGCTTGAAGCACTACAAACTATCAAAGAAAAGCAAATCCCACACCTTAGAGATATAACTCTTGTTGTATTTTCTTGCGAAGAGTCAAGCCGTTTTAACCACGCAACAGTCGGCTCTAAAGCCATCACAAAAAAACTAAATTTATCAAATTTAAAAGAGATAAAAGACAAATCAGGCATTAGCATTTATCAAGCAGCAAAATCGTGCGGATATGACATAGACAACTTAGAAAATCAAACCCTAAAAGATAACCAAATTTATGCTTTTTTAGAGCTTCACATCGAACAAGGTCCAGTTTTAGAAGCTAAGCAAATTCCAGTTGGCATAGTAACTGGCATCGCTTCGCCGATTCGCTATGAACTAACGCTAAATGGTAGAGCCGATCACTCTGGCGCAACTCCGATGAGTATGAGAAAAGACGCGTTAGTTTGCGCAAGTGAGATTATCATTGCTATAGAAAAATGTGCAAAAGCCTATAAAACCGCCGTTGGAACAGTTGGCTTTGTAGAAGCAACTCCAGGAGTTTTAAACGTAATACCAGGAAGCGCTAGACTTGGAATCGATCTTAGAGATATTTGCAAAGATGACTTAATAGCGCTAGATAAAGATGTCACCAACGCAATAAAGCAAATTTGTTCAAACAAAGACATTAGCTATGAGTTAAAAGAGCTTTCAAGAAGCTTTCCTGTAAAACTAAGTGAAAAAATTATAAAAACACTTGAAAACGAAGCCTTAAATTTAGGTATAAAAACGCTAAATTTACCCAGTGGCGCTGGGCATGATACGATGAATTTAGACTGTGCGGCAAGCCACATCGGTATGATTTTTATCCCATGCAAAGATGGCATTAGCCACAACGTAAAAGAGAGCATAAAGATAGAAGATAGCGTGCTTGGTGCAAATTTATTAACAAAAACAATCATAACTTTATCAAACGAGGTGTAAAATGAGCGATATCGGAAAAATAGTTGCAAATTTGCAAGATGAGATGATAGAAAACAGAAGGCTTTTTCACAAGACTCCAGAGACTGGCTGGTTTACGTTTTATACCACCGCTAAGATTGCTGCTTTGCTTGACTCTTATGGCTACACACTTAAAATGGGGCGCGAAATTGTCGATGTAAACTCGCGTCTTGGCGTAGGCACAAGCCAAAAACAACAAGAGGCAAAAGAACGAGCAAAAGCTCTTTTAAGTGATAAAGAGGCAAAATACCTTGATGTGTTAGAAGATGGCTTAACTGGCGTTGTTGCGACTATCGATACTAAAAGACATGGCAAAACTACTGCTTTTAGATTTGACATTGATTGCGTTGATGTTACAGAAAATGCTAGCTCTTCTCACAGACCTGCTAAAGATGGATTTATTTCAACCATTCCTGGTCAAATGCACGCGTGCGGACACGATGGGCATATAACAATCGGACTTGCACTCGCAAAGGCGTTGGCTGAAAACCTAAGCGAATTTAATGGCAAATTTATGTTTATCTTCCAAACTGGCGAAGAGGGTTGTAGAGGCGCGGTTGCGATGGAGCCAACTGGGTTTTTAAAAGGGGTTGATTACTTACTTGGCGCTCACATCGGCTTTCAAGCAAAAGTGAGCGGTGGCGTGATTTGTGGGGTAAATAAATTTCTTGCAACTTCAAAATTTGATGTAAATTTTACAGGTAAATCAGCCCACGCAGCAGGCGAGCCAGAAGCTGGAAGAAACGCTCTTCTTGCCGCAGCAGAAGCTGCTTTAGCGATGCATGGCATAACAAGAAACTCACAAGGCGTGACTAGGATAAATGTTGGTGTTTTAAGAGCTGGAGAGGGGCGAAATGTCATCGCGCCAAATGGCTATATAGCGTGTGAAACAAGAGGTGAGACAACTGAGCTAAATGACTTTATGCGTCAAAAATGCTTTGATATCGTAGAAGGCGTGGCAAAAATTCATGGCGTTGAATACGAAATAACACAAACAGGAGGCACAGCAGGAGGGGATAGTAGCCCTTTTGTGACTGAGCTTTTTTACGAAGCAGCAAGTGAGTCACCATTTATCCAAGATGATAAAATAGTCAAAAATTTCGACTTTGGAGCGTGCGAAGACTTCGCGCACTTTATGCGAGCTGTGCAAAAGCAAGGCGGACAAAGTGGTTATATGATGATAGGTTCAAACCTAAGCGCAGGACACCACAACTCATGTTTTGACTTCGATGAAAAGACCTTATCAGCGGGGCTTGATATATTTTTGCGTGCTTCTTATAAGCTAAATGGAAACTGATTTTAGAGGGAATTTCCCTCTAAAATTATAAATTTAAGTTGCTTTATCTTTTTTAGTGACTTTACGTTGTGCTAGATTTAACTTATAGATGATTTAGAAAATTTACAAAGTATTTTAATCCACCAAACGCTAGCAATAAATCGTTCTCATTTTAAGCATTTATAATGTCTTCATTAAAGACAATAATTAACTTAAATGCAAAAATCGCTTGAAAAACAGCCAGCCAAAGAAAAATAATCGTATTTTTTAACAAAACCCTTTAAGCGTAATGGCAGGCATAACTGAAGTATCAGACGCTATAAATGGGTTTAATGCTGAAAAAAAGTCTTAGATGATGAGAGGCGGTTTAAATTTAAACTAGCCTCACATCTTAAGATGGGCGTTGCTGAGTTAGAGCATAGACTAAGTGATGCAGAGATATTAGAGTGGGCGCAGTTTTACGCCTTAGAGCCTTTTGGCGATGATAGAGTTGAGCTTATGCTTGCACAAATTATGATGATGTTATCATCTTTTATGGGCGCTAAGATAAGGTTTGATGACTTTTTTATAAGCAAAAGAGTAAAACAAAAAGATAAAGATATAGAAAAGGAGATGAGGTTGTGCTTTGGGTTTTAGATACCAAATTTACGATTGTTAAGGGCGTTTTTTATAATATTATCTTTATACTGGCTCAAATTCGTAAAGCTAGAATTGTCTTTAAGCTCATAAAATTTGGCATTCGGGTCAATATACTTTTTGATATCCTCTTTACTAAGGTTTGGAAAATCATCCAAAAAAAGCTCTTCGCCTCTATTTGCTTTATCGACAAAACGTTGAAGCTCGCTTTCTTTGACAGCAAGTCTTGTATCTTTGATATAAGCATAACAAAGATAAATAAGAGCCATGATAACAGATGTAGCACTTATCTCATAAAGCATTTTTTATCCTTTGATAATGTTAGCAAATTATACCATATAAAGGCTAAATTATGAATGTTTTAAAAAGCAAATTTGAAGTAGATGTAAAAGGCGGTATAGCTGGTATTAACGCTTTTACAAAAGCACTCCAAAGCGTAGGAAAAGTATCTGATGATACAAAAAGGGCTTTAGACATTTTAGCTCATAGCTCTCAAGCATTTATCGGCTTAAAAGAGACAGCAAAAACGCTTATAGGCACGGTAAAAAATTTCTAAATTTAGTTTTATTAAAAGCAGGCATAAAAATTTGTCTTTTAAATTTATAAATTTCTATTTTAAACTTAAACTAGACTTTGATTTATTTTTAGCCAAATTTATTAAATTTTAGTTTGGATAAATTTAAAAGACTAAAAAGCCTTTTAAATTTTTTAAAACCAACCTTGCAAAATCTAAAATTTTCGCTAGTTATGTTTAATCGCTCTCACACTCAATATATGAGTCCACGCTTAAAAAAGCATTCAAAACTGCAAGAAATTTATCTTTGGCTTAGTTCTTGAACTAGTTTTATGAAGTATTTTGCGTTTTCAACTGGCACATCTGGTAAAATTCCATGACCTAAGTTAAAGATGTGATTTTTACCTTTCATAGTCTGTAAAACCTGTTCAACGCCTTGTTTTATCGCATCTTTACTATAAAGTCTAGTTGGCTCCATATTTCCTTGTAGAACAAATTTATCGCTTAAAACATCGCGCGCAATCTCAAGCGGAGTACTCCAATCCACGCCAAAAACATCGAAATTTCCATCGATTTTATCTAAATATCCGCTAATTCCTTTTGGAAAAACGATAATCGGGATGTATGGATATTTCGCCTTTAGATACTCAACTATCTCGATGATATACTTCCAACTAAACTCAAAAAAGGCATCTTTTTCTAATGCACTCGCCCAACTATCAAAAATTTGAACCGCATTTACGCCACTTTTTATCTGATTTTCAAGATATAGCTTTGTCGCTTCTGTAACTTTAGCCAAAATTTGGTGCAAAAACTGCGGGTTTGAGTAAAGCATCTTTTTACAAATCGCATAATTTTTTGTCCCACCACCTTCTATCATATATGTTGCAACCGTCCACGGAGCGCCACAAAAGCCGATTAGCGCTTTATCTTTAGCTAAATTTTCTCTAGTTAGTTTAATCGTATCATAAACGTAGCTTAAATTTTTAGCCGCTTTTTGCGCATCAAGTCTTTCTAAATCCTCGCTAGTTTTAACAGGGTTGTTAAATTTAGGACCTTCACCTTTGACAAATTCCAAATCCATACCCATTTCAAGTGGAACAACCAAAATATCGCTAAAAAGTATCGCCGCATCTACACCTAAAATTTCAACCGGCTGAATCGTAACCTCACTAGCTTTTTTATAATCTTTACAAAGATTTAAAAACCCGCCAACACTTTGTCTAACAGCCATATACTCTGGCAAGTATCTTCCAGCTTGCCTCATCATCCAAACTGGCGTGTATGGAGTTGGTTTTTTTAAACATGCATCTATAAATATCATTTTTTAACCTTTTTTAGTTTTAATCTTATCAAAATTTGGGTAAATTTTTTGGCAATTGTGAAATTTAGGATAAATTTATTAAATTTATCCTAATTAAATCTGCAATCTCGCTTGAGTTAGGCTCAAAAACTGCTTATAAAAGTTAGAGTCTAGCTCTAGCTTGAGTTTGTAAGTGCGACCGCACTCTTGGTTAGTTTATCAGCATTTTATGTTTTTTTCTTTACTATCTTGAGCCTCTTTAAAAAATTCCTTCCTGCTTAGAGGAGTTCCCTCTGGATGGTTTTTCTTAAAGTGCTCAAGATACTTCTCATAGCTTGGAAGCCCTATGAGAGGATAAATTGCTTTGTCTAAATTATTATAAGCTTTTTTGATAGCCTCAAATTTAGTGCCCCACCACGACATCGTAGTCGCTCGCATTTTTATAAGGGCTTTCTGCTAAAGGATATGACTTTTTATCGCCATTTTTTATCTTAGCACAAATTCTAAAAGTCTGAACCAAAACAACAACAGTTACAAACATAAACAACGCGCAAAGAACAGCGTCTATGATGTTGTTTCTAACGATAGCTTCTTGTATAGCTATGGCTTTTGGATCGCTTAGTGTTGCTATCTTAGCAGCTGCATTTTGAGCTGTTGCTACATGGCTAACTGCATCATGAACTCTCTCGCCATTTGCTGGAAGAAGTTTTTGAATCGCAGCATACATAGTAGTTATCAAAACCCAAATCGCTGGAACGATTGTAACCCATGCGTATTTTGACTTGCCCATTTTATAAAGCACAACAGTAGCAAGAAGCAATGCCATACCAGCAAGCATTTGGTTTGATGCGCCAAATAACGCCCAAAGTGTGTAAATTCCGCCCATTGGATCTGTAACTCCTGCATATAGCAAGTATCCCCAACCAGCAACACAAATCACAGTTCCTAAAATTCCCCATGCCCAGTTTTTAGTATCTGCCATAGGTTTATAGATATTTCCAAGTATATCTTGAACCATAAATCTACCAGTTCTAGTTCCAGCATCAACAGCTGTTAAGATGAAAAGCGCTTCAAATAAAATCGCAAAGTGATACCAAAAGCCCATAGCTTCTACGCCACCAGCAATTTCATGCATTAGATATGTAAGACCGATAGCAAATGTCGGCGCTCCACCAGTTCTACTTAGGATTGTTCCCTCACCTATGTTACTTGCAAGCTCGTTAATCTGCTCTGGAGTTACAACAAAGCCCATTTCAGTAATTCTTCTAGCAGCTTCGATAACTTCACTTCCACCTAAAAACGATGCTGGAGAGTTGATGGCAAAGTAAATTCCTGGATCAAGTATACAAGCAGAAATAAGCGCCATGATACCAACCATACTTTCCATTAACATCGAACCATAACCGATAAATAGAGTTTGACCCTCTTTTTCAACCATTTTTGGAGTTGTTCCACTTGAAATAAGTGCGTGAAAACCGCTAATAGCACCGCACGCGATAGTTACAAAAAGGAAAGGAAACATCTTACCAGCAAAAACAGGGCCAGTTCCATCGATAAACTGAGTAACTGGAGCCATCTTAAGATCTGGCGCAACTATCAAAATCGCTATCGCCATAGCAGCTATAACGCCGATTTTAAGGAATGTTGAAAGGTAATCTCTTGGAGCTAGCAAGAACCAAACAGGTAAAATAGCAGCTATAAAACCATAAACTATGATAATCCATGCTAAAGTTATTTTAGAAAATGAAAAATACTTAGCTAGTTCAGGATCAGCTGCGATGTGGTTTCCATAAAATAACGCAAACATCAAAAGAACAAAGCCGATAACAGAAGCTTCTATAACCTTACCAGGTCGTAAAAACCTCATATAAATTCCCATAAAAATCGCAATCGGAATAGTCATAGCGATAGTAAAAAATCCCCACGGTGAGTTTGCCAACGCATTTACAACAACCATTGCAAGAATCGCAACGATTATAAGCATGATAAAGAAAATTCCTATCATAGCAATCGCGCCAGTAACCTTGCCCATCTCATCTTTTACCATCTCACCTAAGCTTTTACCATTTCTTCTAACAGATAAGAAAAGCACGACAAAATCATGAACAGCTCCAGCGATGACAACACCGACTAAAAGCCAAATCATACTTGGTAAATAGCCCATTTGAGCCGCTACGACAGGTCCTACAAGAGGTCCAGCACCAGCGATAGCTGCAAAGTGGTGACCAAAAAGGACATATTTGTTGGTTGGAACGTAATCTCGCCCATCATTTACGATAACAGCAGGCGTAGCCCTTCTATCATCAAGCCCTAGTACCTTATATGCGACAAATCGTCCATAAAATCGGTATCCGATTAGATATATACAAACACTTGCAACTACCATCCACACAGCATTGATGCTTTCGCCATTATTAAGCGCTAACACACCAAAGCACCATGCAGCAATGACAGCAGTAAATGCCCATAACACTTTTGCTACAGTTGGGTTCATGTAACCTCCTAAATTAAATTTTTATATTTTCACTTTATTTAACTTAAGAACTAATAAAAATCAAAAGTAAATGTTATAAAAACATCTTTTTAAATTTTAATGATGAGATCCGCCGCCTTTATGTAAAAAATATAATCCCACACAAAGAGCTAATATGGAAATCGCAAGATACACCATCTCAAGAGGGGTTGAGAATTTAGCGTGTAAAACTCGCTGAAAGAAGTTAACTATCAAAACCATTATGATAACTTTGCCTATCTTGTCTTTTAACTGATCAAGGCTTTTTATCTCTAGTACTTGAGACTGTTTTGAAGCCTTCATCGGTTCGATTTCAGATATGAAAAGTTCATAAATTCCAAAACTAAAAATAAACAAAACCAAAGCCATAAGATACAAATCAATCGCCCCAACTATAATGCCAACCGCATCTGAATGCAAGTCGATAGAGTGATCCCCATTTATCATATAATTCCACGCGCCAAACATAACGTTTAAAATGTCATAACTTGCTATTATAAAGCAGATTATCGCTCCAATAAGCCCAAAAATCACAGGCAAAATCGTTATAAGCCTACTGCTCCAAAGAATGTTTTCAAAAATTTTACCAAGCATACTCTTCAATCTCTCCACTTATTTTAAATTTATAAATTTGTCCAGCAAGCGTTCCAATGGTCGCTTCTAAAACTTTGCCACTAGGCTGCTTAACTCGCAAGCTCACATCATCTTTTTTGATATACGCTCTTATCATCGCACACGCTATCGTTCCGCTTCCACAAGCAGTTTCATAAAAAAGCGTATCGATATCTCTTACATAAACCACGGGCTTTAACTCAAGCCCATTCAAAAGCATAAACCCGCAAGCTTTTTCGTTTTTTACTCCATACTTTTCAAATTCACCCATAGCATATTTTTTAAACTCATCTTCGTTTTTAAAGTTTAAATTTAGAGTGCAAACTAAATGAACTATCCCAGTCAATCTTACTTTATATAAGCTATCGCTAAGTCTTATGATATCTGGCTCAACTTTTGACTTAACAGACACAACTCTTCTGTTTTTTTCACAGCTAAAAATCTCACCGCAATTTTTAATCTTAATTTCATTTAAATTTAATCTCTTCATATGGTAGTAAGCAGCGCATCTTATAGCATTTACACACTGCTCACCTCCTGCCATGATAAGGTTAAATTTATCATCTAAAAATCCAACTTGTTCGATAAAACTATGCTTTTGCATAATCTCATCATTGATTTCTTTTCGTCTTTGCTCATCATAAACCCCATCTACGACTAGCGCAGTTGGGTTTCCTGATGGGATAAAAACTTTGTATTCCATCAGTTATTTTCTATCCATTTTATAGCGATTCTCACAGCATTTGTCGCCGCTCCAACGCGAATTTGATCAGCGCTGCACCATAGGTGAAGAACTTTCTCATCGTAGATATCTTTTCTTATCCTGCCAACATAAGTTTCGTTTGTATCACTCGCAGTTAGCGGCATAGGATATAAATTTTTACTAACATCATCAACTACAACAACGCTTGGTGCATTTTTTAGCACTTCATAAACTTTATCTAAACTAAAGTCATTTTCAAAACGAATCGTAATCGCCTCACTATGACTTCTAAGAACTGGAACACGAACGCAAGTTGCTGAAACTGGAAATTCTTTGTGTAGAATTTTTTGTGTTTCATAGACCATTTTTAGCTCTTCTTTTGTGTAGCCATTCTCTTTAAAAACATCGATATGAGGGAATAAATTTAGAGCTATTTGATGTGGGAAAACCTTTGGTTCACACTCATCAAGTTTAAATGCAAAAAACGCTTGCATCTGCTCAACTAACTCACTCATACCCTCTTTTCCAGCACCACTTGTTGCTTGATATGTGCTAACATCGACTCTTTGGATGTTAAAAGCATCATCAAGTGGCTTTAAAATTTGAACCATTTGTATGGTTGAACAGTTTGGATTAGCTATAATGCCACGCTCTTTCCATAGACTAATGTCTGCTGGGTTGCACTCTGGAACTACCAACGGGATATCTTTATCCATTCTAAAATGACTTGTGTTATCTATAACCAAAGCACCGCTTTCTGCTGCAAATGGTGCAAAATGTGCACTTACAGAACCGCCAGCGCTAAAAAATGCGATGTCAATCTCATTTTCATCAAAAACAGTCTCTGTTAGCTCTTTGACCTCGTAAGTTTTACCCATAAATTCTATCTCGCTACCAGCGCTTTTTGCGCTAGCAAGAGGCAAAACCTCATTTACAGGAAATTTCATCTCCTCTAAAACTCTAAATATCTCCTCGCCAACTGCTCCTGTAGCACCTACAACTGCGACATTATATCTTTTACTCATTTTCCTCTCCTAATAAGCTGTTATCACTTTCTGTTTCATCACTTGATTCTATTTTTGGACAAATTGCTATATTTACTACCTCTTCGCCATCCACATCGACTACTTTAACACCACTTGTGTTTCGCCCTGCTTTTCTAATGCTTTGCATATCGACTCTTATCATCTTGCCGCTTGAAGTTAGCGCCATTAAATCCATCTCTTCATCAACTACAACTATACCGACTAAGTCCCCAGTTCTGCTTGTAAGTTTCATACATATAACACCTTTGCCACCACGTTTTTGTAAACGATACTCATCAGCTGTTGTTCTTTTGCCGATACCTTTGTTAGCCACACTTAAAACTTCTTGTTCATCATCTCGTAAAACCGCTGCTCCAACGACAAAATCGCCCTCTTCTTTAAATCTTATACCAGTAACGCCTCTGCTTACTCTGCCGATTTCTCTAGCATCTTCAACTTCAAATTTAATACACATTCCCTTTTTAGTTACTACAAAAAGGCTTTTTATATCTTGAGTTACAATCGTTGCTGTTACTACTTCATCATCATCGTCTAAATTTATAGCTCTGATTCCTACGGTTCTGATGTTGCTATACTCGCTTAAATTTGTTCGTTTTACGATACCATTTTTAGTGAAGAAAGCTAGCGATTTGTTCTCATCAAAGTCATTTGTAGGTATTATCGCCATGATTTTCTCATCTGGTTGAAGCTCGACTAAATTTACTACCGCTTTGCCTTTTGCAGTTCTGCTTCCTTCTGGAATTTTATAAACTTTTAACCAGTAAAGCTGTCCGCGATCTGTTACAAACATCAGCGTGTCGTGAGTATCGCAGATAAAGAAGCTTTCTATAAAGTCATCATCATACGTTGTGACTGCGACTTTGCCTTTTCCACCTCGTTTTTGCTTCTCATAAGTCTTACTTGGTACTCGTTTTATATAACCACGATGAGTTATAGTTACAACCATGCTTTCATTTGGGATTAAATCTTCGATGTTGATATCATCATAATCATCGATGATTTCTGTTATTCTAGGGCATTTAAATTTAGATTTAACTTCTAAAAGTTCATCTTTTATAATGCCTTCGATTAGATCTTCGCTTTTTAAAATCGCATCAAGTCTTTGAATTTCAGCTAAAATTTCTTTTAACTCATTTTCTATCTTTTCACGCTCAAGTCCGGTTAAACGGCTAAGTCTCATATCTAAAATTGCATTTGATTGAAGCTCACTTAAACCAAATTTAGCCATCAAGCCTTCTCTTGCAACAGTTGTATCAGCGCTACTTTTTATAAGTTCAATCACATCATCAATGTTATCAAGCGCGATTTTAAGACCTTCTAAGATGTGCGCTCTAGCGCGTGCTTTTTGAAGCTCATATATCGTTCTTCTTATGATAACTGTTTTTCTATGTCTTAAGAAAAGTTTTAAAAGCTCGATTAGTGAGAAAACTTTTGGCTCTTTGTTATCAATCGCAAGCATGATAACTCCAAAAGTCGCCTCCATAACTGTTGATTTAAAAAGGTTGTTTAAAACGATATCGCTCATCGCGTCGCGTTTTAGCTCGATAACAACGCGAATTCCCTCTCTATCACTCTCATCTCTTACTTCGCTAATGCCTTCTATTTGTTTATCTTTGACAAGTTCGGCGATTTTTTCAATCAAAGTTGCTTTATTTGTCTGATAAGGAAGCTCATCTATAACGATAATATCTTTGTTTGCTTTCTTTTCTATATGCGTTTTAGCTCGCATTTTAATACGACCACGACCAGTTCGATAAGCATCTATAATGCCTTTTTTACCAAAGATAATGCCTGCAGTTGGGAAGTCTGGACCTTTTATCACAGTCATTAACTCTTCTAAAGTTATATCTTTATTTTCAAGCAACATCAAAAGCCCATCAACTAGCTCATCAAGACTGTGCGGCGGGATGTTTGTCGCCATACCGACCGCTATACCGCTTGAACCGTTTAGAAGCAAATTTGGCACTCTTGCAGGAAGCACATCAGGCTCATGCATACTTTCATCATAGTTTGGTATAAAATCAACCGTATCTTTATCTAAGTCTTTTAGCAACTCTTCTGCTAGCAAAGTCATTCTAGCTTCTGTATAACGCATCGCAGCTGCGCTATCTCCATCAATCGAACCAAAGTTTCCCTGTCCATCAACCGTTGGAACTCTCATAGAAAAGCTTTGCGCCATTCTAACAAGCGCATCATAAACTGCTGTATCTCCGTGTGGATGGTACTTACCGATAACATCACCCACGATACGAGCAGATTTTTTGTATGGGCTTCTACTTCCAACGCCAAGATCGTTCATAGCATAAAGAATTCGCCTATGAACAGGCTTTAAGCCATCTCTTGCATCTGGTAACGCCCTACCGATAATAACACTCATCGAATAATCAAGATAACTTGTCTTGATAGACTCCTCAACATCGATTATCTGGATATCTTGACTATCATCAAAAATATTATTTTCCATACACTTCCTTATAAATCAAATCTTAGCATTCTACCAAATTATTCTTTTGCATTTGCTAAAACGAGAGCAAAAAGTACATTTATCCCATTTTTTTTGCAAATTTCACTAGCTTCAAGTAGCGTAGTTCCAGTTGTTATAATATCATCAACTAAAATAACAGGAAAATTTATCTGCTTTTCTAGCTTAAAACCTCTTTTATGCTTTAATCGATATGATAAACTTTTGCCACTGTATTTTACACTTGAACTTGCACGCAAAGCCCCATAAACAGGCATTATCTCATCGGTTTGTAGCGCTTTTGCTAAAATAGCAGTGTGAGAATAGCCACTTTTTACATTATCATCGATTGCAATAGCATTTATTTGCTGGTTAAATTTATACGTTTTAGCAAAATTTACAAAGCTTAAATTCGCTAAAATTTTATAGACAAAAAGCCCATGTAAATGGTGTTTTGAGTGTATTAGCTCTTTTATTTCGCTATATGCGTAAAATGAGTAAACATTTAGCCCTGAAATTTCACGTTTTTTAGGGCTGAGTTCGCGCAAAATTTCTTTGCAATTTTTACATATGATAGCAAGACTTATCCTTCCACACTTCACACATCTCAAATTTTGCTCCTAGTTTTGGCGATTTTAACAAAATTTGCATAAAAATATAGTCGAAAAAAATAAAATTTTATCTAAATTTATTAAATTTTTTTATATTATTTTGCTAAAATATTTAAATTTAACTTAAAGTTTTTTAAGCAGTTTAAGCTTTTGTTTATATTTTTAAACAAGCTGTTTCGCTTTTTAAAATGGCATTTATCGCGTTGTATTTATTTTTATTTATTCTAAAAAAGCTGTTTTATTTTATAAAATATCATCTTTATGAAGATAAATTTATATACCAAAATTTAGCTTTAAATTTGATATTTTTAATCTAGTTATAAATAAAATTTATTAAAATTTACACGAACCACTTTTGAACTTAATTTTAAAACTTAAATACACCAAATTTAGCCATCTAAATTTGCATTAACTAGCTAAATTTGGCTTAAATTATTTAAAGCATACCTTTTGCGACATTTAAAAACGCAGTTATTATCACGGCATTTGTGATGTTACTGATAAATCCGCCGATTAGCGGCACGACAAAAAACGCTATCCTTGAGTAATGATACTGCGAACAAACCGCACTCATCGTAGCCATTGACACCGGCACAGCTCCAAGCCCAAATCCAGAGTGTCCAACAGAGATAATCGCCGCATCGTAGTTTTTACCACATGCTCTAAATGTGATATAAACACAAAACAGATATATAAGCACAAGCTGAAGCGCTAAAATCGTGATAAGCGGCAACGCAAGATCAGCAAGCTGCCATAACTTCATCGTTACGATTGAAAGCGAGACAAAAATCGAAAGCGAAATTCCGCCAACTATATCGATACTTTGGTAAAGCTCATCGTGATTTTGCTTTTTAGCATCAAGAATTAAACGCAAAATTATACCACCAAACATCGACATAACGTGGATTGGCAAATGCACACTAGGAAGCAAGACTTTGCACAACGCAAAAAGCGTTTGCCCAAGCCCACACGCCAAAAGCAAGATAAAAACAGCCTTGTGAGCGCGTTTGCTATTTACTAGAGCTTTTACTGTGCTAGTTGCACCCTCATCAGCTTCAATCTGCGCTGAAGTGGAATTTAATCCATATTTTTGTATAAGTCTACGACCCAAAGGTCCACCCATAATACACCCAGCAATCAACCCAAAAGTAGCCGCAGCAATCGCAACTTCAAGCGCTCCAGTTCCACCCATGCTTTCAGCCAAAGGCCCAAAACTAGCCGCATTTCCATGTCCGCCAGTTAAAGGAACCGAACCAGCCATAAGCGCAACAAGTGGGTTCATCCCCATAGCAGCGCCTACACCAAGAGCTAAAACGTTTTGTAAAAATGCCAAAAGAGCAGCTAAAATCGTAAAAATAATAACTAGCTTTCCACCTTTTTTCAGCAAGCTTAAACTCGCAGCTAAGCCAGTTGCAGCAAAAAATACATTGTAAAAAAATGTATTCATAGTCGTATAATCAAATTTAAAACCTAAAAGCCCACTACTAAAAAATATCGTCGTAACTACCGCAAATATCGTGCCTCCAACCACAGGCGAAGGTATACAATAACGCTTTAAAACGCTAAATTTATCACGCATATAATCACCAAAATAAATAGCCAAAACCGCTATAGCTAGGGTTTGAAACATACCAACTTCTAAATTTATCATAAATTGCCTTTAATGAATTTTTAACGCTAATTGTATAAAATTTGGCTGAAATTCTAATCTAAATTTATTATTAACATATGAATTTTATATTTTTTAAAGGAGAGTTTGTGTTTTGGATAAATTTTTTATTAGTTGTTAAACCTGCTGTTTAAAGTGCGATTATTTTTCTAAAATAGGCTAAATTTAAGCGCTTAAAATCATAAATTTAAGTTAATTACACGATAAATTTAGCCTTTGCTAAAATATTTTACAAGCTATTTTCTATCTGTTTGGCTGATTTTTTAACCAAATCTCGTAGTAAATTTTTCATAAAAGGATCAAAAGCTTTTGCATCTTTTATCACGACAAACTCGCTTTGACTCTGCGCAACTCGCTTTGAAAATGTAGTTTTTCCTTTATAAATTTTAATAAATACTTCGCCATCGCCTTTCATATTTTCCTTATCAAAACCTTGCAAATTTCCTATAAATTTAGTGATATTTACGCTTGCTACCGCATCCGCGTTTTCGCTACTGTTTAAAACTGCAACTCCTTGTGCTTGAAGCTCCTTTTCAAGGGCTTGTTTATACCACGAAACGACATTTTCACTCACTAAAATATAATCATCAACCAAGCCATCCTTATCGCGAATGGTTGCGATGATGTTTGGGTTTTCCACACTTTGCGTCACTTCGCTTATATAAACGCTTTTTTCAAGTTTGTTTTGCGCGTTAAAAGTATCATAACTTCCAAGCGAAATCATGCTATTTTTTTGCGAGCAACCAACGATAAAAAGGGCTAATGCTAAAATTGATATAATTTTTTTCATACCTACTCCTTGAGATTATTTTAAGTGATTTTAGCACAGATTTGTTAAGATTTAAAAGTTTTTGTTAGTTAAATTTTGTCTAAATTTAATCGTTTTTTTTAATATAAAAACTTTACTCACGAGGCTTTAAATTTTTTACTATAAATTCAATTACTAAACTAATTTAAATTTATAATTTTTTTGTTTGATTAAACTAAATTTTATTTGTATAAAGCTAAAAATTTAAAAGCCAAACTCTAAAACTTAGCTAAATTTGGTTTTAGTTTTTATAATATAAATAGCGGCAGTATCGGTGATTACAAAATTTTTAAGAATAAAAAGCGCAAAGAATAGTTATAAATTTAATTTAGATAAAACTATAATTTCAACAAGCTTCTTGCTATCAAAAACGCACCAAAATTCTTAAAAATATGCTAAAAATTTTGCCAAATTTAGCGCTAAATAAAAATGAGAATTTGACTTAATCATAAGATAAATTTAATATTCCAGTCTTAAATTTTTCTTTTATAATTTTTCTTTTATTCTAGCTTTTATCTTTCCTAATCTTAGTTATACTAGTCCCGCCAACGCCGTAGTTATCGGTATCAACCTCATCTATAATAACGACTGTTCGCTCTTTACTTCGCCCTAAAATCTCACCAACTAAATTTGTAACACCTTCGATAAGCTGGGCTTTTTGTTCAACCGTCGGTTCGCCGTTTTCTTTGGTGATTTTGATATTTATATATGGCATTTTATCCTCTTAGTTTTTTAAATTTTCTTATTTTTGTTCTGAAATTTGTAAATGGCGCGACTGAATTTATGTGAATCCATTTATAAATTTGCCATTTGGCTGCGTTATTTGCCCATTTTCTTTGATTTTGTTTAAAAATTTCATCTTCGCTAAGCAAGCTAACCCACGCGACAAACTCATCTTTTGAGCTAGTAAAAAGCTCTAAAATTTGCCATTTGCTCAACGTGCGATACTCATCATAAAACTCTTTATAAAGTTTTCCAAGCTCATTCCATTTAATGCCAGCTTTAGGCGTTATGACTTCTTTGCCACTCTTTTCATCACTCTCCCACGAAAGCAAGAGTTTAAGCCAGCCGATTTGATAAGCTATCATCTCAAATGGAGTTTTATCAACGCTCTCAACTCTTGCGTTAAATTCGCTCTCATCGACATCTGCAAACTCAGCAAAAAACCTATCAAAACTAGAATTTATAGCTTTTATTAGCTCGAGTTTATCTTTGTATGTTTTCATATTTTACTCATTTTGATAACAAAATTTAATTTATTTGCAAGCATTTATCAAACATACTATAAACACAGCACATTATAAACCAAATTTCTACTTATTTTGATAGTGAGTTTTACACTGGACTATATAACATTCGCCATCTTGTATTTTATACACAAGTCTGTTTTTATCATCTATCCTTCGAGAATAAAACCCACTTAAATTTCCTTTTAGCGCTTCAGGTTTTCCAAGTCCGCCAAATGGCTCTCTAGCTATATCTTTTAACAATTTGTTGATTTTACTTAATGTCTTTTTATCCTCTTTTTTGCCAATACAAATAATTATCAAAGCCAGTAGGCGTAAATGCAAAAATCATGACAAAGGCTCTGATTTGATAATCTTGCCTTTATTTAATTCATCTATGCTTTTGGCTAAAATTTTTTGATTACACTCACTATAAAAGCCATCAGTGCTAACTTCAAATGGTATACCTTGTCTTATGACAGCTTGTTTTAAAAATATTCTTATAGCAGTTGTCGTATCTAAGCCTAAGTCTTTAAACAATGCTTCAGCCTCTTTTTTAAGCTCTATATCCACTCTGGTTTGAATAAGCGTAGTCATTATAAATCCTTTTTTAGTAGATATAAGATTATAGCAATTTAATATGAATTTAGTATGAAGCTATCATACTTTTATCCTGCCAAACCCCTAATCAATCTTAAGCACACTTAAAAACGCTTCGCTAGGTAAATTTACTTTTCCTATAGATTTCATACGTTTTTTACCCTCTTTTTGCTTTTCTAAGAGTTTTCTTTTTCGTGTGATATCACCACCATAGCACTTTGCGGTGACATTTTTACCCATTGATTTGACATTTTCTCTTGCGATAACTTTGTTTCCGATACTTGCTTGAATCGCCACTTCAAAAAGCTGTCTTGGAACGATATCCTTCATCGCCTTAACCAAATCCCGCCCCTTAGTCAAAGACTTATCGCTTGGCACGATGATTGAAAGAGCGTCCACCGTCTCACCAGCAACTTTTATATCAAGTTTTACAAGATTTCCCACGCGATACTCACTTGGTTCATAGTCAAAACTCGCATATCCTTTAGTGCAAGACTTTAGCTTATCATAAAAGTCCATCACTATCTCATTCATCGGGATATCATACTCAAGCAAAACCCTATCAGTCGTGATATAATCCATCTTTGTTTGAATCCCACGACGTAAATTTAAAAGCGTGATAATGTTGCCTAAAAATTCACTTGGAGTTATAATAGTCGATTTTACATATGGCTCTTTTATATGCTCGATTTTATTGACTGGTGGGAGTTCGCTTGGGTTTTGGATTTTTATCATTTTGCCATCAGTTTGTAAAATTTCATAAGTAACAGTTGGCGCGGTTGCGATTAGGTCTAAGTTAAACTCGCGCTCCAAACGCTCTTTTATAACCTCCATATGCAAAAGTCCCAAAAACCCAACCCTAAAGCCAAAGCCTAAAGCTGCTGAAGTTTCTGGCTCATAGCTAATGGAGCTATCATTTAGTTTTAGCCTATCTAGCGCATCGCGTAAATCTTCAAATTTATCCGTATCGATTGGATAAAGTCCAGCAAAAACAAATGGCTTAGCAAGCTCAAATCCACCTATCGCCTCACTTGCTTTGTTTCTAGCTAAAGTTATCGTATCGCCGACTTGCACATCGCTTACTGTTTTTAAGCCTAAAACGATAATGCCTACTTCGCCACTTGTGATTTCACTAGTCTTGATAGGAGCGACTGGGTTTGGATACATAAGGTCTAAAACAAGGTGCTTTTTGCCTGTTCCCATAACTAAAACTTCGTCATTTTTCTTGATTTTACCATCATAAACCCTAACTAACGCCAAAGCACCTAAGTAATTATCAAACCAACTATCATAAATCAGCGCTTTTAAAGGCTTTTCATCATCAGTTTTTGGGGCTGGAATTCGCTTGATTATCGCTTCGATTAACTCTTTTATGCCGATTCCTGTTTTCGCACTTACCTCAACACTATCAGTACAATCAAGCCCGATTATGTGTTCGATTTCATCTTTTACTCTATCTGGTTGAGCTGCTGGAAGGTCGATTTTGTTAAGAACTGGGATGATTTCAAGGTTGTTTTCAAGCGCTATGTAGACATTTGCGATAGTTTGGGCTTGAACGCCTTGAGCAGCATCTACTACAAGAAGCGCTCCCTCACAGCTTGCAAGGCTTCTTGAAACTTCATAACTAAAATCAACGTGACCTGGGGTGTCTATTAAATTTAATATATACTCCTTGCCTTCATAGATATAGTTTAGGCGAACAGATTGTGCTTTTATCGTGATTCCGCGTTCTTTTTCTATATCCATCGTGTCCATGACTTGACTGCTCATCTGTCTATCGCTAACTGCTCCGCACTCTTGGATAATGCGATCAGCTAATGTGCTTTTGCCATGGTCTATGTGAGCTATGATACTAAAATTTCGTATGTTTTTCATAAATTTCCTATATAAATTTTAAGCATATATTTTAGCAGAATTTGGTTAAATTTTGCTTTTATGAATTCCTTTATCAAAAAAGGCTAAATTTATAACTACTTTAAGTCTTGTTTTGCTATGCTTTTAGCTGATTTATTACTCATTAAAGGGAGAAAAAATGGTACTTAAAAATAGTTTAAAACTTATCTTAGCAGGCTCTTTAGTTGCTTTGCTAGCAGGATGCGCAAGTGAAAGTTCAAGAACAATCGAAGCACCAAAGGTAGCCTCTTTTGGCACTGTTTATAGTGGAGAAAAAGCTGCAGTTTCAATCGGACGCTTTAGCAACCAGTCAAGCTACCAAAATGGCATTTTTAGCGATGGCGAGGACAGGCTTGGAAATCAAGCTCAAAGCATTTTAATCACAGATTTGCAACAAAGCGGGCGATTTTTAGTAATGGATAGAACAAATATGAAAGCTATAAAACAAGAAAGTCAAATCAGCAAAAAAGCCCAACAACTAAAAGGCGCAAAGTATGTAATAACTGGCGATGTTAGCGAGTTTGGTAGAAAGACTACTGGTGATAAACAGCTTTTTGGAATTCTAGGCAAAGGCAAAACTCAAGTCGCATACGCAAAGGTAAATTTAAATGTCGTTGATGTAGCCACATCTGAGGTAGTTTATGCTGTTCAAGGCGCTGGTGAATACGCGCTATCAAACCGCGAAATAATCGGCTTTGGAGGAACTAGCGGGTATGACTCAACGCTTAATGGCAAGGTTTTAAGCTTGGCTATCCGTGAAGCGGTAAATAACTTAGTAACTGGCTTAGAATCTGGCGCGTGGTTGTTAAAGTAGATAGTGCATGAAAACTAGCATTTTTATCTTGTTGGGGGCTTTGTTTTTTGCAGGTTGTGCAAGTGCGCCAAAGCAAATTTATCACTGGGACGCTTCGTATGCAAGCTCTGTTTACGAGTATTTAAACGAAGAGGGCGATGTAAACGAACAAATCGCAAATTTAGAAAACTTAACCCAAAAAGCATATCAAAAAGGGGCTAAAGTCCCACCTGGACTTTACGCTCATCTTGGGCTTTTATACTCAAATTTAGGCGAGCGAGCAAAAGCTGTGGCAAATTTTGATAAAGAAATTGCACTTTTTCCAGAATCGCGCAAATACATGGAGTTTTTAAAACATCAAGGCGCAAAAAAACAAACTAGCAAGAGTTTAAAAGGGGCAAAAAATGGCAAATAGGGTTAAATTTTTACTTCTAGCGCTTGTTGCTTTGCTTTTTAGTGGCTGTGTCAATGAGCCAAAACCTTATGACTACTCGCCACTGTTAAGTGCAAAACCGCGCTCGATTTTAGTGCTTATGCCAACTAATGAGTCTTTAGAGCCAAAAGGAAGCTCGGCAGTTTTAGCAAATGCGACTTTGCCTTTGTCTGAGGCCGGATACTACGTGTTTCCAGTCGCGCTTGTAAATGATACATTTAAATTTAATGGCGTGAGTGAAGCTAGTGAGATTCATCAAATTCCACTTCACAAACTTAAAGAGATTTTTAATCCAGACGCCGTGCTTTATATAAATGTCAAAACTTATGGCACAAACTACGCGATAATCTCAAGCGCAACAACAGTCGCACTTGAAGCAAAACTTGTGGAGGCAAACAGCGGCACGCTTTTGTGGGAACACTCGGCTGTGGCAACAAATCAAGGGCAAAACAACGGAAATATCTTTGCTATGATGATAGTTGCAGCTATACAACAAATAGCCGATAGCGTGAGCGATGCTGGGTTTGGTATCTCTGCGTGGGCGGACAATCTTTTGTTTATGCCTGATTGTAACGGTTGTTTGCTTCGTGGCGAATACTCACCAAATTTTAGGCAAGATAGACAACTTGCGAAATAAATTTAGCTAAATTTAGGTCTTGAAATTTAAATTTAGCTAAATTTGGCGCTTGACTCATTAAAATATTCTAACAGCAGACAGTTTATTGAGTCTATTTAAAAATATTAGATTTTGCAAGTTTGCTATCTAGGATTTTATAGGGAGTATCTTGCAAAATATTTTAAATTTCTAAGATAAATTTATTCTAAAAACTTCTTTGCCAAAATCGTTTAACTAAAATATCTTGATTTATCTTCATCAAACCGCTTTTATCTAAAAATAGAAATTTTAAAACACTTTTAAGTTTAAGGCGCTAATAAATTTAAAGCAACAAATTTATATCTTGATTTAAACTTACTACCATTTTTATCATGTAAAAATGGCAAAAATGTTATGAAAATTTTATTAAAAGTACTAAAAGTTACTTTTAATTTTATGGCTATTTAAATTCTCATCTTATTATAGCGCCAAAATAACAACTACAATAACCGCGAAACTAGCCGTTTTGCTACAATTTTTGCGCTAAGATTGAAATTTGTATATTTTTTGCTAATTTTATGATTTAACTGTTTACTTTTACACAAAGTTTTGCTGTTTTATCAGCTATGTCTCTAAGAAATAGTTTTTAAACTGTTTTTTCAAATTTGGTGGTATATTAGAATTTAGTTTAAATATTTTAATTAAATTTTATAAATTTGCTTTTAAAATATAAATTTAATTAAATCTTTGCTTAACTAAAATCATCTTTATGCTCTATAAAAAAGTCAAAGTATCTGCGAATATTTTTTAACTAACTCCACTTTTTATCTTTCACAAGAAATTCATCTAAATCATAGATTTTAGCGTATTTTGCTAATAGTAAAATGGCAAATGAGTTATAATGATAAATTAACAGTTATAAATCTAGCCAAATTTTTTATAAACGCTAAAAGTTAGGTTTGATACTAAGATGATAGAGTGTTTTCTGGCTCGTCAAGTAGATATACTTGGTTTTCTTCTATTTTATTTGCGAAGTGAAACAACGCGCTTTCGCCATTTGACGCCTCTTTGATATTTCTAACATTATTTTTTCTTATAAATACAGAAACAGTGTTTTTCTTAGCTAAATTTTGCTTTTTTAGCTCTTCGTAATCATCTAATAATCTGAATTTAGATATAGTCTAGCAAGCTCTAATCGCTCTTTTAACAACCTATCTCGCCTATAGTCAATCCCCTCTTCTTATATCAAACAGATACTCAAACACATCATCGCTTGTGATAATGGTGTCTTGAAAACAACTTCTTTCATAGCTACATAATTTCACATAGTCTGTATAAAAGTTTTATTAAACGGCGCGCCGATTTTTTCTGCTATAACGTTCAACAAAGTACTTTTGGCAGAGCCGTTTTCCATAAAATATCGTTATAGACTCAAAATTCATATTAAAGAATTCTTTATTAGAAAATATACTAAATGGGTAATAAGTTTGAAAACAAGTCATTTACTAGCTCTTGTAAAATCCCTCTTCGTTTTCATATGTGGATATATGAAAGCTGTCTAAATAAACTATAGAAATTTTTTATGGTTTATTATATAAAATTTAGGCTAAAAGTAGCTGAATTTTTATAAACTCAGCTTAAATTTAGCCTATGAATTTGGCTTTTAAATTTAACTATTTTTCAAAAATAGCTATTTTATTTATACCATTTTCTCTTGAAACTATGTAGAATTTACCATCTTTCATAGCAAGAGCTCTAGGGTTAGTTAAGCCACTAAAAGTATAAACCTCAACGACTTTTCTAGTTCTAGGATCAAGTTTTAATATACTTGAATACTGTTTAGAGAGCAAGTAGACAAACTCTCCGTTTGCATCCATTCCTGTGATGTAATAATCACTTATATCTCTTTTATCTTTCACACCTAAACTCTCATCAAAACTTGGAATAAACTCGCTTGAAAGCATGTTATCGCTATCTGAAAAGCTTGCTATGCTCCAGTATGGTTTTATGTTATCAGGAACTGAAGCTGTGAAAAACTCTGAGTAAAAGTCTGAATGATCCCATGATAGGATGTATTGTTGTTTTGCTCTGATTGTGTAGTAGCGATCTTTAAAATCAAGTGTGAAGTTTTCAAACCCAACTGGAAGATATCTCCACGCTTTGTTCGCATCTTCTTCGCTTTGATTTGGCACGTGTTTAAAAAACTCATAAGTTTTGTTATAACTCATCACGCCAAGTGAGCCGTTAAAAAAGCTTGCACTTACGCCATCTTCCATCTGGATTATCCAGTCTTTGGTGCTTTTAGCGTATGTTTTTACGTTTTTCAAACTCTCATCCATCGTATAAAAGCCAAGTTTTAAATCTGATAGTAAAAATGTCTTACTAGCTTCATCATAATCAAGTCCAGTGATAGGAGTAGTATCATTTAACTTTAGCTCAAAACTATCAACTTGTTTTAGTGGTGTTGTGTTAGTAACTGCGCCATCGTTGGAATTTAGGTTAAATTCCATACCAAATGCAACTACAGCACTAACAAACATTAAATTTAATATTTTCTTCATTTTAACCCCTATCTTGGTAGGTCTGGAAGCTCTGGGTTCCAGTCTGCACGGTAATCAATCTCAGTCTCTTTCCAGTGATCAAGTTCCCAAAACCACTTGCTAGGATGAATATCCATCCTTGATGGAGTTGCAGAAGCAAGATATGGAGGAGGACCAGCTGTAACGAAAGCTTGAACTAAGTTAAACGCCATGATAACAACAAAAACGATTGTAGCGATTTTGCCAAGCAAAAATGATGGCAAAACTTTACCATACGCACCGCTTTCGCTTTTTTGCATAATCGAGCCTACATTTTTGCCAAGTAGCAAAATCAAACCCAAAAACAAAAATACAAAAAAATGCACAACAACAACCCAAAACTGAGTGTGAGCGCCTAAGATTATCAGTCCAAAACCTTGTCTGATATCTAGATATCCACCATAAGTTCCATCAAGACTATAGTGCGTAAATCCATCATAAAGCCCAAGGCAAGTAAGAAAAAGTAAAATCGCAAGGTATTTTACCTTAAACCCATAACGAACAATCATAAGCGCCATAAAAGATATAGCAACCATACAAAATCTCTCTTGCCAACACATTATGCAAGGACTATCTCCAAAACCAAACCCAAGTATAATGCAAGCGATTCCTACAGGTAAAGCAACAAGAGCTAAAGCCGCGATAGCAAAAAGGTTGAAAAACCAAGTTTCATCTTTTCCCCACGGAATGTTTTTATTTTCCATTTTATCTCCTAAAAATTACCCATAGGTAAAACTGTAAATTTATTAACCCATGCCATCATGATAATAAGTATCAAAATACCAGCAGAGCTAAAACCAACTACATACTGCTTTTTTTCTGGTTTTAACCAAAGAAAAAGTCCAGCGACCAAAAACATCAAAACCATAAGAAATTCCATGTTAATCCTTTCTATGTTGATATAACCACTTAAGTATATTCCTTTTTTTCTTAAATTAAATTAAATTTTAACTTAAATATAAGTATTAATCTATAAAAAATATGAATTAATTATTTTATGAGTATTAAACTTAGTTGAGTTTTGATATGTGCGGCTAAATTGCATTTTAATCTTATAAATATACTTATTAGATTTATTTAATTTTAATCAAATTTATTTTAATAATTTTCTCATCATAATGATAAAAAGTTGTTTTTATTTAATGAAAAATTTAGCAAATTTACAGTTTAAAATTTTTGCGAAGTTTAACGCAATCAATTTAAGGTAATAAAATAACACTTTTTTTGGTTTAGTTTTGTGGATTTTTACTTAACTTTTTTACTAGGCATTCATCTAAGAAATTCATAAGCTAGCAAGCAGAGTATAAATTTTAAAAATTATCAACTGTTTGGAATTATGTCGTATTTAGTCTGAGTGCTGTAAATCGCACTAACTACCAACCTTAATTATAGTTGCAGTAGGCGAAAAATATGCTTAGCTACCAAACCAACTGAATGCCAACTAACTATAGCTACAAATATATTTTATCTTTGCTGGCTATGAATCTAACAAACAGCGCCTATTTTATGCGTTTATCATAAAAATCTGAAATTAGCTAAATCGTTCGTAAAATAGTTTTATAAATTTAACTCTTTTCATCATAAAAATAGCACATAAATTTAAGTTGTATAAGATTTTAAGCCTAGCGCATATGCAATCTAGGCTTAAATTTCAGAAGTTTTTAAAAAGTTATTGATAATACAAAGTTTAATCTATCATCAAGCTTCGTATTTGCAAGCATTCCACTAAAACAAAAGCCAAAGCAGCAAAACAAGCTTACTCATAGCCTCTTTTCATCATGATTCGAGTGCATTCATCATCTAAATCCATGATAAATTGATTATATCCAAAGGAGGAAATTTTGCTATATATCTCGCTTTCTTTGGCTGTGCCTCTGCTTTTATATAGCTGTTTGTTTAACCCATCTGCGTAGTTTGAACGTTTTATATAAGCACTACATTTTTTGCTATTCATTTCGCCATTATACCACTCTTTTTTAAAGCCCTTCATACTTTTTATCTTGTTTTTATCACTTTCGTACGAAGAACTTGCACCAAGTGTAGGCATATTTAAATTTGATAAATCAGGCATTTTAACTAAGTAACAACCGCTTAAAAATGCTACTACCTCCCCCCATTAGCACATACGCTAAAACTTTTTTCATACTCACTCCTTAAATAAAGTTTAATTACACAAACAAGCTATTTACACTCTCATCGTGATAAACGCGTCGTATAACCTCGCCAAAAAGTGGCGCAACGCTTATAACGCGTATCTTATCACAAGTTATATCTGTTCTTAAAGGTATCGTATCTGTTACTATAAGTTCATCAAGCTGTCCATTTTCTAAATTTTCATACGCTTTTCCACTTAAAACTGGATGTGTGCAAAACGCCATAACGCTTGTAGCGCCTCGCTCTTTAAACGCAGCCGCAGCTTTTACGATGGTTCCTCCGGTGTCTATCATATCATCGACTAAAAGCACGTCTTTGCCATTTACATCGCCGATGATGTTCATAACTTCGCTTTTGTTTGCTTCTTCACGCCTTTTATCGACTATAACCATATCAAGACCTAGCTTTTTAGCCAAACTTCTAGCTCTTGCTACGCCACCAACATCAGGACTTGCTACGATAGGATTTTTTAAATTTTTAGTTTTTAAGTAGTCTGTAAAGACAATCGAGCCATAAAGGTTATCGACTGGAATGTCAAAAAAGCCTTGAATTTGACCTGCGTGCAAATCCATCGTAACAACACGGTTAATGCCCGCTGTTTGCATCATGTTTGCTACAAGTTTTGCTGTGATTGGCACTCTTGGAGCTGCTTTTCTATCTTGTCTTGCATAACCAAAGTATGGGATAATCGCCGTTATAGAGCTAGCTGAGCTTCGTTTTAACGCATCGGTTAAAATCAAAAGTTCCATTAAATTTACATTTGCTGGCGCACAGGTCGGCTGGATAACAAAAACATCTTTTCCACGCACACTTTCGCCTACTTGCACACTTATCTCGCCATCGCTGAAGCGCTTTATGCTTACATCGCTAAGTGGTAAAGATAAATATTTTGAAATTTTTTTAGAGAATTCGACATTAGCAGTTCCAGAGAATATCTTGTAACCTCGCATTTTTAACCTCTTTTGATATTGAATAATAGTGATAATTCTATCAAATTTAAGCTTTAGAAAATATATTATATGAAATTATATGGGAAGATAGTTAAATTTAGAGTATAAAAGTAGGCTAAATTTAGCTTTATACTAAATTTAGCCATTTAAATTAGAAGTTTACTTTTTGAACTTCTATATCAGCGTCAGTTGCTATCTTTGGAGGTAAAGAGTTAACCGGAGCGTGATGAAGCTCGATTTGAGCTGGTGCTTCTGGCATGGTTGCTTTTATGGTTATAGGGAAATTTATACCATAAGCAGCGATTGCATTTTGCACTAGCGATTGACCGCTTCTTGCTAAGTCGATTGATTGAGCAAGAACTCTGGCTGCTTCTTGTGGGCTGTGGAAACCTGTTGAGTTTTCGCTGAATATAAAGTCCCATCTCATAGATGCTTTTCTATGATTTTCTAACGCATCTTTTAAGACTTTGCTAATAGCCGCATCTCTTTCTTTGGCATCAGTTATACTAGCAAACTCAGGCAAAGCGGCTAGTTTTTCTCTAGCAGTTTTAATATCAGCGATAAGCGCTACAACTGCGTTTTCTGCCTCTCTTAAGCTACTTGCGGTTGCTCTTTGTATAGTTTGAACTCTAAGTTTTAAGTCATCTTCGCTTTGCATATGGCATGTTTTACAACTTGCATTTATGTTTTCAAGTGGGCTTTTAATAAAGTGATCAGTTACTTTTACAGCGCCCTCCCTTTTATATGGCATATGACAATCAGCGCACCCTACGCCACTTCTTGCGTGGATTCCGCTTGAGCTTAGCTCTGTTTCTGGGTGTTGGACTTTAAGCATTTGAGCTTTTGTATCTTTATGCAACCAGTCTTGTGCAAAAGTGCCATTTTCGCGTGCTTTATCATAATACTCATCAAGCATTTCGATTCTAAAAATTTCGCCTTTTTTCCACTCATTCCATGGGAAAGTTAGAGTATTGCCCTTGCCTTGGAAATAGTATTCAACGTGGCATTGTTGGCAAACATGGCTTCTCATCTCTTGGCGATTTGCTTTAATGCCTTGTTTTGGATTGCTTTCATAACCTCTTGCAACCATTGCGTTTATATAAGCTGGGCGTGTGATTCTTAAACTCATATCATCTGGGTTGTGGCAGTCTGCGCAAGTTGAACCCATATGTGAGCCGTGCGGTCCATCGCCTTTTTCTTGTTTAACTACATCGATAACTTCAAAGTATGGTTTTTCATTTACAAAATCCCAACCTTTTTTATTAATAAGCCATGTAAGCCAACCTGTGTGGCAGTTCATACACGCACCCGGTTGTCCTTTAAATGCTGGAAGACCGTGAGTGTTAAGATACTCTTTGTTTGTTCTCATAGTTTCCATTTGATCGATTTGTGTATAAAAGTGGCTTCTTTCTTCGTTAAAATCCACAGCAAAAGCATAACCACCCCAAAGTGTTTGGATTTGCGGATAGCGGATAATCTTGCTATATGGTAAAGAACCACCAAATTCGGTTGGTGTGTTTGTAGAAGTTGCCATCTCCAAAAAACTTCCAAGTTGTGAAGGGAAATTTTTACCCCACTCTGCATAGTCTGGATTTTCATCGCTGACTTTGTTAAGCATCAAAGGATAAGCTCTCTCTTGTGCTTTTTTCTCGCCGATATTTGCAAACAGAGCAAACATCGCAGCACCTAATACTACCGCCAATAAAAAGGCAATCGCATAAACTGTTTTTTTCATATATAATCTCCTTGTTGTTATCAATAATTATGTGCGTGACCCACTTGTCTATGACAAGAGACACAACTTAGTGGTTCATTTGCTGGAGCACCAGCACTCATAGTAGCATCGATTGCATGGGTTGCATAGCTTTCGTGACAAGTCATGCAGTTATTTTGCACGATGCGTTTGCTCTTTTCGTTTGCACTAAAAGAAACTGGGTTATCTTTAAAAGTAACTGCGTATCCATGATGAAGCCCACTTTCAGCCTTCATCATCCACTTGCCAACAAAATCATGCGGCACATGGCAGTCATTACAAGTAGCGACATGCTGATGACCACCTTTCATCCAGCTCTCATAGACTTGGTTCATAACATGGCAATTTTTACAAGCTGCTGGATCATCGCTCATGTATGAAAAACCCTTTGCGTAAACAAAGGTGAAAATACCATGCCCGATAACCAGACCAAAACTTACTATAAGAATTAGAACGGCAAGTGACGATGGGTTTTCTTTGAATTTCTCAACTAGTTTCAAAAAACCTCCTTCTATCGTTTTTTTAAAACAAAATTTTGTTAAGATTATATTAAAAATAGATTTTAAAAGCATTGATTCGAGTCAAGTGTTTATCGGTTTAACTTTTTAAAAGTATTGATTTATTTTATAGAGTGTAAATTTAGTGTGCAGTATACGAAAAAGTAGAATTTGCCACCTGAATTTAGGTGGCAAATTTAAGTTAGCCTCTTACGATTTTAACGGCTTCAACCATATTTTTAAGGCTTGGTTTTACCTCTTCCCATTTTCTAGTTTTTAACCCACAATCTGGATTTATCCAAAGTTGCTCTTTTGGAAGGACTAAAAGTAGGTCGTTTATCTGTTTTACTATCTCTTCAACGCTTGGAATTCTTGGGCTGTGGATGTCATAAACTCCAGGTCCAACCTCTTGTTTATAACCAACTTCTTTAAAGATTTTTAAAAGCTCATTTCCACTTCTTGCAGTCTCGATAGAAATCACATCAGCGTCCATAGCTTCGATAGTTTTAATAATGTCATTAAACTCACTATAGCACATATGGGTATGAATTTGAGTGCTAGCTTTAGCAGCTGAAACGCTAAGTTTAAAGCAATCAACAGCAAATTTCTCATAAGCTGAGATATTCTCTTTTCTTAACGGATAGCCCTCTTTGAATGCCGCTTCATCAACTTGAATGATTTTAATTCCTGCATTTTGCAAGTCATCAATCTCATCATAAATCGCTAACGCCAACTCTTTTGCTATCTCGCCTCTTGGCTTATCATCTCTTACAAAGCTCCAGTTCATGATAGTTATAGGTCCAGTTAGCATGCCTTTCATGATTTTTTGAGTTTTGCTTTGAGCGTAAGTTATCCACTCTACTGTCATCGGTTTTGGACGGCTTACATCGCCAAAAAGAAGTGGTGGTTTTACACATCTGCTTCCATAGCTTTGAACCCAACCATTTTGGCTAAATGCGTAACCATTTAACTGCTCGCCAAAGTATTCAACCATATCATTTCGCTCAGGCTCACCATGAACTAGCACATCAAGCCCAACCTCTTCTTGAAACGCAACGCACTCATCGATATAAGTTTTTATATCTTTTTCATAAGCTTCTTTGCTGATTAGTCCTTTTTTATAAGCATTTCTTACTTGACGAAGCTCGGTAGTTTGTGGGAATGAACCGATAGTCGTAGTTGGTAAAATGCCATAATCTAGCTCTTTTCTTTGGATTACAATGCGCTCTTCATATGGAGTATCGCGTTCAAATTTAGTTAAATTTGATACTCTTTTTTGAACTGCTTCATCGTTGATTAGCTTTGAAGTTGCTCTTGTTAGGGCTGCTTCTTTGTTGCTTTTATAAATTTCATTTCCGATTTCGCAAAGCTCTTTTTCATGAACTAAATTTGCCAACACTCTAACTTCAGCTAGTTTTTCAACCGCAAAACTCAACCAGTTTTTAATCTCAGGGTTTAATTTTTCTTCATATTTTAGTGTAAATGGCACATGTAAAAGCGAGCAAGAAGTTCCGATAACTAGCCTATCTAGCGGGATTATAGATTTGATTTTTGAAGCTATTTCAAGCTTTTTATCTAAATTTGCTTTCCAGACATTTCGCCCATCGATTAACCCTGCAAATAAGACTTTATCGCTATTTTTTAACACCTCAAGTGCTTCTTGTTGGCAGCTTGCGTGAACAAAGTCAAGTCCAACGCCCCAAATTTTGGTTTTAACTACCTCTTTAACAGCTTCAGTTGCATGCTCAAAATATGTCATAAATATGATTTTTATGTTAGATGCTGCTGATGTTAGCTTCTCGTAAGTTGGAACTATAAATTTAACTAGTCCAGCCGCTCTATCTGTTACAAAAATTGGCTCATCAATTTGAACGATAAGCTCATCATCAAGTTTTGAAATCTCTTTTAAAAGCTCGGTGTATTTTTCAACCAACTCATCAAGTCTATCTAGTGGGTTGCTTGTAAAACCCCCTTTTGATAGCGCTAAGAAAGTTATCGGTCCTACTAAATTTATCTTTAGTTTTTTGCTTGTTAATGCTTTTGCCTCTTTGTATTCGTTGATTATCTTATCTGGATTTAGGCTAAATTTAACGTCATTTGTTACCTCAGGCACGATGTAGTGGTAGTTTGTGTTAAACCACTTTGTCATCTCCATAGCAACGGCGTTTTTGTTTCCTCTTGCCATAGCAAAATACTGCTCGCTTGCATTTAACTCGCGAAAACGTGCCGGAATCGCACCAAAAGTTATCATATTATCAAGCATAATGTCATAAAATGAGAAATCATTTACGCTGATTAAATCAATCTTTGCTTCATCTTGATATTTGATATGTCTTGCTCGAAGCTCTTTTGCGACATTTTCAAGCTCTTTAAGCTCGCATTTACCTGACCAAAACTCTTCTAATGCTTTTTTAAGTTCTCTTTGTTCACCTATTCTTGGGAAACCTGTTACATAATTTTTTATCATATTTTATCCTTTTTTTATATTTTTAATTTATTGTGATTTAGCAAAATTTAAACTGTTTTTGCATTTCGTAAAAGAGAAATGGAGGGAAAATATCACTATGAGAAAAGCTGTAAGCGCTCTTTTTAGGCAACCTAAACAGTCTTAAACATCCAGCGGTTTTGTTTTTAAAAACACAGTTGCAGTGAAATGCTCCCGAGCTAAAAAGCAAAATAAAAATTTGTGGGATAACAAAGTTAAATTTAGTCAAAAATGTAGTTCCATCTTTTTTAAAACTCTTAAAGTCTTTTAAAGCCTTAAAGCATGGGACACGACATAAACTCAACTCCTTTTTTTGAAATAATTTATAATTTTATCTTTAATTTTCTTTAAAACAGATAAAAAATGTAATTTAACCATACTTTTATAAAACTAAAATTTTACTAAATTTTTAAATCCAGCAAAAATTTACACTTTTTAACCATCTACTTATGACTAAAATACAGCCAAATTTTGCTCTTTTAGCGGTATATAAATCAAGCTTGTTAAAACAAAATATCCCAAATTTTATAAACATCTCCTGTTTAACAATCACAATAACCCTTTATATCTAATCAAAAGCCATGTTGACTCGCCTTAATAACCCGATATGTTTGGTTTAAAAAAATAAAACAAATGATTTAAAATATTTATCCACAAAAGATGCAATATCATTTAGTTTAAAAAGTGCAAATTTATAATAAGTTTTATCTATAAAAAGTGATAAAACCTTTACAACAGGCAAAAACCACAACAACAAGCTTTGTATTTATAAAAATTTAGATAAACTTTACAACCAAAAAACCAACTAGCACAAACCAACAACTCAAATTTAGCGACTATAAAATAATTTTTATAAAGCCATCGCTACTAAATTTAGCTTATAAATCCGCTTGCTAAAACTCTCTCATCTTCATCGTAAAAAACCGCGAGCTGTCCGCTAGCTATGCCATTTGCTGGGGTTTCTAGCTTGACTTTTGCGCTATTGTTTATAACTTCAACAAAGGCTTTTAGCTTTTCGCTTCGGTAGCGAATTTTAACAAAACACTCGAATTTATCATCTAAATTTGCAAATTTATTAAAATTTTCAGTCTCAAACTCATCTTCTTTAAGCTCGTCCTTATCTCCAACTACGATTTCGTTTTTACTAGCGTCGATTTTTACTACGTAGTGTGGTTCGTGTGCGCCATCCACGCTAAAACCGCGTCTTTTGCCGATAGTATAGTGCATATATCCGTTGTGTTTGCCAACTTCTTTGCCACTCGTATCTCTTACAACGCCCGGTAAATCGGTGTTATAATGCTTTTGCAAAATTTCAATATAGCTGTTTGGCACAAAACAAATTTCACTACTTTCTCTTTGTCCTGCGATTTCTATAAGTTCTGGAAACTGATTTGCTAGTTTTTTAACATCACTTTTTAACATCTCTCCAAGCGGGAAAATCATATACTCAAGCGCCTTTTTATCGATGTTTGCTAAAAAGTAGCTTTGATCTTTACTCTCATCAAACGCCTTTTTTAAAAGCCCGTTTTCAACTCTTACATAATGCCCTGTTGCAAGCTTTTCACACCCAAGAGTTAACGCAAACTCCAAAAGCTTTCCAAGTTTTATCAGTCTGTTACATAGTGCGCAAGGATTAGGCGTTTTGCCACTTTTATAGATGTTTACAAACGGCTCATAAACAAGCTTGTTAAACTCGTTTTGAAGATCTAAAACTTTGGTTTCTATGCCTAAAAATTTACCTACTTTTTCAACTTTTCTTATGTTTTCTTCGTGATATCCGGGCTTTGCGTGAAGCTTCATATAACAGCCTATGACTTCATGCCCACTATCTTTTAAAAGTTTTGCCACCATCGACGAATCTACTCCGCCACTCATCGCAACCATAATTTTCAAATATATACCTTAATACTAAATTTTAATCTTATATTATATCTTTATATTGTTAATTTGAGCTAAATTTAGCAATATCATCATAAATTTCATCTATATCATCTGTTAGCATAAAGAGCTGTGTATCGACTTTAGCGATGGTTTTTTCGCCAACTAATGATGAGTTTATAAAATACACTAAAGATGTAAAAAATTCTACACCAAAAAGATATATTTTAGCATTTTTCATACCATTTTGTACTAAAACTAAAATTTCAAAAAGTTCATCAAGAGTACCGTATCCTCCTGGAAATATCACAAAAAAGTCCGATTTTTCTATAAGTGCCACTTTTCGCAAAGCCAAATGCGAAAAAACAGTGCCGTTGGTTACAAACTCATTTATCTTTTGCTCGTTTGGTAAGATTACATTAAAGCCCACACTTTGCGTATTTTTAGCATCATAAGCACCCTTGTTAGCCGCTTTCATTATCCCGCCGCCACCACCAGTTATGATAGTAAAACCACTGCTTGCAAGGCGAAACGAAAGATTATAAGCCGCGCGAGAGTATAAGCTCTCATCATCAAATCTAGCCGAGCCAAACACACTAACGCAACCGCTTGGCAAGGTCAAACACTCTTCTATATTTTTTACATCATCAATTATTTTTTTAAATTTCATACTTTTCCTAAACAAGGTCTAAAATTCGCTTAAAAAAGCCACTTATGCCTTTTATAGACTCGACTTTTATCGCTTTTTTTCCCATTTTAACTAACAAATTTGAAGATATTTGCTTGAGTTGATTAAGCGCAATCAAGCTTTGATACTCATCACTAAAAATTTCTCTATCTTTTACGCTTTTTAAAAGCCTATCATCTTGTTTTAACTCGCCAACAAAGCTTAGGTCAAACTCTTTTTCGACATTATTTTTTAGCACTTTTGCGAAATTTTTACACAACACTTCGCCCTCGCCATTGGCTAAATTTAGCATCAAAAATGCTTTATTTTTATATTTTGTTACTATTTTTAAAGTTGCGTAAGCATCTATCATCGCCGTTGGCTCTGGCACGCTTATAAGCAAAACCTCATCTGCGATATCGATAAAATCTTGCGTGATTTTTGAAATTCCAGAAGATGTATCGATGAAGATAAAGTCGATATTTTGCAAATTTAAAAGCTCATTTTTTAAATTTTGTTTTAACTCATCGTTGTAAATAGCTAAAATTTCCTCGCCACTATAACTTGGCACGATGTATAAATTTGGCTTTATTTTAAACATCACATCTTCAAATTTAGCCTCGCCTTTGAAAAAATCAAAGATATTTTTCTCACTTTTTACATTTAAAATAGTATCTAAACTGCCCAAAGATAAGTCTGCGTCGATTAAAACTACTTTGTAGCCTTCGTTTGCTATGATGTTTGCTAAATTTGCACTTATCAAGCTCTTTCCGACTCCGCCTTTTCCGCTTACAACAGATACTATTTTCATATATTTTCCTTTACATTAATCCAGCTGGCAAAATAACGCTTATTCTATCATAAATTCCAGGATGAGGCAAAATAAGTCTTTTATCCGCACGCGTTTTTGCACTAAATGATAAAATGTCTAAGTCAAGCGTTCTAGGAGCATTTTTAAAGCTTCTTTTTCGACCAAAAATTTTCTCATAATGTTGCATTATTTTAAGTGTTTGGTTTGGGTTAAGTGAAGTTTGCACCCTTAAAACAGCATTTAAAAAATCAGGTTGCTTTGTATACCCAAACGCTTTATTTAGCAAAAGTGGCGAGGTTTGAACTACAAAAAATCTCTTATCATCTTTAAATTTTTTGAAAAACATCTCAAATCTTTTTTTGCTATCTCCTAAATTTCCGCCGATTCCTAGATAAAACTCATATTTGTAGTTCTCTTTTTCACTTTGATAAAATGGAAAATGGACTGATTTAGTAAGTTTAAGTGCATCTTTTAAGCTAAAAAAACCATTTTTTAAAAGCAAAATTTCCATCTTATCTCTTTACCGGCTTAGCTTTATAAAATCTCGCAACCATCAGCTGTGACAACCACCACATCTTCTATTCTAACACCAAACTCACCCTCAAGATAAATGCCTGGCTCAACGCTAAAAACCATGCCCTCTTTTAGCACAACTTCGCTTTTTGAATTTATGTTTGGAAACTCGTGTATATCGATACCAACGCCATGTCCAGTGCTGTGAAAAAACTCTTTTTTATAACCACATTTTGTTATAAATTCTCTTGCTGCATTGTCGACATCTCGCGCTAAAACGCCAGGTTTAACCGCTTTTATAGCTAAATTTTGCGCCTCTTTTACGATTTGATAAATTTCGTTTTGCTTTTGTGTTTTAAAACTTTGTCTTTTGCTAAATTCAACACTATCTGTAAAACACGCCGTTCTTGTGCGATCTGAGCAGTATCTTTTAAATTTTACTCCAGCATCAAGCAAGAGCAAGTCGCCACTTCTAAGCCTATCCGAACTTGGCAAAGCATGGGCTTTTGCTGCGTTTTGGTTAAGTGCGATGATTGGCTCAAAAGAAAGCCCTAGCTCGCCATCATGTTTTAAGATATTGCAAGCGTGGAAAAAAAGCTCTTTTTCGCTTAAACTAAGCCCATTTTCACTAACAAATTTAGCAAATTGATCAAAACTTTTCGCCCCAAAAATAGCTGCTTGTTTTAAAATCTCAATCTCTTTTTGGCTCTTTATCATTCGCTTTTTTTTAGAAAAAAACGGGCGTGGGATAAAGTTTATATGGATAAATTTGCTAAGCTCTTCAAACTGTGCATAAGAGAAATCATACGGGTCAAAAACTAAGCTTTTAACCCCAAATTTACGTAGTAGCAACCTAGCCTCTTTTATGATAGGCTGTTTTATTTCGATAACTTCTGTATCGTGCGCTAAATTTCTAGCTTCTATCGCGTATCTTGAGTCGGTTAATAAAAAATTTCTGCCTCTTATATGCAAGAAAATTTCGTTATCGCAACTATATCCGCACTCAAAATATACGCTATTTTCATCTTGTAAGATGTAGTTTTTACTCATTAGCTGCTGGTGCTGCTTTCTCTCTAGCGGCTCTTACAGCCTTGATTTGCTCAAAAATTTGGAGCATTGCTATCATAGCAAGATGATATCCAACTGGTCCAAAACCTATAATTTGTCCAGCAGTTACAGCTGAGATAAGGCTTTTTTGGCGAAATTCTTCGCGTCTTGCGATGTTTGAGATATGAACTTCGATAACTGGTAAATTTACCGCTGCGATTGCATCACGAATCGCAATAGATGTGTGGGTATAGGCTGCTGGATTTATGATAATACCGTCGCTATCGCCAAAGCACTCTTGGATTTTATCTACTATTTCACCTTCAAAATTTGTTTGAAAAAACTCGATATCAACGCCGTTTTGCTCTGCTACAACTTTCATTTGAGCGTGTATATCTTCCATCTTCATCGAGCCATATACGCTAGTTTCTCTAGTTCCTAGCATGTTGATATTTGGTCCTTGAATTACTACTATTTTCATTTATTTCTCCTGCGAATTTTAAAATTTAAGGTTGATTATATCCTAAAATAACTAAATTTTTGCTACAATCAACCTCTTAGGAGAAGAGATGAAAATACTAAAAGCAAAATATATCTTAGTGTGTGATGATGGCTTTAAAGTGCTTAAAAATAGTGCCATAGCCTTTGATACAAAGATAAAAAAAGTTGGTAAATTTAAAGAGCTACAAGCGCAATTTAAAGATGCTTTGGTGCTTGATTTTAGCGAAGATATCGTTATGCCAGCCTTTATCAACCCACACTGCCATCTTGAGTTTAGCGCAAACTCGACCACGCTTGTTTATGGTGATTTTTTAAAATGGGTTAAAAGCGTAATCACTAGTAGAAGCGAGCTTTCAAAAGAGGCAACCGATAAACTTATCCAAAATGCAATTAATTCGATGATGCGCTCAGGCGTAGCGACAATCGGCGAAATTTCAAGCTTTGGAAGCGACTTAAATGCGTGCGTAAATTCAAAAGCAAGAGTTGTCTTTTATAACGAAATACTTGGCTCAAACCCCGAGTTTATAGAGTCTTGTTGGGAGAATTTCATAACTCGTTTTAAACAAAGCGATAAATTTAAAAGCGAGCTTTTTATCCCCGCACTTTCCATTCACTCAACCTACTCAACCCACCCAACCCTTTGCAAGCGCGCTTGTGATTTTGCTAAGCTAAACAACCTTTTACTCTCAACTCACCTGCTTGAAAGCAACCACGAAAATAGATGGTTAAGAGAGGCAAAGGGCGGTTTTAAGGAGTGGCTAGCTAAATTTAGCAAAGATGCCAAACCGATGTATGGTGTTGAAGAATTTATCAAAAACTTTAGCGGCTTAAGAACGCTTTTTGTGCATTGTGTTTACTTAAAAGAGCTTGAAAAACTAGATAGCAACCTACACTCAATCGCACATTGCGCGGTTTCAAACAGACTGCTTAGTAAAAAAACGCTAAATTTAAAAAAGGTGCTAAAAAGTGGACTAAATTTAGCCATTGCAACAGATGGGCTAAGCTCAAATATAAGCCTAAATTTCTTTGATGAATTGCGTGCGAATTTACTTATCCATGATGATTTTGACTTGCAAAAACTAGCTAAAGTTTTGCTTCTTAGCTCGACTTTAAACCCAGCTCGAGCTTTGGGGTTAAATTTAGGCTCACTAGAAGAAGAGAAACTCGCCGATATCGCGGTTTATAAAGGTTTTGAAGTAAGCGATGAAACGCAAATTCCACTGCAACTAATTTTACAGACAAAAGAGGCTAAAGAGCTATTTATAGGGGGCAAAAAATGGGAATTTTAAAAGGATTTTTTAAATTTATCGGCTGGATAATTAAATTTAGCATTCAAGTTTTTATCATTTTATTTTTTATTTTGATTTTTATCGAGGTGATTTCTGATGAGAAAATCTCATCTAAAGCAAATTTAGTCGAACTAAATTTAAATGGTGCTATCATCGATGATAGCGAGTTTTTACGCCAAATTTATCAAGCCAAAGATGACTTAGAGATAAAAGGCGTTCTTCTTCGTATCGATAGTCCAGGCGGCGCACTTGCTCCGAGTTTTGAAATCTCACAAGCTATAAAAGAGCTAAATGATAAAAAACCAGTCATCGCATACGCAAGCGGTACGATGGCGAGTGGAAGCTACTTAAGTGGCGTTTGGGCGAGTAAAATTTATGCAAACAAAGGCAGTTTTATTGGCTCGATTGGCGTGATTATGCAAGGTGCAAATTTAAGCGAACTTACCGCTAAAATAGGCATTAAAGAGCAAATCGTAAAAGCTGGTGAGTTCAAAGAGGCTGGAACGATGATGAGAGAGTGGACAAGCGATGAAAAACAGAGCCTTCAAGCGCTCGTTGATAAGAGTTATGAGCTTTTTACAAGTGAGGTTGCAAAGGCTAGAAAGCTTGATTTATCAACTCAAAAATCATGGGCAAACGCGAGAGTCTTTTTAGCTGATGATGCTAAAAAACTAGGTTTGATTGATGATATAAAAACCTATCAAGAAGCAATTGATCTAACTGCAAAAACTGCCGGAGTGGCTAATCCAGCGTGGAAAAAAGCAGATAAGCTTGATAAATTTATAAACTCATTTTCAACTAAAGTTGCAAATTTAGTACTAAGTGAACTTTTTGTAAAAGTTAGATAAGATAGCGCGCGATTTATCAATATATCAAAATCTTGATTTTATAAATTAAAAGTGGCAAAAACCAGCCACTTTTGCTAAATCTTGCATGGCAGATAGTTTTTAAGTTCTAACTTTTTATATTTATCATTGAAATTATTATGTAAGCAAACAGCCACAAATCCCATAAAAATGCTCTTATAACACATTTTAGCTTGTACGAGTGTCTATTTATAAATACTTAAATTTATAGTTTTAGCTTAAAATTTATCTCATTTTAAATATCTAAATTTTATAACACAAGTCGCATAAATACAATAAATTTAGCAAATTTACATTCAAATTTAGTATTAATTTTATAACTTAAATAGCGAAAATCATCAGTTTTATAAATTTAAAACCATAAAAAAGCCTATAAATTTTGCTAACAAGCTTTATCAAAAATAGTTTTATTTAAAGTTAAAATTTAAATTTCAAAGTCTTAAATCAAACGAAATTTTACTCAAATTTAATAAATTTCGCCTTCTTTTCTATCATCATACTCTCGTGGCGCTGCGTTTTTAGTCAAGCTAAATATATCATTAAGCGATAAAATCCGCCCCCACCTATCCCAGCACACATTTACAGCGCGCCCACCTAAGATGTGCGAGATGTCATTTTCATGGATATGACCGTGTAAATGCACCGCTCCACGGCTCATACCATTCCATTCATATATCGGATAATGCGACATTATGATGATTAAATTTTCAATAACACCATTGTGAGTAAAGCTAAATTTTTCCTCTAAATAATCAACTCTTTTTTCAAGCAAATCATCAAATTCTCCACTTAAAAACTGCTTATCGTGGTTGCCTTGCACAAAAATTTTACGCCCATTTAGACTTTGCAAAATTTTTCTGGTTTTGTCTTTTTTGAAAGAAAAATCCCCAAGATAATATACCAAATCATTTTGCCCAACAACTCCATTCCACTGCGATATAAGAGCAAAATCCATCTCATTTATCAGCTTTTCATCAAGTGATTTTGTAAAGTCAAAGTCCTTGCTCCAAAAGAGCTTTTTGCGAAACTTGGGGCTAAAACGAACGATATTTTTATGGCTAAAGTGAAAATCAGATGTGAAAAATATATTTTGCATTTTAACTCTTTTTTTGAAAAATTATAGCTAAATTTAGCCATTCTTAGCTAAACAGACAAAGCAAATTAAAAAATTTTTAACTTTATGTGTTACTTATATATAAATTTAAACTATTATTTTATACTTTTTATGAAATCGAAGGATTATTTATAAAGATTGTTAATAAGCTAAATTTAATGTATAATTTCATCAAAAAAGGTAAAATTTTGGATATAAAACTTATAAAACAAACGTGCATAAATACCTGCAAAATATCAAAAGCCAGACTTGGTACGCTCTGCTACTACGCAAACACAGTCGCAAAAAGATAGAAAATGAACGATGAATTTTATATGAATTTAGCCATAAACGAGGCGTGGAAGTATCAAATTTTAACCTATCCAAACCCAGCAGTTGGGTGCGTGATAGTTGATAAATTTGGCAAAATTTTAGCTATTAAAGCTCATCAAAAAGCTGGTCTTGCTCATGCTGAGTTAAGTGCGGTTATATCGGCATTTGAAGCTAAATTTAAAGATACATCGCTACCAAAAAACCCTAGCAAAGCTTACGAGTATATTTTAGCTAATCACGATGGATTTTTAAATGGCGCAAAGGCTTTTGTAACACTTGAGCCATGCTCACATCATGGCAAAACGCCACCATGCGCTAATTTGCTTAACAAGCTTGGATTTAGCGAAGTAATTATCGGCTCATATGATAACACGGACGCTGCAAGTGGTGGGGGAAAGTTGCTACAAAAAAACGGCGTAAAAGTTAAATTTGGTATTTTAAAAGAGCGTTGCGATGAACTTTTAGCCCCATTTTTAGCGTGGCAAAGCGGAAATTTTAGCTTTTTAAAACTTGGAATGAGCCTAAATGGCGTGGTAAGTGGCGGCGTGATAACCGGACTTGGCGCTAGAGTTTTGGTGCATAAAATCCGCTCTGTTCTACCACTACTTGCTATTGGCGGAAATACCGTTAGAATCGACCGTCCAACGCTTGATAGCAGGCTAGCAAATGGTATTTACAAAACATACGACGCGGTTAAAACAGATGAGAATGAGTGTAAAATAGGTGAGTTAGTTTGTAGCGACTACGAAACAAACATAAGAGCTTTTGATGAAAAATATCCCTCTAAAGTAAATAAAAAAAATTATAAAACTGATAGTAATTCTCAAAAAATCGATTCTAGTTTTTGTCAGACAAATGATACTTTTTATAAAACACACAACGCTAATACTTTTGAAGTAGCCGATACTTACAAAACGCACAGCACGCATAATCCAGATGTTTTCATATACTCGCGTCAGAAAGAATTTGATAAAACAATTCCGCTTTTTAGCATTGCTAAGCGGAAAGTGATAATCGGCGATGATATCAAATTTGTTCGTTCATATCCACTTTGTATGTTTGAGGGTGGGCAAAATTTGCTGGCGAATTTGCCAGAATTTGTGGAGTATGTGTTGATATTTTTTGCTCCAAATTTCTTAAATTTAGCAAATTTAAGTGCAAATTTGAAGCTAAAATTGCTAAATTTATGCGAAATTGATGGCGAGTTTTATGGGTGGTTTAAAATAGTTAAAAAGTAGCGATTTTGCGTTTTGGTTTTAAAAATTTATTTTACCTAGATTTTGGTTTTAAAATTTGTATAAAAATAGCGAAAATAAATTTAGCTAAGTTGCGATAATCACGGCTAACTTTTAAGCAAAATTGCGGCTTGATTGTAAGTTAATAAACGCTGATTTGCGATATTTAAAGCTGGTTAGATACAGCAAAACAAGCGCTTTTTTATATAAATATTTGCAAAAGTGTTGCAAGCCATTAAATAAAAAGTGCGGTAAAAAACTTAAATGGAATTTTAGCTAGATTTAAGGCGTAAATTTTATATCCGATTTATTAAATTTAGTCTAAATTGATACAATAAGCTATAAAATAATATAGTATTATTATAATCTTATAAATTATTTGAAATCTTTATGTTTTATGAAAATGCAAGTATAGTTCAACTATTTTGATATTTTATTAAATTTTTAGCATTCTATGCGCTGTTTAAGCAATAATTTAAAATAAATTTTAAATTTATAAAACTGATGATTTATGCTATTTAAATCATAAAAATTTACGCTGGATTTAAATAAATTTGCCAAATTTATTATATATTTTAATACTTATATTATAAAATTTAAGTATTAAAACTGATTAAATTTTAATCTAAAATTATAATAATTATTTAAATTTAGTTGATATAACTTTTGCACAAGATAAAATTTAAATGGTTAAATTTGTGTCGGGATTTTGTATTTTATTTTTAAGTCAATGCTACATGTTTAACTTAAAACCAAATTTATAAACTAGCAAGATTTCGTACAGATCAAAACTGCAAAGCCAAATTTAACTGGTGCAAATTCAATCTAAAAACTCCAAGTAGTAATATTATAAAATATCAAGATTTAGCTGCACTTGCGGAGCGAGTTTAGTTGTAATTTTGTATAAAATTTAGCAAATTTATATAAGTTTTTTATACAAGATTTAAATAAATTAAACTAATTCAAAGCTTAGTTTTTAGATAAAGTGAAATTTATCATCAAAACAGTCCTTTTAAGTCAATAAATTTTATTTTTAAAATTTAAGTATGCTATTTTGCAGCATTGACGGCTAAATTTTAAACTCAGTGCAGTTTTTGTAAAATGTAAAATATTTACAATGGCTCAAAACAAGTTAAGCGGATTTTCTCTTATCAATTTAAGTAAAATTTGATATAAGTTTTCTCTGTTATTAAACCTAAATTCACACTCTTTTAAGTGCAATATAAAATTATCTTTTTTATGCCTTTAAATTTACTTAACCTATGCTTTGCATAACCCCAGAAATTCTCTATACCATTTATGTAATTTTACCATTAGCGAATTCATTTTTGCAGTGTTTTATACGGTAATGAGCTTTTGCTCCATAATCCACTAAACCATCATAAGCTCTGCAACTATCAGAGTAAATAATACTCTCATTTAGCTCACTAAACTCTCTTAATATTGACACTAGCTCACTTGCACTGCAGTTTTTAACTACTTGTGTATAGACCTTATCATCTTGTTTTAACATACCAAATACTGGTTGTTTATTAGCTGCACCTGCCTCTTTTGCCTCTTACTCTTTTAGCTTCTTCTATTTACAGTTACTAGCAAAGCGAAGTAAAAAGTAGCTTTCATCTATTTCTATCTCGCCATCAAATTTAGAAATTTTCTCGCATTCTTGTGCCATTAAAATTCTTATCTCTTTTAGAATTTTATTGATAGAATTTCTAGAAGTATTACAAATTTCAGCTATCTTTACAGCTTCTAAATCAAGGCAAAAATACTTGAGAATTTCACGAAATTTCTTTTCAGAAATTAGGGAACGGTATATGTATTTGTTTTTCATCGACAGCATAGTAGTTAAAACCCCTTTAAAAGTTTTTAATTTGTCTTGAGCCTTACAAAATACTCGCCGTAAAATCACAAAATCACAAAATCACAAAATCTAACTAAACTTAATCAACTCTTCCTCTAGATATATTTAAAAACTTTATAAAAAATCTATTTAATCAAATAAAAGATAAGTTTAATTTATCATAAATCAAATTTATCTTAACCTTATAAAATCAAAAGCGATAACGCCATAACCGCCATACCAGCGACAAATCCGCCTATGCCTAAGTGATGTTCGCCAAAAGTCTCCGCTGCAGGCAAAAGCTCATCGATAGAGATATAAACCATTATCCCAGCAACCACCGCAAAAACCACAGCCAAAACGACATCGTTTAAAAATGGCATAAGTAGTAAAAAGCCGATAATTCCGCCTATTGGCTCTGCAAGTCCTGATGAAAAAGAGTAAAAAATAGCTTTTTTCTTACTTCCAGTTGCTTGATAGATTGGCGATGCGACCGCAATGCCTTCAGGAATGTTGTGAAGCGCGATAGCAAATGCAATAGCGATTGCAACTTGTGGGTTGCTATAAGCAGAGATAAATGTCGCCAAACCTTCTGGAAAGTTGTGAATGGCGATAGCTAGTGCCGTGAAAATCCCAGTTCTCATAAGCTTTTTGCTAGCGTGGTCGCCCATGGAAGAAAACTCGTGAGGGTTGTCTTCTTGTGGTATCGCCTTATCGATAATAGCGATGATAGCGATCCCAGCAAAAAACGCCAAAATAGGCAAAATTTCGCCAAATTTACCATCTAAATTTTTAGCACTTAGCTCAATGCTCTCTTGCAAAATCTCAACAAACGAAACATATATCATGACTCCGGCTGAAAAGCCAAGGCTAATTGTTAAAAATTTATAGTTTTCTCTCTTTGCAAAGCACGATATAATCCCACCTATGCCGGTACTTAGCCCAGCTAGCGTGGTTAAAGCGAGTGCAAATAAAAAATTCTCATTCATATTTATCCTTAAAAATGTAAATTTTATCATAAAATTTGTAGAAATTATATTAGTATATTTTTAAAAATTAGTAAATAATAAAATTTATTATTTAGCTTATGTTATTTTACTTTTTGGGGTGCGTAGAAGAAGAGATAAATTTATCTTATAGAATATATTTTTATAGTGTTATAATTTTGGTGATTACTAAAATATTTTAAGTCAAATTCAGAGTTTTAAGATAGAATTTAGCTTAAATTAAACTCGGCTTTGAAAATCTAAAGTAAATTTCTAAGCATTAAAGGTCATCTGTGTTTCAAACTTATGCGATTTTAGCTATATGTTTCATATCTGCATTTTTTCACTCACTTTCGGGCTTTGGTTTCCCACTTATCGCTACGCCACTGCTTTTTATGGTTGCGTCTCCAAAAGAGGCTATTTTACTAACCCTTTTTCCAACTCTTTTTATGAATTTAATAAGCATTTGGGGGATTAAAAATGCCTTTTTAGTGCTTAAAAAATATATTATTTTAAGTTTGTTTATCATAGTTGGAAGTTATGCCGGAAGTTATATTTTAATAACTTATCCTAGCGATATTTATAAAGTATTATTATCTATAATTATTATACTATATCTTTTAAAAGATAAAATTCACCTAAATTTTACCACATTTTTAGAGAAGCATAAAATGGTTGGGTTAGCCTGTTTTGGGCTAGTTGCTGGAGTTGTTGGCGGACTTGTAAATGTTATGTTAGTTGTGATTGTTATTTTAATCTTAGAGCTTAAACTTGATAAGAACGACTCGATAGTTGTGATGAATTTTTCATTTTTAACCAGCAAACTAACTCAAATCGCTACTTTTTTTAGTCACGGTGAAATTGGAAAAAGTGAGTTTTTATACGGTATGATGGCTGTTGGAGCGTGTATTGCAGCTGTTTATATCTCAAGGAAGATAGTAAAGCCATTAAGCGAGCAGACATTTAGGAAATTCTTAAAATGGGTTATGATTTTGTTTGCGATATTACTTTTGGTACAGTATTTTGCTAAATTTATATAAAACAACTCAATAAATCAAAAAACAGCTAAATTTGATTACAAAATTTAGCCAAACTAGTAATAAATTTAAGTTTATCGCACAAGTTAAAACAGATATTTTTATAAAATATAACTAAATTTAGAACAAATAGCCCTTAAATTTAGTATAGTTAAAAGCTACCACTTTATATATGTTTTTGCTTTTTTAATATCAGTAAAATTTATCTTAGCTACTTCTTCGCCACTTTGCACTTCGATATGCTCATCATCGCACGCTATGAGTTTTCCTTCTACTACGTTTTTATCATTTAACGTAATTTTTACTAGCTCATCAATACTGTTTGAAAAATGTTCAAAATTTGAAAGCTTTCTCTCTAAACCAGGGCTTGATACTTCTAGTATCCAGTCTCCATTTACAGGTGGTTCAACATCATAAATCGGAGAAAGAAGTCTGCTAACTTTTTCGCAATCTTCAAGAGTAACGCCACCTGGCTTTACTATGTAAATTCTATAAATTAATCTTTTGTTTTCATTAGCTGTTTCAACATCATATAAACTAACGTCACACTCGCTTAATAGGGCTTTTAAATCAACCATTTTTATTTAAATCCTTGCTTATAATCTCAAACAAATCGTCCATTTTGTTTTGGCGTTCTAAAATATCATCAAATTTAAAGTGAAATTTTGGACTTTTAAACCAGCCTTCTGCTTCCATACAATAGTTCTCAAGATATCTACTTACTTTTTTTAGTTGATTAAGCACATGCTCTTGCTCTTTTTCATCCAACATCATCTTATCAAGATAGACAAAAGCATCATATCTGCCCTTTTTACACTCCACATCTGTCACGCAAAGTCCTCTTAAAGTCGCATCTCCTAAAGTCGATATCGCTTCAGGAACAAGCTCTTTAAGCACACTTTGAGTTCGAAGTCTTCTTATCTCGTGAGGGTTCATTAAAGTACCGCCGCCTCTTCTTTCTCTTTATAACTTTCGATATAATCCCCTACTCTCATATCGTTATATCCTTCGATACCAACGCCACATTCATAGCCTTTTGCTACCTCTTTTGCATCATCTTTAAAGCGTTTTAGTGAGCTTATATTTCCTTCAAACGTAACAACACCATCGCGTATAACACGTATTTTAGCGCCTCTTGAAATACTTCCATCGGTTACCATACATCCAGCGATTTGTCCGATTCGTGGCACTACTATAACTTGTCTAATCTCTGCTTGACCTATCTCTATCTCGCTAATAATAGGACTCATCAATCCTCCAAGTATAGACTTAACATCATCAATCAAGTTATAAATAACATTATAAGTTTTTATCTCGACTCCGCGCTCTTTGGCTTTTTCTTTGACTTCGCCAGTTGGGCGTATGTTAAAGCCAAGAATTACACAGTTTTCACTAGCACTTGCTAGTCCAACGTCATTTTGTGTGATACCGCCAACGCCACTATGTATGATATCTACTTTTATCTCATCATTTCTTAGTTTTTCTAAGCTTGATTTAATAGCTTCTAAGCTTCCTTGAACATCTGCTTTTATGATAACTGGAAGAGATTTTAACTCACCTTCTGCTATCTTAGCGCTTAACTCTTCAAGTGAAACTTTAGTTGATTTACTAAGCTCTTTTTGTCTTTGGTGTTCATAAATTTTGTGTGCATACTCACGAGCTTCTTTATCGCTTCCTACGCTTATAAGAGTCTCTCCAGCTTCTGGAACTTCGCTAAGTCCGATTATGACACCACACTCGCCCGGTTTTATATCTTTTAAAGTTTTTCCCTTATCATCAGTCAAAGCTCTTATCTTACCATACGCAACTCCTGCTACAACAGTATCGCCTACTTTTAAAGTTCCATTTTGAACGATAACAGTTGCTACTGGGCCTCTGCCTTTTTGAAGCGAGCTTTCTACTATGGTTGCTTTTGCTGCTTTTTTAGGGTTTGCTTTAAGTTCTAGTATATCAGCTTGAAGTAAAACTATCTCTAAAAGCTCATCTATACCAGCGCCAGTTTTTGCAGAAATAGGAACAAACTCATAGTCTCCACCCCACTCTGTAGGCATAACACCAAGTTCACTAAGTCCAGTTTTAACTAAGTCTGGGTTTGCTGTTTCTTTATCCATTTTATTAATCGCGATGATAAATGGAACTTTGGCTGCCTTAGCGTGATTTACCGCCTCTTTTGTTTGAGGTTTTACACCATCATCAGCCGCAACAACTATGATAACTATATCTGTAACCTCAGCGCCCCTTGCCCTCATAGATGTAAAAGCCTCATGACCTGGAGTATCGATAAATGTTATTTTCTTACCATTTTTTTCTACCATATATGCACCAACGTGCTGAGTGATACCACCAGCTTCGCCACTTGCTACACGCGAACTTCTGATATAATCAAGCAAGCTTGTCTTACCATGATCAACGTGTCCCATGATAGTAATAACAGGAACTCTTTCTATGATATCTTTATCATCTTTTTCGTTATCATCGTATGCTTTTACATAGTCAAATTCAACAGCTTCATCGATGATATTGACTTCTACTTTAAACTCATCGGCTAAAATTTCTATAGCATCTTCATCTAAAAAGTCATTTTTAGTTGTCATCATACCTAACATAAATAGCTTTGATATGATTTCGCTAGGCTGTTTTTTCAGCTTATCAGCAAACTCATACACTCTTATCTCTTTTGGTATATCAATAGCCACTATATTCTCGCTCTCTTCACTTCTGATGACTCTTTTTCGTTTTTTTCTAGAACCTCTGCTAATGCCACCTTCTTGGTTTCCAAAAGTATTATTTTGAGATGTTTTATAGATGTTTAATGGTTTTTTGGTTTGCGGTCTGTTTTCTACTTGAATAGGCTTGTTTGTAAGATCTGGTAAAACAACCATGCCCTCATCATCATCTATGATTGTATTGCTACTAAGATCTCTGTTATCTAAAAGCTCTATTTTTTGTGCAGAGTCTTTTTTAGAAACAGGAGTTATCTTTTTCTCTTTTTTCTTTTTCTTTAAATTTGCTTCAGCACTTGAAAAAATAGCTTCCAAACCAACATTTATCTTCTCATTTGCCTGTTTTTTAGCTGGTTGAGACTTAGCAAGCTCTTGAGCTACTATATCTTTTCTTTTTTTAACTATAACAATCCCTCTTCTTTTATGAAGACTTGAAGCTGCTAAACTCTCATTTTTAACGACTTTTGGCTCAACCTTTGGCTCTTGCTTGATTATCTCTTCTTGTAAGGACACCGGTTTTTGTTCCTCTTCTTTTTGCGTTTTTTCTTCTGCAACTTGAGGTTTTACTTCTGGCTCTTTTTCTGCTTTTTCTTCAACCTTTGAACCAACTTCTACCTCATCGGTTTTAGGTTTTTCTTCTGCTTTTATAACCTCTTTAACTTCTTCATCACTCTGTTTTTTAGGCTCTTGCTTAGCCTTTACAACCTCTTTTTCTTTTATAGGTTCTTCTTTTGCAGGCTCTTTTTTTACAGATTCTTTTTTTTCTTGAGTTTTTGGTTTTGATTTCTCTTTTGAAGGCGTTTTTTTAGGCTCTTCTACTATTTCTTCTTTTTCTACTTTTTTTGTAGTTTTTGGCTTAGATTTTTTTGGAAGTTCGCCTGTTTGAACGTAGTTGTATATAGCCTCTGCCTCTTCGACAGTAACGGCGCTGTTTGCTGCTTTTATTTTTTTAAGCCCCATTTCTTGGGCTTTTTCTATGATCTCTTTACTGGTATAACCAAGTTCAGTTGCTATTTCGTGTATGCGAACATCCGCCATATAAGAGTCTCTCCTTCAATTTTTCTAAATTTAAATTTGATGTTTTTACAAATTTAGACATTATTTTTTTTAAAATTTTCTCATCAGTTTTTATACACTTTTGACATATATAGAAACTTCTCCCGCTATCACAATCCGTGCTAATATCAAAGTTTTTTATCCTTAACCTGAAAAGTGAGTTTTGAGTAAACCTAGCTTTGCAGACTACACACATTCTTTTAGGAGTATGATTTTTAAGCATTTATTATATCTTTTTTTTTCTTGTTTTTAGCTTTTTGATATAATTTTAAATCCATCATTGTCAAAATCTAAAATTTCGACTCTAAAATCTTTAAAATTTTCTGCTAGCTGTTTTTGTAAATTTGGTGCATCTTTTTTATAAGCGATATTTAAAAATGTCGAGCCACTGCCCGAAAGCGTGCTCATTAAAGCGCCATTTTTATAAGCGATATTTCGCACATCAAAAAGCTCTGGTAGGCTTTGCATACGTAAATTTTCATGCATCATATCTTTTGAAGCAATTCTTAAACTGTCATAATCTTGTTTTATAAAGCAAGATGTTAGAAACGCCGCGTGGGCTAAATTTGAAACTGTATCTTTCATAGAGTAGTGTTTAGGAAGCTTGTTTCTTGAGTCATTTGTAGACATCGCTTTATCTGGTATAACTACGACTGCTTTTATATCATCGCTTAAATTTGCTTTTTGTGTGTAGACTTTTGAATTTTCAATAATACTAGACGTAAAACCGCCAAAAGTCGCTGGAGCGATGTTATCTGGGTGGTTTTCGTAAAAAACTGCTTTGTTTAATATCGTATTTCTATCGACTTTAAATCCAGCCATCTCATAAGCAGCTGCAATCGCGCCGATAACCACAGAAGAGCTACTTCCAAGACCACGCGAAAATGGGATGTTGTTTGTAAATGAGAATTTAAAATCATCTGTTTTCCCAACAAGTGAGAGATAAATTTCGTTAAAAATATTGACAAATGAGTTGTTTTTCTTAATCGAGTTTTTTTTGCTGCCCTCGCCTTTAATCGATATACAAGTAAAGCTTTGTGGCGTAATCTCAATCTCGTTATATAGCTTTAAACTAAGCCCTAACGCATCAAAACCCGGTCCTAAATTTGCACTCGTTGCTGGTACTATAATCTTCATTTTTTTCCTAAACTGCGTCTATAATGTAGTTTGGAAGTATATCATCAAATTTATTTAAATTTGATAAATCTTGCGGAAGTTCGAAATTTACTGGCTCAACTTTTTTTAAAGATATGCTAAAATCTTTTTCTAAAACAAAACTTAAATTTTTATTTGCTCTAATCGGTTGGTTGTCATTTAACTCAAAGCCACTTACCGCATACATCGGACAAGATTTTACTATACTAAGCGTTTTTAGGATAACATAAGCAACTTTTATGCCCATAAAACTTCCAGGTCCGTTTGCATAAATGATTTCTGAAATTTGGTATTTTTGTAGGATTTCTTCGATAGCTTCAATGATAAATTCACTTGATTTTTCATCGCTAGAAAGCGTTTTAATAAGAATTTCGTTTTCATAAATTCCTATTAAAACAGGGCTTGCTAGCGATATGACTAAAATTTTAACTTTTTTAATGACTATGACCTAAGCAAAAACTTTTGAGTACTCTTTTGCTAACTCTTGATTTAAGGTAACTATTTCATAGTTTTTTTCATCACTTAAAATAGCAAGAGTTAGTTTATGGTTTAAATCATGACTTCCAGCAAACGCTGTATAATCTCCTAAAATAGGCATTCCTATTAAAGCTAAATCCCCAATCGCATCAAGAATTTTGTGTCTTACAAATTCGTTTTCAAACCTTAAGCCCTCTGGATTTAAAATTCTACTATCATCGATAACAACAGCATTTTCTAAACTTCCGCCAAGTGCAAGGTTGTTTGCTCTTAGCATTTGAACATCTTTTAAAAATCCAAAAGTTCTAGCTCTTGAAATCTCTTTTATAAAACCATCTTTTGAAAACTCAAAAACATAGTTTTGCTTACCGATTATCGGATGGTCAAATTTGATAGTGTAGTCAAATTTAGGGTTCTTGCTAGGGCTGATTCTTACAAATTTATCACCCTCTTTTACTTCAACTTCACGCTTTATAATCATAGCTTTTTTATCGCTATCTAATGTTTTAATACCAGCTTCATCAAGCATCATACAAAAGCTTATCGCACTTCCATCCATAACCGGAATTTCATTTGCGTCTAAAACTATTCTTATATTATCTATGCCATAGCTGTTAATCGCGCTAAAAAGATGTTCGATTGTAGAGATATAAATGCCAGTTTTATTTCCAACAACAGTCGCCATCTGCGTATTTATGACATTTCCTGGTTCAGCTTTTATGCTAACTCCAGCATCTTTTCGATAAAACACAATACCCAAATCAGCCTCTAATGGCTCAAGCGTTATTTTTATAGGTTCACCTTTATGAAGTCCTATTCCAACGCCCTCAACCTTTTTAGCTATTGTTGTCTGTTTCAATCTTTGTCCTTATTAATTCATAATTTTTATCAATTATAGCTAAATTTTAGTAAATACAAGGAAATTTATTTCCTGCTATCTATACTTTTTCTTGAATTTTCTAAAATTTTATAGATGTTATCTTCCATCCACTTTTTATCCATCCACTCTTCTGGTCTTACCTCAACACCTTGAATTATCACTCCAAAGTGAAGATGATCACCAAAAGCAAGTCCAGAGCTTCCAGTATGAGCTATGACTTCTCCTGCTTTTACCTTATCGCCAACTTTTACATTTGAAGAGCTACAATGAGCGTATAAGCTATAAAGTCCAAACCCATGATAAACCGCGACTCCAAGCCCATAAATTCCATCTTCATCGGCAAATACAACCTCGCCATCATTACTTGCGATTATCGGTGCACCAGCTATACTTGCTAAATCAAGTCCTAAATGCCACGACTCGCTAACTGGCTCTTTGTTCATACTATAAAAACGATGATCGCCAAAGCTAGCTACAGCTTGTCCGTTTTTAAGCGGATAAAATGGTTTTAAGAAAAATTTATTCAAGCTATCTTCTAAAACATCTTTTGTTTTAGAGCCGATTGCTCCTTCGCTTTGATTTCTTAGAGTCTCATTTACAAATTTAAACTTCGCAACTCCTTGAATTTGACTAGGATCTTGCGCGTAGCGATTTACCAAATCGGTAATTTTACCACCTAAAAACTCATCATTTAAAGCAATATTTGAAACTTTGTATTTTTTATCTTGAAGATAGTATTTTATGCGAGTTCTGTTCTCATTTCCAGCCATATCTTTTGCTATAACATAAGCGCTAAAGCTATCTTCGCTCGCTGGCCATGCTACTAAAGAGGCGTAGTAGCCATCTTTATGAAATGGCGTGACTTTAAACTGCTTTTTAGCATTAGTTTCTATATAAAGCTCTTTTAACATCTCATCGCTTGCTCTAAAAACAACAGCAGCAGCGCCACCTCTTGTGATTTTATAAGATTGATTTAATACATAAATATCTGGCCTTTGTGTATCAACTGCTACATTTATCAAAGCATCTAGTTTATTTCCTGTAAAAAAGTTCCATTTACTTACATCATTTGCCTCAATCTCAAGCTGATAATTAGCACTCTTATCAAGCAAAGTGCCTTTTGGTAGTGAAATTTCTAGTTTTACTTCTGGTTTTATTATATCAAATTTAGTATCTATTAAATTTATCTTTTTGCTGCCATCGCTTAAACTTACTTTTGCTGATTTGATTCCGGTGTCATCTTTTATTATTAATGGAATGCTAGATTTTAAATTCCAATAAATTTGGTTAGATAAATTTATAACCGGCGCATTTCTTTCAAAAATTTTTGATGTGTATAAATAATACCCACAACCAGCTAAAACAACTATGACTGCAAGAAAAAATATCCCTACAACCCCACTTCCTCTGCCTCTTCGTCCTCTCATTATCAACCTTAAATTTAAACTAAAAATTTATTATACTCTTTATCGATAAATTCACGTTAAATCACAAGAATTCTCTTATAACCCTTGCATCATACATCCACTCTTTTAGCTTTTCCCACTCTTCGTTTTCCATCATATTTGTGCATGAGTCAAGCTCGTTTTTAAAAGCACTTATAGAAGCTAACAAATTTACCTTGTTTTGCTTAAAAATATCAGTCCACATCTCTGGTGAAGATTTTGCGATACGGCTAACATCTGAAAAGCTTCCGCCAGAAAGATTGATGATATTTTTTCTGTTTTCCTCTCTTAAGACGCTATTTACCATAGCAAAACTTATAGCGTGAGGTAGATGAGAGATTAAAGCTGCGTGATGATCGTGTCTTTTTGCATCCATAAAGACGATTTTCATACCAGCATATGAAAAAAGCTCAACCGCTCGTTTTATATGTAAATTATCTGTTTTTTCATCATCGCAAATCACAACAACAGCGCCTTTTAAAAGCTCCTTAAAAGCCGCACTTGGGCCTGAATTTTCTGTTCCTGACATCGGATGGGCTGCTACTAAATTTTGTCTTATTTCCGCTGGGCATTCATCTAAAATTTTAGCTTTTGTACTTCCTAAATCAACTATAGTCGTGTTTTTATCTATATCTTTTAAATTTTGCAAAGTTGATATAATAGCCTCAACAGGAATGGCTAAAAATATCATGTCGCACTTCTCTTTCATCTGGTTAAAACTTAGTATCTCATCGACTAAACCAAGCTCTAGCGCTAACTTTTCATTTTCTTTACTTATATCATATCCGCTAACAGAAGTTATAAGCTTCATATCTCGCAAACAAAGCCCTAAAGAACCGCCTATGAGTCCAAGTCCTATTATGCCTATTTTCATACTTTTCCTTGTATTGTCTAAAATTTAACTTTTATTATGGTATTATACGCAAATTATATTCATTTTTAGGTAAAAACATATGAAAAAAACTATATTTTTGTTGGCTGCTTCTATGAATTTAGTCCTTGGAGTAGAGATTAAATCTATTAAATTCGAAGGATTAAAGCAAATTTCTCCGTTAGTTGCTCAAAACATGTCAGGGCTTAAAATCGGAGACACAATCACTGGTCAAAATACAGATAAAGCGATAATAAATCTCTTTAATCAAGGTTATTTTGATGATATTTACATAGCAGAAAACAGCGGAAATATCACAATCCACGTAAAAGAAAAACCGATTATATCAAAGCTTGATATAGAAGGCGTTGTAAGCAACGATAGAACCGCAATGGAAGAAATCATAGGCTTAAGACCCGGTCAAGCTTATGACGCGGTTGCGCTAAAAAGAGTTAAAGAAAGAGTTAAACAATTTTACGAAGTAAAAGGCTACTTTGATACAGTTGTTGAGATAGATCAAGAACCAGCAAACGAAGATGGAAGTTCACTTCATCTAAGCGTTATCGTAAATAGAGGCGAAAATATCATCATAAATAAAGTAAATTTAATAGGTGCGGATAAGCTTGATTATGGCGACATTGAGCCATCGGTTGCAAACAAAGAAAGAGAATTTATGGGCTGGATGTGGGGCTTTAATGATGGTAAACTAAAAACTCCAGAGCTACCAAATGATCCAGCAAGAATTAAAGATGAGTATATGAAAAGAGGCTATCTTGATGCAAAAGTATCAAACCCGTATTTAAATGCTTATCTTAACAACTACACAGCCGAACTTACATACTACATAAGCGAAGGCGATAAATACAAAGTAACAGATATTAGCATAGAAGCTCCAGATGAGTTAGAGCTTGACACAACAAAAGTCATAAAAGAGTTAAAACTAGAAGCTGGCGATACTATGAATTCAGAATGGTTAAGAAGAGATATGGAAGTTATAAAAAACATAGTAGCAGACAAAGGCTATGCTTATGTTGATATAAACCCACAACTTTCGCCAAATAAAGATGATAAAACAGTAGCTATCAACTATGTTGTAATACCTAAAAAACAAATTTATGTAAGAAACGTAACCATTTCAGGCAATGAAAAAACAGCCGATAAAGTCATTAGAAGAGAGATGTATCTAACAGAGGGGCAACTATATAATAGAACTGATTTGGTTGATTCTAGAAATGCTTTAAGAAGAACTGGGTATTTTGATGATGTTGAAGTAACAGAAACTAGAGTAAATGATAACGAGATTGACTTAAACGTAGCCGTTAAAGAAGCTCCAACTGGAAGTATAACCGGCGGTATAGGATATGGAAGTGGCGATGGGCTTTTACTAAGTGCTGCAGTAAGCGATAAAAACGTTTTTGGAAGCGGTATGAAAGGGCATATTAGCGTAGATAAAAGTGATGATCAACTAAGCGGAAGCATAGGTGTAACAAACCCTCGTGTTTTTGACTCTGAGTATAGTTTAGGTGGGCAAATTTATGCTAGAGATTGGGACTGGGATGACTATGAAGAAAATGCTTACGGTTTTGATATAACTCTAGGTAGGAAACTTGGAAGATATACCATAGCTTCACTTACTTATCAAATAGAGCAGTCTGAGATAAAAGGCTTAGATCAGTTTTACGCAGCAGCTGGATATCAAAATGGCAAAAATATAAAAAGCTCAGTTATACCAGCAATTAGATTTAACAACACCGATGACTACTACATACCACGAAGCGGTATCATAGCTGGTGCAAGCCTTGAGTATGCTGGCGTTGGTGGCGATATCGAGTATACAAAAGCTATGGCGAATTTTGACTGGTATTATGGCTTGAAAGATATTATAGGTTGGGATTTAATCTTTAGATATAAAGCTGATGTTGGCTATATATTTGATGATAAAGAGATGCCGGTTAATAGAAAGTTATTTCTTGGCGGTATGAAATCGGTTCGTGGATTTGATAGCAGAAGCATACCTAAAAAGCAAATTTGCTTACCTAATAAAGGCTGCAAATACATCGAAATAGGCGGCAAAAAGAGTTTTAACAACTCTGTTGAGCTAAGTATGCCATTGATTGAGAGAATTAAAATGAGACTTGTTACCTTCTTTGACTATGGAACGATAGGCGATGATAGTTGGAATGAGGCTAAAAGATACAGCGCGGGCGCTGGTATAGAGTGGATGACGCCGATTGGACCACTTCAACTGTTTTGGGTAAATCCGCTTAATGATGAACCATACGATGATACAAGTAGTATCGAATTTACAATCGGACATAGATTTTAAAACTAAGAGGGTGTTTTGCCCTCTTTAACTCTTCTTTTATCCTGCTATTTTTAAAATTTTCTAACTAAATTTATCTTTTTATACAACCAGTTTTTAAATTTATTATTTTGTAAAGCTTCTTTGAAATTAGCGAATATTTCTTTATATTTATGCGATAAAAACTGTTAGAAATAAGCTGATAAGCATTTAAATTCTTTGCAGTAATCAACTCAAAAAATTTGTTTAATAAAGTGCCAAAGTAGGAAATCTTAATAAATTTAGCTAATAAATTAATCAAATGGCTATGAAATTTAGAATGGTTTACAAATTTTTAGTTTTAAAACGTGTTTTAAAATTTTAAAATTGTTATAAAATTTATACTGTTAAATTTATGAAAAACTTGTAAATTTATTTATCAAATTTAGAAGTATTTATACTTTTTTGTTATGAATTAAATGTTGAAAATAAAATTTAATTCACAGAAATACAGTTAAATTTAAAGCTGAGTTTAAAATAGCAAATCCAACAGTTGTATTTAAACACATTTTAAAATGCACTAAAATCAAGCATAACAGATAAATCAGATAAAAATTCAAGGCTCAAAACAAGTTAAGCGGATTTTCTCTTATCAATTTAAGTAAAATTTGATATAAGTTTTCTCTGTTATTAAACCTAAATTCACACTCTTTTAAGTGCAATATAAAATTATCTTTTTTATGCCTTTAAATTTACTTAACCTATGCTTTGCATAACCCCAGAAATTCTCTATACCATTTATGTAATTTTACCATTAGCGAATTCATTTTTGCAGTGTTTTATACGGTAATGAGCTTTTGCTCCATAATCCACTAAACCATCATAAGCTCTGCAACTATCAGAGTAAATAATACTCTCATTTAGCTCACTAAACTCTCTTAATATTGACACTAGCTCACTTGCACTGCAGTTTTTAACTACTTGTGTATAGACCTTATCATCTTGTTTTAACATACCAAATACTGGTTGTTTATTAGCTGCACCTGCCTCTTTTGCCTCTTACTCTTTTAGCTTCTTCTATTTACAGTTACTAGCAAAGCGAAGTAAAAAGTAGCTTTCATCTATTTCTATCTCGCCATCAAATTTAGAAATTTTCTCGCATTCTTGTGCCATTAAAATTCTTATCTCTTTTAGAATTTTATTGATAGAATTTCTAGAAGTATTACAAATTTCAGCTATCTTTACAGCTTCTAAATCAAGGCAAAAATACTTGAGAATTTCACGAAATTTCTTTTCAGAAATTAGGAAACGGTATATGTATTTGTTTTTCATCGACAGCATAGTAGTTAAAAACCCCTTTAAAAGTTTTTAACTTGTCTTGAACCTAAATTAAAATAAAAAATTTATGACAGATGCCACAAGAATTTATTGCAAAAGAAATTTTAACACTTAAAAATACAAAGAATTTTTAGACAAAATTTAAGTTGTAATAAAACTAAATTTAAAGATTAAATTTTAAAACCAAATTTCTCAAACATATATTTTGCCGCGCTAAAAGAAGATAGAATTTATTAGACATATCTTAAATTTAAATTGTCACAAGTGCTTTAAATATTTTATTTAGTATCAAAATAGAGATTTTTATAAAAAAATTTAAGTATTTTACTATAAACAGCTGCTTAAGTCTGGCTAAAATTTTAGATTTTGCAAGTTTGCATGCGAATATAAGAGATTTTACGCGAAGTATTTTGCAACTATTTTTAAGAAACAATTTAATTAAGCTAAATTAAAAGTTAAATTTACATTAGAGCAGAATTTAATGATATAACTAAATTTAGCAATTTAAATTTTAAAAAATTCCAAAATTTTATCTCTCATCAAATCACAATCATTTATATGATTTACCTCTTCTCGAAAGCTTGAAGCATTTTCCAAACCCTTTGAGTATTCGTGCAAATGTTTCCTAAAAATGGCTACTCCATGCGCTCCATAGTATTTTATCATCTCTTCAAAATGACATAAAATAATGCGGTTTTTAGTAGTTTCATCTACGCTATCGCCAGTTTTTATCTCATGGAAAACCCACGGCTTGCCGATACTTCCTCGCCCTATCATCAGCCCATCAGCTTTTGTCGCGCTTAAAATAAATTTAGCATTTTGCGAACTTATATCTCCATTTGCAACCAAAGGAATGCTTACTGCCTCTTTGGCTTCTAAAATCGCCTCATAATCGACCTTTGCGCTATATCCGCCACTTCTAGTTCGCCCATGAACTGTGATAAAATCCACTCCAGCGTCCTCAACTCTTTTAGCTAAAATTCTAGGAATTTTCTCATCAAAACCAAGCCTAATTTTTGCGCTAAGTAGCTTTTTGTTTGAGTATTTTCTAATCGTTTCAAGTATCGTCGATAAGTTATCAAGATCAAGTAAAAGTGCCGAACCAGCGCATTGTTTGACAACTTTTTGAACTGGACATCCACAGTTTAAATCAATCCCATCAATCCCATCAAATTTGTTAATCACCTCAACAGCTTTTTTTATAACCAAAGCGTCGCTTCCTGCGATTTGAACGATAAATGGCGTCTCAAGCTCACTTTTTTCTAGCATTTTTAACGTTTTATCATTTTCAAACACAAGAGCATTTGAGCTTATCATCTCGCTAACCGTAACATCACAACCAAACTGCTTTACAACGCTCCGAAGTGGCGGATCTGAAAAACCCGCCAAAGGAGCTAAAAAAAGAGGTTTATTTAAAAAATCTATCATCAAAAAAGATATGACGCTGGTATGGCTTTGCCATTTTCTCGTAGTTGAAGCAGTAGGCTAAATTTCTCATTTTCTTCGCCATCGCTATAAGCTAGCTTCTCTTTAAGCTGATCTATCATACCAAGCTCATAAAGTAGGTATAAATACGCTTCCCCTGCATCTTCTTTTTCATTTTTAAGTCTATCAAACATAGCAAGTAAAATCTCAGGATTAAGCCTATCTCTTAGCTTTTTCACAAGCTGTATATACTCGCTCTCTGAGTAATCTGCCGCTACTATAAGAGCATAAAAGTCCTCTTTTGACATTTCAAAATTAGTATCATTTTCATATCTGTTAATCAACGCCAAAGCATCTTCTTTTGTAATAACTGTTTGATACTTTTTGATTTCTAAATATGAGGCTGTATTTAGTAAAACTTCATGAGCTTTTTTAACTAATTTTTCATCCAAATTTGAACCATTTTTTAAAATTTCGCTAGCGTAAGCGCTATCGTGCGCAAGTTTGTTAAATTCATTTTTTATATAGATTGGATTTTGTTTATCAAGCTTGTATTTTTTAAGCTCGACAACCTCGCCATCTTTAAGCATTTTAAGCATATTTATGATTTCTACTATCTCTTTGTTGTCTATCTCTACAGAATTTTCATGCCACGGAGATAAGAATTTAGTTACCTCTTTTGCAGTTTTATAAATTTCTGTTTTGAACTTTTTATCGGTCTCAACAGCTAAGAGTATCTCTTTTGCAAAGACTTCATAAAGCGCAGAATCGCTTTGTATAGCCTTTTTTCTTCTATATAAAGACAAGCCATTATACGCCATATGAAGCAAAGTCAAAATCGCAAACAAAAGCAACGGCAACACAAACCAAAGCGCCACCGGAAGCGTAAGTCCTATCCCGAAAATCGACGCAGTAAAACTAGAACCGTTTTGCACAAAAACTAAAATTCCAACCAAACCTATATAAATAAGCGAATAAACCATAAATTGCTTGAGTTTCATAAACTATCCTTCTAAACCTTATTTTTTTCTGAAATTTCCTTGCAAGATATACAAAGTTTAGCATTTGGTTTTGCTTTAAGCCTCGCCACGCTAATCTCCTCTTCACACATTTCGCAAATTCCATATGTTCCATTTTTTATCTTAGATAAAGATATATCGATATCATAAAGCTCTTCTCTTTGTTTGGCGCTTATAGAGTATTCTAAATTTGAGTCGCTGTTTATACTTGCCATGTCAAACTCATCAACAGCCCCACTCTCTCTTAGCTCATTTATCTCATTTGCAGAGACATTTATGTTCTTAACTATTTGAACTCGCCGCTCTTCAAGCATCTTTTTAAAAAATTCAAGCTCACTTTTCTTCACGCGTTTCCTTTATTTATGATATGGGTGATTTGCATTTATGCAAAGTCCCCTAAAAATCTGCTCATGTAGCATAAGTTTGGCTATTTTATGTGCTAAAGTTAGCCTACTTAAGCTTACTATTCTATCCATTTTTTTCTTAAATTCACCACTAAGCCCATACGCCCCACCTATAAAAAACGAAATTTGGCTTTTTGATGAGATAAGTTGTGCAAATTCTTTGCTATCTAGCATATCTCCACTCTCATCAAGTGCTATGCAAAAACCTTTGATTTTTGGCTCATAAATACTATCATAAGCAAGCAAAGACTCATCTTTTGACTTTGCTTGTGCTTTTGCTATCTTATCGTTAAAAATGGTAGTATCGTTTATCTTAGCATACTTTTTTGACATCTTTATATACTCTAAAATTTGCTCTTTGAACTCATCGCTATTTTTTTGTATAGAGTATACCGATATCTCCAAGCCTACTCCTCATCATCTTCGTTATCTAAATTTTTATCTTCTAACGCAGCTAATGCTTTTTCATCTTTTTTAGTTTTACTAAGAAGTTCTATCATATCGCTGATGTATTTTTTATGATCTTGTCTAGCAACAATGGCATCTATCAGCCCATGTTCTAGTAAAAACTCAGAGCGTTGGAAACCTTCTGGTAAATCCGCTCCAATCGTTTGCTTTATAACTCTTTGTCCAGCAAACCCAATCAAAGCGCCCGGTTCAGCCATGATAATATCGCCAAGCCACGCAAAAGAAGCGCTCACGCCGCCCATTGTTGGATCTGTTAAAACTGAGATAAATGGTAGTTTTTCATCTGCTAGTTTTTTAACCGCAGCTGAAGTTTTACTCATCTGCATTAAAGAGTAGGTGCTTTCTTGCATTCTAGCGCCGCCACTTGCGCTTACTATGACTAATGCTCTTCGTTTTTCTATACAGCGTTTTACCGCTCTTACAATTTTTTCGCCCTCAACTGAGCCTAAGCTTCCACCCATAAAAGCAAAGTCAAAAACCACAAGCTCTACATCAACGCCATTGATTTTAGCCTCGCCACTTATAACAGAGCTGTGTCTTCCTGTCTTTGCTTCGCTTTCGCTAACTCGTTTTTTATATGATTTTTTATCGACAAATTTTAAAGGATCAACAGGCTCAAGAGTTTTATCAAATTCAACAAAACTTCCCTCATCAGCTAAAAGCGCTATTCTTTGATCTGCTGTTAATCTCATGTGATGACCGCATTTTGGGCAGACATTATGACAAGCCTCCACCTCTTTATAATACATCAAAGAGTGGCAGTTTGGACACTTAATCCAATGCGCTGGTGCCTCGCTAGGATCGGCTTGCTTCCTTCTTATTTTTGAAAATATATCACCAAAATTCATTATATCAACCTTATACAAAAATTATATGATTATAACTAAATTTTCCTTATCTTTGCTTAGACTTACTAAATTTAGCCTTTTTGCGCCTTTGCAAGCATTAAATTTAGCTAAATTTATTGTATTTAAATCCTAATTTTTATACAATACAACCCATGCAAGGATATATTTTACAAATTCAAAAAATAAAAGATGAAGACTGCATTGTCTACATTTTAACTAACTCTTCGCTAGTCAAATCATACAGATTTTATGGAGCTAGGCACTCTAAAATCACGCAAGGTTACAAGCTTGATTTTGAGTTAGAGCACTCGATGACTTTTTTACCACGCCTTGTAAACACAATGCACCTTGGGCATAGATGGCTTATAAATCGTGATAAACTTTTTTTATGGCAGCAGTTTATCAGGCTATTTTATGAACATTTAAAAGAGTTAAATGATGTTGAAGAAATTTATTTTAACGTGCTTGAAGAGTGCGCACTAAAGCTTGATAAACAAAACGCAAAACGCCTTTTTATCGAAGCTTACGCTAAGATTTTAGATGCTGAAGGAAGGCTTCATAATTGCGATTTTTGTTTTTTGTGCGATTATGAGATTGGTGATAAAGTAGCACTTGCAAGAGGTTTTTTACCATCGCATGAGCACTGTATGAATCAAAATGGCTTTGATAAAGATGAGATTGAAGAGTTTTTTAAAACAAAAAAAAGCCTAAATTTAAGTGATGAAACTGTAAATAGGCTTTATAATATCTTGCTTGATGGGTTTTAACTTACAATTTTAAGACCTATGATTGATAAAATCAGCGTAGTTAAGAAAAATATCCGCCAAAACGATACCGCATCGCCAAAAAAGACTATCCCACAAACCACGCTAAGTGCCGCGCCGATTCCAGCCCAAACAGTATAAGCAGTCCCAACAGCTATGGCATTATCCCCACTCATGGCTTTATACAGTAAAAACATACTCAAGCCAACACTTAGTAAAAATGCACCTATATAAAGCCAAAACTTAAGCCCATCACTTTGCCCAGCTTTAGCTAAACTCGCCGAAAACCCAGCCTCAAAAAGACCGCCAACTATCAAATATATCCAGTTCATAAATCTAATTTTATATAATTTTACTTAAAATAATGTGAAATTATATAAAAACTTAAATTTAGCCTAAAAATGGTGCTCTTTGCACTTATTTATAAATTTTGTATTCTCATCTAGTTCAACGCACTGCCCAAAAATGGTTATTTTAGTATTAGTTTTGCAAGCGATTTTTAAAATTTTATCTTTAAATTTTGGCTTAAAAGCAAAAAGAATTTCATACTCTTCGCCACTACAAAGCTCATCTTTGCTAAGCTTTAAAAGCGGCTTAAATCCTAAAGAATTTACCTTAAGCAAACGACTTAAATCTTTACTTAAACCATCGCTTATATCCATCGCCGCATTGATGAATTTAGCCACTTTGTAAAAAAATTTGTCTTTTAAATTTGGAATGTAGAATTTAGAATCATTTGAAATCTTACCACCATTTTCAAGGATTTCAAACTCTTTTTTTACATCTCCCAAATTTCCAGTAAAAGCTAGCAAATCCCCATTGCTAGCACCTTTTCTATAAATCGGATTTTTTGTTTTTGAGATGATTGTTATACTAATAACGATTTTTTCATCGCTGATTGTATCGCCACCGATGATTTGCACCCCATACTCACGCGCAATTTTTAAAAACCCATTTGTAAGTTCATCAATCTCGCCAACGCTTATATCTTTTGGCAAGGAAACTCCCAAAAGCGCGTATTTTGGAACAGCATTCATAGCAATTGCATCAGAGATATTTACTAGCATACTTTTAGTTGCGATTTGAGTTAGACTCATCCACTCTCGCCTAAAATGCACACCCTCAACAAACAAATCCTTACTATAAACACACTTGCCAACAACTGCGCCATCATCGCCGTTTAGCGAGTTTTTAAATTTGTTAAATATATAGCTTTCTTTGTCCAAATTTTACCCTTTAAATGCGCTATTGTTTAAAATGCCAACATTATATCATTAAGCATGGCGATAAACTCCAAATTTCTACTTAAAGACATGGCATATGTTATGAAAAATTATAGCAAAAACAGACTTAACCATGCTTGCCAACACACACCTTATTTTCTACAAAATGATAGCTTAAAGCACTTTTGTCATAACTGCACAAGCGCCAACTCCAACTCCATAAAACAAGTATCATACAACGACAAATTTAATTTCATTATCACAAATCATAACAAAAACGCTGGCTGACAAACTGCTTTTTACTAAAGCAAGCTTAGCCAGTAAAATTGCGCCAAACCACGCAGAATAACTGCTAAAATAGTTTGTATTTACCAATAACTCTTTTATAATTTCAAGCACAGTTAACGTGCGAGTTTGCTTAATGATTTTAGTTAAAAAGCAGCCTTAGTCCAACAAAATCAAAATAGCCAAACTTGTGGCTGTAAAAAAGTAAATTTATACGTTTTAGTATCTGTTTATAACTAAAATTTGCTACATATTTTTACACTCAAAACATCTAAAAAGCTAGTAAAACCGCATAAAGGTTTAAAATTATCCTCTGAATTTATCCTCTTTAATCGCTACGCAAACCGCATCTGTTAGCTTTACAAGCTCATCTTTTGAGATGATAAATGGCGGCATAAGATATATATTTTTACCAAATGGACGTATCCAAACTCCACGCAAGACAAAAAACTCTTGCAAGCTTTGCACATTTACATCTTCTTTTAGCTCCACCACGCCAATAGCTCCAAGAACGCGAACATCACGAACTACGCTAAATTTAGCACATTTTGCAAGCTCTTGTTTTAAAATTTGTTCTATTTTAGCTACATTTTCACGCCAATTTGAACGCATTAAAATCTCTATGCTTTTAAGACTTACCGCACATGCTAAAGGATTTGCCATAAAGGTTGGTCCATGCATGAAAACTCCGCCATTTTGGCTTATACCATGCGCTACTTCTTTTGTCGTCAAAGTCGCCGCAAAGCTCATAAATCCACCAGTTAGAGCCTTGCCTATGGTTATAATATCAGGAGAAATTCCAGCGTGTTGATATGCAAACATCTCGCCCGTTCTTCCAAATCCAGTCGCAATCTCATCAAAAATCAAAAGCGCACCAAACTTATCACACAACTTCCTAAGTCCACGAAGATATTTAGGGTGATAAAACCACATTCCACCAGCCCCTTGAACAATTGGTTCTATGATTAAAGCTGCGATTTTGTTTTGATTTTGTTGGAAAATCTGGCTTATCTCATCAAGAGAATGCGGGTCAAAATCCTTGTTAAACGCGCATTTTGGCTTAGGAGCAAAAATCTGCTTTGCTAAAACACCATTAAACAAAAAGTGCATGCCATTTTGTGGGTCACACACACTCATCGCCCCAAACGTATCGCCATGATATCCGCCAAGCACTGTTAGGATTTGATTTTTTTCTTTGTTTTTGTTTTGTTGGTATTGAAGTGCCATTTTCAGGGCAACTTCAACGCTAACTGAACCGCTATCGCTATAAAAAATTTGATTAAATTCAGGCATGATTTCAAGCAGTTTTTTGCCTAAATTGATAGCCATCTCATGCGTTAGCCCACCAAACATAACATGTGAGAATTTATGAATTTGCGCCGTTGCAGCCGCGTTTAACTCGTCGTTGTTATACCCATGAATTTCGCACCACCACGAACTCATACCATCGATTAACTCACCACTTTTTGTGTAAATTTTAGCACCTTTTGCATATATAACCTCATGTGTTTTAAGTGGATGAAGTGCCGAGGTGTAAGGGTGCCAAAGATGTTTTTTATCAAATTCAAGGTTATCGTTTTTAAAAATTTGCTCTTTTAAAAGCTTGCTTTGAGTTTTGACAAAAGTGCTAAATTTAGCCGCCGCTGTTTTTATACTAGCATCTTTTTGATTTGGTACGCAAACAATTTCGCCTTTAAATTTAGCTCTTAAAAAATCTAAATTTGAAAGACAAATTTCATCATTTTCATCATGAAAATTTAGCACTAAAAGCGGAATTTTAACGCCACGATTTTGTAAAGCTTCAATGCTAAGTAGTATGTGGTTTAAACATCCAAGCTCATTTTTAGCTACTAAAATTGCTGGAATTTGACTAGCGCTTATAACATCGATGAAATTTTCACTCTCGTTTAAAGGAACAAAAAGCCCACCAGCGCCTTCAACTAGCGTTATATCGGCATTTTTTGCGTGATTTTCTATATATCGTAAAATCGCGCTCATTTTTATTTCTACATTTTCTAAATTTGCACTAAAGTGTGGAGAGGCTGGAAATTTAAGAGCAAAAAGTGGCTCATAGTCGTTTTTAGGATTTATTCTTTCATACTCTTTTACATCTGGCGCTTTAAGTTTTCCATCACAAATTTCGCAACCAGTTTGAACCGGCTTTATCGCTTTTGCATTAAATTTAGCATCTAAAAAAGCTTGTAAAATAGCACAAGTTATAAAAGTTTTGCCAACATCTGTATTTGTCGCAGTTATAAAAAAAGAGTTCATCTAACGCCTCGTTTATCATAAATTTAGGACAAATTTAGCTTGTCCTAACAGTTAAAAAATGTATCTGTGTGTATGTTTTCAAAAGCAGATTTTAAGCTTATGAAAAATTTCGGATTTTCTTTTTCAAATTTAGCCAAAAGCTCTTTTGTTTCAGCTCTTGCGCGCGGCTCTTTGTTGCCGTATTGTTTGGCTGGACAAGAGTCCTCTTCGTTCATTATCGGCAATTCGTTTTTTATAGCACAATCCCTTAGTTGGCGCTCTCTTGCTAAAATCAATGGGCGGATTAAAACCAACCCATTTTCGGCAGTATACTTTGGCGCAAGAGTTCTTAAAGCACCATTATAGGTTAAATTCATAAAAAAACTCTCCGCAGCATCGTCAAAATGGTGCGCGATAGCGATTTTGTTAAAACCATTTTCAATCGCATAACTATAAAGATAACCTCTTCTCATGCGACTACAAAAGCTGCAAAATGTCGTATTTTCGCGAATTTTTTCCTTACCATACTCAAAAATTCTACTATTTATCACATGATGAGGGATTTTATGCTCTTTAAGATGAGCTGAAACTGCGCTAAAATCCTCACCTATACCATAGCTTAAAGTTGCAGTTTGAAACTCCCAATCTAGCGGACTAACGCGCGAAAAATGTTTTAGCAAATGAGCTAAAACCATACTATCTTTTCCGCCACTTAATCCTAGCAAAATTTTATCTCCAGCTTCAAACATACTGTATTTTGCGTTAGTCTGTCCAACTACACGCAAAAGCTTTTTGCTAAGTTCAATCATAACCTATCAACCATCTTTAAAACAAAATTTGCACTTGTTTTTGCCGAATTTACCATAAACTCATCAAAATCAAACTCCGCTTTTTCGCCAGCTTCATCGCTGATTGCTCTCATTATAAAAAATGGCATACCAAGCGCAAAGCAAACTTGCCCAACACTTGCCCCTTCCATCTCTACAGCAGCAGCATCAAAAGTGCGTAAAATCCACTCTTTTCTACTCTCATCACAAACAAACTGATCTCCACTTGCAATAATTCCGCTGGTTAAATTTATACCAAGTTCGTTTGCAACATCAACTGCGATTTTATTTAACCTCTTATCAGTTTCTACAAAAACAGGGCTTCCAGGAACAAATCCAAAAGGGTGCCCAAAAGCAGAGATATCAAGATCGTGCTGCACTACTTTAGTAGCAAAAAGCACATCGCCGATTTTAAGTCCAGTTTTTAAAGCTCCAGCCACGCCGGTAAAAAGCAAAACTTCAGCACCAAATTTTTCACGCATTATAGTAGCGCTCATCGTTGAGTTTACCTTGCCTATCTTTGAATAAGCGATGATAAGCTCGTGGTTTTTATAGTTTGCTAGATAAAATTTATTATTAGCGTAATCAATCTCTTTAGTTTCAATTCGTTCTAAAAGTGGTGCGATTTCTTCTGGCATAGCACCTAAAATAGCCACTTTCAAAACTCACCCTTAGCAAAGCTCATAAACTCTTCAAGGCTTTTTATATCAGTTATCGAATAAGTTGGCTTAGAGGTGATTTTTTTATTCATTCCTTTTAAAACACCAGCGCCAAACTCAACATAGCAATCAACGCTAGAATCGATGTTTTCTATGCTTTGTTTATATAAAACCGGCTTAACAAGTTGCGCTTTTAAAAGTTGTAACGCTTCATCTTTGCTTGTATATGCTCTAGCTATCACGTTTGATACAACGGGATCAAATTCATCTTTTATAAGTGGCTCTAACTCTTTTACTAAATTTTCACTCGCATCTTTTAGTGTCGGACAGTGACTAGCTACGCTCATGTTTAAAAGCATAGCTCTTTTTGCGCCAGCTTCTTTAAATGTGCTTTCTAATTTGGCTAAGTCATCTTTGTTTCCAGCGACGACGATTTGTCCATCGCAGTTGTAGTTTGCTGCCCAAACTTGAGCGCCATTTTCTCTAGCATTTTGACAAATTTCTTCAACTTTGCTATCTTCAAGACCTAAAATCACCATCATAGAGGCATTTTTACCTTCGCAAGCTGCTTGCATAAATTTACCTCTACTGTTTACTAGCTTTATAGTATCAATCAAATCAAGCCCACCGCTCACTCCAAGAGCGCTAAATTCGCCCAAAGAGTGCCCAAGAGTTAAATCTGCTTTTAAAGCCATACTCTCTTCAAGGGCTAAATAACACATGAAAGAATTTAGCACTATTGCCGGTTGAGTAAACTCAGAGATAGCCAAATTATCATTTGGCTCAAATAGCAATTTTTTAAAATCAATACTGCAAAAATCGCTTGCTCTATCTAAAATTTCTCTTGCTTGAACAAAATTTTCATATATCTCTTTGCCCATGCCAACAGCTTGTGAGCCTTGACCAGGGAAAATAAAAGCGTATTTCATAAATTACGCCTTGTGTTTTCCGCAGCATCCACCATTTTGTCCATGATGCTCGCCACCACAACACTCATCTTCATCACTATGGTGTCCATGCCCACCACAACATCCGCCTTCTTCACCATGGTGATGTCCGCCACCATTTCCGCATGCACAAGATGCCGCACCTGCTACTACGCCACTTGCTGCTTCATCAGCGTCAGCTTCTCTGTTTTCTACTATCTTTACTTTAAACTCTAAATCTTTTCCAGCATATGGGTGGTTAAAATCTATCATAACCTCTTCATCGCCGATTGCTTTAACGATAACTCTAGCAGTTGAACCATCTTCGCCTTGACCAAAAAGCTCCATGCCTTCTACTAGCTCAATACCTGCAAATTGCTCTTTTGGTAAGCTTTGAACAGCTTCGTTGTTATACTCGCCTATACCTTCTTTTGCCTCAATTTTGATAGTTTTTTCATCATTATTTTCTAAATTTACAACATCATCTTCAAGTTTTTGTAAAATTTGACCAAGTCCTGTTACAAATGATATAGGCTCTTTGTCCCAATTTGTCTCTAAAAGTTCGCCACTATTAGCATCTTTTAGCTCATAAAACATAGTTATTACTCTGTTATTAGCCATAATATTTCTCCTATTTAATTAAATTTTGTTGATTTTACATAAAAAAAGTTAACAAGCTATTTTATTTTTTTATAGCTTTTGCTTCTGCACTATTTGGGTATTTGCTCTTTAACACACTGTAGAATTTATCAGCACTACTTTTATCGCCTATTTTTTCTAAGCTGATTGCTGTATGGCTAAGAAGCGTTGGCATGTAGGTTGCATCATCTTTGTGTTTGATACTTTTTTGATAGCTAGTTATAGCGCTAGAATATGACTTTTGATTATACGAAATTTCTCCAAGCATAAAATTTGTAAAAGCTGGTTTATAATTTTTACTAGCTAAATAATCATAATTTACTTTTGCTTTTGAGAACTCTTTTTTGTTAAAAAGATCTTGTGCATCTTGTATAATATCTTCTTTTTTCATATCATCGAAAGCCACGACCTTTTTTGCTGGTTTTTTTGTTTGAGTTTGGCTTGATTTTTCTTGTGTTTTAGTAGTAGTTTTTTTGGCTTGAACTACCTTTTCATCGCTTTTTTGAACTAAATTTTCATTTTTTTTTACGCCTTGTGTTCCAAGCTTTTGATTAATCACTGCAATTTGTGCTTTTAACTCTTGTATATCTTTTTTTAATCCTGCAATATCTTCGCTTGTTACTGTAGATGCCGATTTGTCTGCTAACTTACTAACTTTTCCAGTAGTTCTAATCTCTAAATCAGACACTCTGCTTTCAAGTTTTGAAATTTGAGAATTTGAACCCTCAAGAACGCTTCTTAAACCAACTATATCTTCTTCGTGGGTTTTTAAAGTAGCTTGTATGTTATCAACTCTTTTTTTATTAGCAAGAAGTACTTGTTCATTTTCTGTAAGTCCGTATGGATTATCAGAAGCTATATTACCCGCTTCAAAAACAGAAACTTCCTCAGCAAAAGTGAAAGAAGTGGCTCCTATAAGAGCCACCATTAATAAAATTTTCTTCATATAAGATTAGAAAGAAACTTTAAATTCATCACGTCTGTTTTGAGCATCGCAAGATTTTGTTTTATCTGTACAAACCGGATTGCTCTCGCCATAGCTTACTACAGAAACTCTATCAGCGTTGATACCTTCACTAACCAAAGCATCTTTTACAGCTTTCGCTCTTTTTAAGCCAAGCGCATAGTTATACTCATCTGTTCCCCACTCATCGCAGTTGCCTTCTACTTTAACATTTAAAGCCTCTGCGCCAGCTTGGTTGAAAAGTGCTGCATTGCTGTTTACAACTGGTTTTTGATCAGCTTTTACATTGTATTTATCGAAGTCAAAATATACATTTTGAACATCGTTTTGAATTTGTGATGCAAGTTGCGCAAGCTTCTCAGCATCTGTCATTTGAGTTTGACTCATGTCAACCTCTGGAGTTTTCTTGCTACAACCAGCTACAAAAAGAGCAACTACTGCTACTGAAGTTAAAACTATATGTTTCATACTACTACCACCTTTTATTAAGATTTTTGTGAATTATATCACAAATTTAAAAAAATTACTATAAGCTCACCAATCCAAAGATTGAATTTTACCGATTTTTAATGGAAATTGAAAACTTCTGTTTTCATTAACTCTTATTATACCAACCGCACTTTGATAACCTGAATCTTTTATATAAATAATACTTCCGCCATCGCTTGAAAATCTAGGGAACATATTTTTACCACCAGCTGTTAGCTGTCTGATATAATCAGTTTGAGTTGATATCATATATATGTTAAATTCTCCATTACTTTCACGACTTGAATAGACTATATAACTTCCATTTGTGCTAATCGAGTTGTTATTTTTACCATGAAATACCATCTGTTCGACATTTCCGCTACCTATATCTTGCGCGAAAATATTTGGATAACCAAGTCTATCGCTTACAAAAACAACCCTACTGTCATTATCAACAAAATTTCCATTAACATCGATTCCTGGATAGTTTGTTACCTTTGTTTTACTTCTACTTCTCATATCATATATAAAAATATCTGCTTGCTCTTCTGGCGCATCTGTTATAAGCAGTTTTGAGCCATCAAGGCTAACATCAGACGCTATAGTCATGCCTCTACCGGTAAATATTTGACTTTTTCCGCCATTTGAAAGATTATATTTATAAATAGTTGGAATATTTCCATTTATATAAGTTGTGTAGTAAAATGCCTCTTGGGCGGCTCCTGCCCATTTTGGAAATATATTTAAGCCGCCATTAACCACGCTTTTTTGATAAGTTAAAGTATAATCGGCTATTAAAATTTCACTTGTTTTTGCAGATGTGTATCTTGAAAAAAGTATCATCTTGTTCATCCAATCAACATCTGAATAACCCAAACTCTTAACTATCTCAGCAACCACGCGATGAGCTAAAAATGGGAATTTGTTTCCATCTTGCATATCAAATTTAGACTCATAAACAACGCTTCCATTAGTTGCATTTAAAACCTTTGTTTTAAGACTCATAGATGAGTTTTTAGAACCACTTACTTCATATCTTACAATCAGCGCTGGAGTTGAAGCTAAATTTGTAGTGTAATCTCCATCATATGAGCTTTGGTAATAACTACTATCTACTTCAAAAGTTGCTCCAACTTTTAAATCACCAACCATAAGTTTAAAAAACTGGTTTTGCAAATTTACATCACTTAAATTTGATGCATCTTGGACAACTATCTTGGGTAAAGAAACGCCTTGATTTACGATAGTTGTCGTTGCATCATCTGCAAAAAGAGCTAAACAAAATGAAAAAATTAAAAAAATTTTTTTCACACTTTCTCCTTTAAATTTTATTTTCTAATTCTATTATATATTTTTAAATTTCTAGTTATTTATCAGATCTTTCATCTTGTATCTGTGTATATAAGGCTTGCCATCTGGTGGCGAAGGGAACTGTATGCGCTCGACGCGAGATAGAAAATCTCTAAATTTTTGATTAAATTCAGTACTAAAAGAAAGCTGCGTTATAGTATAACTTAGCTTTCCGTTTTTATCTATAGTTATCTCAACTGTAGCATCTTGGTTTGGTAGCGCACGATACGTTGACCATATGTTTGTTAGCGTACTATCAACCTCGCCTATAAATTTATTATAAACGCCTGTTCTTTGTGACTTTCCTCGAGCCTCGTCGCCTTTGGTGGTTGCATTTTGAGTGCTTGTGTTTTTCTTAGTCGCACCAGTCGTTACTTTGTCGCTTTTTTTTCTGCTTTGAACCGCTTCTTCGTTTTTCTTAATAGCATCTTGATCAATGCTAGCAAAAAGATCACTTAAACTATCCTCTTTTTTTACCACTTTTTCTGGCTCTTTTTTAGATGTTTTATTCTCATCAACTTGTTTTTGCGCAAGTGGAGATAGCGTGGTTTTTTCCTCTTTTGCTTTATCTTCGCTTTTAGCTTTTTCTGTTTTTTTAGGAGCTTCTTCTACTTTTTTATTTGTAGTTTTAAGTTTTTCTTCTTCATCTGGTTTCTCTGCTTTTTTATCTATATTTTTCTCTTTAGTATCTGCTTTTTGAGGTGCGATTGGTGTTGGCGAGTCATCTATATCTTGCAGATAAATATCCATATAGGCATCTTTATCTTTTGTATATTTTACAGATGCAAGCTCACTTTTAGTCGCCGTATAAAGTAACGCTGATATAGCAAAAATATATATGATTATAGCTACTAGAAGCGATGAAAGCTCTGGAAAATTTACGCCAACTTTTTTGGTTTGCATATTTTACCCAGCAGTTTGAAGAGCGACTTTTATAAATCCTGCTTTTTTGAGTGTTTTTAAAACAAACATAACATCGTTATATACCAAATTTTTATCAGCTTGGATATAAACAGGAGAATTTAAACTATATTGCGATGAAAGCAAGGTAAGATTATCTGGAAATTCTGCCAAACTCATAGAGCTATTATTTATATGAACTACACCTTTAGCATCAACTCTTACAATCATATCTTGCTTTGTGTTGTTTGAACTTTGTTTTTGTGAGCCATCAGGAAGTAAAATTTGCTCTTCGTATATGATAGCCGGAGTCGTTACCATCAAAATAGCAAGCAAAACAAGCATAATATCAACAAGTGGAGTGATATTAAGCTCTGGTTTTTCATCGTAGTTGTACATTTTAGCTCTCGTTGTTTGCCGAATTTATTAAGATAACATCAGCAGATCTTCTTAAAATACTCATGATTTCATATGATTTTCTTTTTATAAGAAGATGAAAAGTATAAGCAGGAATTGCTACAAAAATTCCAGCTCCAGTCGCAACTAAAGCTTCACTAATAGCTGGTGCGATTACGGCTAGTCCAGCATTTCCAGAACCCATCTTAGAAAAAGTTTCTAGTATAGATACAACCGTTCCAAAAAGACCGATAAATGGCGATGTAGAAGCTATAATCGAAAGCCATGTAAGTCCACTCGTAGAGTCTTTTTCCGCTATAGACAAGCAGACATCTAACTTCGTTTTGCTTACATTTGTAGTTGCACATCTTTTTAAAACAGATGATATGTTAGAATTCTTTGCTCCTAAAAGCAAAGAATCAAGGGCTTTACTCTCTTTAGCTATCCATGAATTTAGCCCTATAGTTCTTGATATCAAAATCGTAAATGTTAGTATAAAGTAGATTGAAAGCCAAGAAAGCACAAATATTGTTATAAATGTGCTTCTTGAAATGTAACTTAGAAATATATCAAATAATTCCACTTATTTGGACCTTACCATTGTTTCCATTTTAGCAATTGTTGTTGCATATGCTGAACTTTCGCCCCCCATAGCATCAATAAGCTCTTTTGCTTTGCTTAAAGACTCTGCTATAGCGCTCTCGCTTTTACCGCCAACATAAACAGCGCCATCTGCTAAAACGCTAACTTTAGACTCATCTACTTTAACATATCCCCAGTTGATAGCAACGATATCTTTTTCGTTATCTAAATGCACCACTTCTATCAAACCAGCACTAAGTAACGTTACTAAAGCTGCGTGTCCTGGTAAAACTCCAAACTCGCCTTCTTTTCCTGGAAATTGAGCTGATTTTACCTCGCCTGAGAAAATCATACCTTTTGGTGTGACTATCTCTAATTGAAATCTATCATTCATTTTAGTCTCCTTATCAGCCTCTTAATTTTTCAGCTTTTTGGATAACCTCATCAATATTTCCAACCATATAAAATGCATTTTCCGGTAAATCATCATATTTACCATCTAAAATTCCTCTAAAGCCTTCCATAGTCTCTTCAAGTGTTATATATTTTCCAGGGCTTCCTGTGAAAACTTCAGCAACGAAGAATGGTTGAGATAGGTATTTTTCTATCTTTCTTGCTCTATCAACTACAAGCTTATCCTCTTCGCTTAGCTCATCCATACCTAGAATTGCGATGATATCTTGCAAATCTTTGTATTTTTGAAGAACAGCTTGAACGCCACGAGCTATTTTATAATGTTCTTCGCCAACGATTTGAGGATCAAGCATTCTTGAAGTTGAATTTAGCGGATCAACTGCTGGATAAATTCCTTTTTCAGCTATGCTTCTGCTAAGAACTGTTGTTGCATCAAGGTGAGCAAAAACTGTAGCAGGTGCAGGGTCAGTTAAGTCGTCTGCTGGAACATAAACAGCTTGAACTGATGTGATTGAACCTTTTTTGGTTGATGTGATTCTTTCTTGAAGTTTTCCCATCTCGCTAGCAAGTGTTGGCTGATAACCAACTGCTGAAGGGATTCGTCCAAGAAGCGCTGACATCTCTGAACCTGATTGTGAAAATCTAAAGATATTATCAATAAACATCAAAACATCAAGCCCCATCTCATCTCTAAAGTATTCTGCCATCGTAAGACCAGTAAATGCTATACGGTTTCTTGCCCCTGGTGGTTCGTTCATCTGTCCATAGCATAGGGCAACTTTATCCAAAACGCCAGAGTCTTTCATCTCATTATAAAGGTCATTTCCCTCTCTGGTTCTCTCGCCAACACCAGCAAATATAGAATAACCACTATGTTTAAACGCAACATTGTGAATAAGCTCCATAATAATAACTGTTTTACCAACACCAGCACCACCAAATAGTCCAACTTTACCACCTTTTGAATATGGAGCTAGTAAATCAACTACTTTAATACCTGTTTCAAAAATTTCACTTTTTGTGCTTTGATCTTCAAATGCCGGAGGATCTCTATGAATCGACCATTTAAGATCAAATTTCTCATCTTCTCCCTCATCAATCAAATCTCCAATAACATTGAAAATTCTTCCAAGAACTTTTTCGCCAACTGGAACAGAGATAGGTCCACCTAAAGCAGTAGCTTCAAGTCCTCTTCTTAAACCATCGCTCATATCCATAGCAATAGTTCTTACTCTTCCATCACCAAGATGTCCAGCTACTTCAAGAACAAGTCTTCTTTTTTCGCCCTCAACATCAAATAAAACTTCGATAGCTTCGTTGATTTGTGGTAAATACCCTTCAAAATCAACATCAACTACCGGACCAGTAATTTGACTAATTACGCCTTTCATTAACTCTCCTTAATTTATTTCATCGCTTCAACGCCACTGATAATCTCGATTAATTCAGTGGTAATAGAACTTTGTCTTGCTTTATTATAAGCAAGGTTTAAAGCACTTACTCTCTCTTTTGCATTGTTTGTTGCATTTTCCATAGCATTCATTCTAGCACTATGTTCAGCAGCCAAACTATCAACTAGCGCATAATACATACCATACTCTAGATATTTTCTCATCAATTCATCTAATATATTAGATGCATCATCAGTTGGTTCAAACTCCATCAAAGAGCCATTTTCCACCTCTTTAGCAGCTGGCGGTTCGACTGGAACGACATCATTGAGTCTAATCTCTTGAGTAATCATATTTTTATATCCGTTATGAACCAAAATAACTTTATCAGTTTGTTTGTTTAAAAAGTCATCTATAGCACTTTTGATGATACCTTGAGCTTTCTCATATGTTGGAGATGCACTCACGCCGATATATTTTTCATAAAGCTCAACGCCTTGAAAGCTAAAGTACTCAACGCCTTTTTTACCAATAGCTCTTAAGCGAATTTTAACTTTTTTATCTTGATACTCTTTAATAAGGTTTTTAACAGTCTTTATAGTCTGTATGTTAAACCCGCCACATAAACCTTTGTCTGCTGTGATAAAGATGATATCAACGATTTTAATCTCGCTGTTTTTATCAAAAAAGCGACTTATCCTCTCTTCAGCTGGAATGCTTTTTAACTGAGCTGATATTTCACTTAAGACCTCGTTTATCTTAAGAGCATAAGCGCTTGATTGCCTAGCAACATCTTTGGCTTTTTTTAGCTTGACGTTTGATACAAGCTTCATGGCCTTAGTTGTTTTTTCGGTATTTTGAACGCTTTTAATCTGCTCTTTTATATCTTTTAAATTTGCCATAATTTAGCCTTATGCAACTGAAAAAGTCGCTTTAAATTCGTTTAGTGCCTTAGCTAAAGTATCCTCAAGATCTTTATCAAGAGTCTTTTTATTTCTTATCTCTTCAAAAATTTCTGGATATCTAGCTTCGATATATGGGTAAAGTTCTGATTCAAATTTACCAATAGCACTAACTGGAATATCATCTAAGAAACCTCTTGAGCCTGCAAAAATAATCGCTATTTGTTTCTCAACTGGAAGTGGTGAATAAGGTGGTTGTTTTAGAATTTCAACCATTCTTTGACCTCTATCAAGCTGTTTTCTACTGCTCTCATCAAGATCACTTGCAAACTGTGCAAAGGCTTGAAGTTCACGGTATTGCGCAAGGTCAAGTCTTAGCGTTCCTGAAACTTTTTTAATCGCTTTGATTTGCGCTGAACCACCAACACGACTAACAGATAAACCAACGTTAATCGCAGGACGAATTCCAGAGTTAAATAAATTTGACTCAAGGAAAATTTGACCATCTGTAATAGAAATAACGTTTGTTGGGATATACGCAGATACGTCTCCGGCTTGAGTTTCGATAATAGGAAGTGCTGTTAAACTACCAGCTCCTAAAGCATCACTTAACTTACTTGCTCTTTCAAGAAGTCTTGAGTGTAGGTAGAAAACATCGCCAGGATACGCCTCACGACCCGGAGGACGACGAAGGATAAGTGAAATTTCACGATATGCAACAGCGTGTTTACTTAAATCATCATATATGATAAGCGCATGGCGAGAGTTATCTCTAAAATACTCACCCATAGTACAACCTGAATATGGAGCAAGATATTGAAGAGCTGCTGATTCGCTTGCACCCGCTGAAACAACTATAGTATAGTCCATAGCGCCATACTCTTCTAGTTTTTTAACTGTTTGTGCTACTGTTGATTGTTTTTGTCCGATAGCTACATATATACATATAACATCTTGACCTTTTTGGTTGATGATTGTATCGATTGCAACTGTTGTTTTACCTGTTTGTCTATCACCGATAATTAGCTCTCTTTGACCACGTCCGATTGGAACAAGTGCATCGATTGCTTTAAGGCCTGTTTGAAGTGGCTCATGAACTGATTTTCTAGCCATAATGCCTTTTGCTTTTTCTTCAACAAATCTTGTCTCTTTTGACTCGATTGCTCCTTTTCCATCTATCGGCTCACCAAGAGCGTTTACAACACGACCTATGATAGCATCGCCGACTGGAACACGAAGAAGTTTGCCAAGTCTTTTTACGCTGCTTCCCTCAACTATACCAGTTGTATCGCCAAGGATAACTATACCAACAGTGCTTTCTTCAAGGTTAAGTGCGATACCTTCAACGCCATTTTCAAATTCAACCATTTCATTAGCCATAACATTTTTTAGGCCATAAACATTTGCAACACCATCACCTACCGAAACGACTTTACCCGTTTCTTCGATGTCAACACTGATATCAAAATTCTCAATGCGCTCTTTTATGATATTGCTAATTTCGTCAGCTTTAATCTTAGAACTCACGCTTTTTCTCCTTTTATATTGCTTTTAATATATATTCACTCATATCTTGTTTCAATCTATCGACTGAAAAACTAATTTCAACGCCTAATTCATCTAGGTCTACTTTGATGCCATTATACTCACTCTTAACATACTCAAGAGTTATATTTGCACCAAATTTCTTTGACAAACTATCTTGCATAGCCTTAATTTGGCTATTATTTATCTCATCTTTTGAATAAATCTTACCTATAAATTCATTATTTAAAGATGCAAGTTTTGTTTTAAGTCCTGCTAAAATCTCAGGTATAAGACCTAATCTTTTGTTTTGAGATAAAATTCTTAAAAAATTTCTAAATTTATCAGAGATGTTTTCTAATAAAGAAAAAACCAACTCTTCTTTTTTTTGAGCAGCAACTACTGGCGAGTTTACAATAGCACTAAATTTATTTAGCTTAAAAGCTTGTGTTACAAGCTCTAAATTTTTTATTATATCTTTTAACTCACTTTTATCAAACTCTTCTATAAGGGCGTTTGTGTATTTTTTTACAACTATATTATTCATCAACCAACCTTTTTATGGATTACATCAACAAGCTCATTTTGGCTAAGTTTGATGCTCTCATCTGCAAAAGTTTCATCTAAGATTTCAGATACAACAGATTTTGTGATTTTTTTGCTTTCAAAATCTTTTTTGTTATCATAATTTCTTTTTAAATGTTCAATCTCATCTTTAGTAGATTCTTCAATTTTAGTTTTTGTTAGTTCAATCTCTTTTCTTGCAACTTCTATCAAAGAAACAGCACGAGTTTTAGCAAGTTCTAACTCTTTTACAGCTTGTTCTTTTTTATCTTTTGACTCTTTAAGTTTAGCTTGATTCTCTTCTAATCTTGCTGCAATTGAATTTATTCTATTATTGTAGGCATTTTTTATAGGACCTTTTAAAAAATAGAACAAAATACCGAAAAATATAAGAAAATTCACAGTTCTTGGAACTATATCATAGTCTTTTGGGCCATCGCTTACCGATGCAAACACTACACACGGAATAACCGCTAAAAGCATAAAAAACAGTTTTTTCATAGCTAAATCCTTGCCAATCTGTCTTTTATATCGGTTTTAAACTCTGGAAGTTTTTCCCTAAGACTCTTTTTTAACTCATCTTTACTTTGAGCTAATTCTTCTAGATATGTCTCAAAATCAGCCTCAAATTCATCAGCTTTTGCCTTTAACTCTTTGCTGGCCTTAGTTTTAATCTCATCTATACCAGACTGTTTGATAGACGCTGCTTCATCTCTAGCTTTATCAAGAATTTCTTTGATTTTTGCTTGTTCTGAGCCAACATCACTCAAATTCTGATTTGCAAGCTCTTCGTCTCGTGATATAGCAGCTTCTCTAGCATCCATAAAAGCCAACAACGGCTGATACAGAGTTTTGTTGAGATATACAACTAGCGCTAAAAAGACGACTATAGTCAAGATAAATGCTGGCACATCTAACTCAATCATCCACCCTCCTTAAATTTTTATTTTAAATATAAAATCCCATTATTCTACAATAATAATATAAAAAAACAGATAAAACGAAATATTTTTAACTAATTTTTCTAATTAATTCTTGAATTTTTGAAATTTCTTTAAATTCTATTGATATTTTTCCACTTTTGATAGTGGCTTTGCCGAAGCGATTTAAGCTATTTTTTAAATTTTCCATCTCATTAGATAAATTTATATCTAAAGTTTTAGCTTTGCTTGGATTTTTAGTATCTTTTTTATCTTTGATTTTTTTAACTAAATTTTCAGTATCTCTTACATTAAGTTTTTGACCGATAATTGTATTTAATACTTCTAACTCATCTTTTTTATCAAGCCCAACTATGATTTTAGCGTGACCTTGAGAAATTTTTCCTTCACTTAAAGCAGCTTTTGTCTCATCGGTTAAATTTAGAAGTCTTAGTGTGTTTGTAATCTGCGCTCGCGATTTTTTAACGATTTCTGAAAGTCCATCTTGCGTTATTTTATACTCTTCAATCAACTCTTTATATGAGTTTGCAAGTTCAATTGGGTTTAAATCCTCTCTTTGAATATTTTCAATTAACGCAAGCTCTCTTAAATTCTTAGACTCGATATCAGCAACAACTGCCTTTATAGTATGCTCACCTAAAAGTTTAGTAGCGCGAAATCTTCGCTCACCTGCGATTAATATATACTCATCATCTTTTTTAAAAACGATTATTGGCTGTATTAGTCCGTGCCTTTTTATCGATTCGCTTAGCTCTTTTAGTGCATCTTTATCAAAATTTTGTCTTGGTTGATATGGATTTGGTCTTATTTTATCAACTTCAATCTCTAAAATAAGATCTCTTTTTCCGCTCTCTATCTCTTTAGTATATGCAAGCTCAACATCGCCTAAAATCGCGTCCAGTCCTCTTCCTAAGCCACTTCTTTTAACTTTTGCCACTATTACTCCAATATACAATTTGCCAAATTTTGATAAGCTATGCTTCCAGCTGATTTAGCATCATAAAGTATGGCTGGCTTGCCAAAACTAGGTGATTCTGCTAGCTTAACATTTCGTGGTATTATGATAAAACCATTCTCATCTTTGATTTTAAAAAGCTTTTGCTCAAAATGTTGTTTAAGATTATCAACAGTCTCCTTAGAAAGGTTGTTTTGCGAACTATACATAGTCGGTAAAAAGCCCTTTATACACAGTTTTGGGTTAATTGTTTTTTTAATAATCTTAACTGTGTTTAAAATAAGTGCTAGCCCTTCTAGCGCGTAAAACTCACACTGAATCGGTATGATAACGCTATCGCTTGCGCTTAAAGCATTTACCGTGATACTACCAAGTGTTGGGGGAGAGTCAATGATGATATAATCATACTTGCTTTGAACTTCTGCAATTTTCTTTTTAAGAACTAGTTTAAAGTCCTCTTCTTGCTCTGAAAATTCCTGTTCTATACCGACTAAACCGATGTTTGAAGGAGCTATAAAAAGAGTTTTTATCTCAGTTTTTAGTATAACTTGTGATAGTTTTTTACGCCCTGTTAATACATGATATATATTAAACTCATAATCATTTCTGTTAAACCCAAGCCCTGTGGTGGCGTTTGCCTGCGGATCGACGTCGATTAAAAGCACTTTTTTGCCAAGTGTAGCCAAAGACGCTGCTAAATTTACAGCTGTTGTTGTTTTGCCAACTCCGCCTTTTTGGTTGGCGATTGTTATTATTTCACTCATCTTAACCCATATACCTTTTTGTTGTTTATAAAAATAGAACCATCTTCACAAAGAGTTGCGCTGTGCAACGATATCTTTTCGTTATTTATATGTGAAGTAAAATTTTTCGATTTTTCGAATTCTAACAAAAATTTACTAAAAATCTGCTTCCATGAAATTTTATTTTTTAATAACTCCACAAATCCCAAAACTAAGGAATTCGCAGAGATTTGGATATCAAGAACGCCTGCATAATCGGGGCTTTTGGCTATATTTATCCCCATACCACAAACATAACTATTTTTTATTTTTGTTGTGATAACCCCTCCGATTTTTTTGTCTTCAACATAAAAATCGTTTGGCCATTTAAGCCACAAATTTGAACCCAAACTCGCTATATGCTCTTTCATCAAAAAAGCAAAATATATACTCATTGAAGAAAGTGGCACATCTGATGGAATTTCTCTCTCATCTATACAAAAAGAAAAATACAAATTTCCTTCCTCGCTCTCCCATTCACTTCCCCTACTTCCAACTCCGCCATTTTGGCGTTTTGCTACTAGACAATAGGGTGGTTTTATAACCGAGTTTTTAAGACCTTCGATTATCTCTTTTTGTGTAGAAGAGCACTCATCAACAAATTCTATCATCAACACCCAGCCTTTTTCCATTTATAAAATCTTTTGCTAAAACTGCCTTTTTACCGACTTCTTGAAGTTTTAGAACTTCTATTTGTCCATCTTGAAATTGTAAAATAAAGCTGTTTTTATCTATATTTATAATTTTTCCTAAATTTTCGCTACTTAAATTTGAGTAAATTTTGATATCTAAAAGTTTGATTCCATTTTCTAAAAAAACTCCAGGCCATGGGAAAAAAGCTCTAAATTTACGCATCACTTCATCAACGCTATCACTAAATTTAATTAACCCATCTTCTTTTTTTATCTTTGTGCATTTTGATGAAAGTGCGTGAATTTGAGCGATGGGATTGATTTGGCTAAAGTTATTTAAAACTTTTATAGCTAAATTTGCCCCAAGAGTTGCAAATTTTAAAAAAAGCTCTTGTGAGTTTAAAGAGCTAATACCCATAAACGAAAATCCTAGCATTTCTCCATCATCAAGCCCCTCGCCCATTCTCATAGCGCTAACTCCACCGAGCGTATCGCCCGCTAAAATCGCACTTTGAATCGGACTAGCACCTCTAAATTCTGGCAAAATAGAAGCGTGAAGATTTATACAAGGTGCGATTTGTAAAATTTCTTTAGGTAAAATTTGTCCATATGCAGCAACTACGATAAAATCAGGCTTAAGCGCTTCTATACTTTTATGAATTTCGCTATTTTTTAAAGTTTGTGGCTGGAAAATTTGCGTTTTAATGTTATTTTCTATGATGAAATTTTTCACATCTGGTGGCGTTAGAACCTGCTTTCTGCCAACTGGTTTATCGGGCTGAGTAAACACACCAACAACATCAAAACCAGCTTCTAAAAGCTTTTTTAAAATCACAGTTGCATACTCTGGAGTTCCCATAAATACGATTTTCAACCCATCACCTCTTTACAAATTTCTTTTTTAAACAATGTTCCGCCAACTTGCTTGTTTTGAAGTAAAAATTTCCTAGCCACTTCTAGCTCAAATCCACTTGCTAAAAACATCGCTTTGTTATTTTCAAGTAAAAAATTTGCCGCTTTTAGCTTAGTTACTATCCCGCCAGTGCCAAACTGACTGCCCGCACTTGGCTTTTGGTTTAGCTCATCTTGGCTTAAAAAGCTTATAAGAGGTATGATTTTAGCATTTTTGTTTGCACGAGGATCAGCGTCGTAGTATCCATCAATATCGCTTAAAATAACTAAAATATCGGCATTAAAGTAGTGCGCTACTCCGGCGCTTAAGCGGTCATTATCACCAAAAAGTATCTCTTCTATGCCGGTTGCATCATTTTCATTTATAATGGGCAAAATTTTTCTCTCACAAAGCGCGTCGATGACGTTTTTAGCGTGGTTTGTGCGTTTTCTTGAGTCAAAATCTCCAGCAGTTAGTAAAACTTGAGCAACATTTTTACCTAAATTTGACATAATCCTATCGTAATTTTCCATCAAAAACGGCTGTCCGATTGCAGCTAACATCTGGCGATTTACAACGCCCTCTTTTTTGATATCAACCCTACACATTCCAGCACTTATCGCACCAGAACTTACTAAAATAACCTCATATTTTTCCATCAAATCAGATAGAAATTCACAAAGTCTTTGCATTCTTTCTTCGCTGATTTTACCCTCATCGCTTATAATATGAGAACCGACTTTTACAACAACGCGTTTCATTTTAGCCTCTGTTTTTGTCTTTTATAAGCTCTAAAATATTAAATTTAAGCTCTTTTATATTTTGGTTTGTTGCGCTTGAGATTGGAAGTACGAAGTATGGTTTTAAAGCGTCAAATTCATCTAAATTCTGTTTTTTTTCAAAGCCAAATTTGGCTAAAAACTCATCATAAATTTTATCTAAATTTTCGCACGCATCGATTTTGGTTATAGCTATAGCAAATTTAGAATTTGCTAAATTTGGTGAGAATTTTTTAGTCTCTTCTTTAAGCGTGATAAACTGCTCATCTAAACTTCTGTAATTTATGCTATCAAGCACATATAACAAAATTTCTGTTCTTTCTATATGCTTTAAAAACTGTATTCCAAGCCCCTTGCCATCGCTTGCACCCTCGATAATCCCTGGGATATCTGCCATTATAAAACTTGAAAACTCATCTACTTCAACCATGCCAAGTTTTGGAGTAAGAGTTGTAAATTCATAGTTTGCAATCTCAGGTTTTGCGTTTGAGATAGTTGATATAAGCGTTGATTTACCAACGTTTGGAAAGCCAACAAGTCCAACATCGGCTATTAGTTTTAACTCAAGTCTAAGGCTTAAACTCTCGCCTAAAAGCCCAGGCTGAGCGTAATCTGGTCTTTGATTTACCGAGTTTTTAAAGTGGGTGTTTCCAAGCCCGCCTTTTCCGCCTTTTAACAAAAGCTCTTTTTGCCCCTCACTTGTCAAATCAAGCAACAACTCGCCACTTGCATTATCATAAACAGCCGTTCCTGGTGGCACTACTAAGACTAAATCTTCACCCTTTTTACCGCTCATTCTTTTGCCCATTCCGCCTGCGCCATTTTGTGCTTTTAGAAGTTTTCTTCCCTTATAGTTAGCCAGCGTATGAGTGTTGTTATCAACTAAAAAATATACATTCCCGCCATCTCCGCCATCTCCGCCATCAGGTCCGCCAAGAATGACAAATTTTTCTCTTCTAAAACTCACGCATCCTGCGCCACCCTTGCCTGATTGGACGCTAAATTTAACACTATCAACAAACATTTTCTACCTTATAAATTTTTGCTGATTATATCAAAACTAGCTGAAATTTGCGCATAAGCTAAATTTAGACAAAATTTCATCTTATTTTAAGCTTTAAATTTAGCTTAAGTTTTTTAAAATTTCCATCACATTTTTCACATCATCTTGTGGATTAGCTACAAAATCGAAACGTTTTACAAGCTTGCCATCTTTAAATATCAAAGTCTGTCTGTGATAAAACTTTTTGCCATCATCTGTTGAAAAAGTCTTTAGCTCAAGCTCTTTTTCAAATTTAAAATCAACATCGCTTATAACTTCAAAACCAAGTCCGAGTGAAGTTATAAACTCATTCATATCTTCTTTGCTTTGAGAGCCGATAGCTATGAGTTTGTAGCCTAGATTTTGTATTAAATTTAAGTTTTCTTGATAAGCCTTACACTGCATCGTACAACCTGTTAAGCCGTCTAAATCTTTTAACTCATCTGGTAAAAACTTCCCGCTTTTTCCCATTTTCGGATAGGTAAACACCACGCAATTTTTTGCTAAATTTAACATCTTTTTTCCTTTTATCGTTTTATAAATTTAAAATACTTATACAAATTTATATAAGTATTTTAAATTTAGTTTTGTTATCTTGATGCAGATAAAACATCATCTTAAAATACAAAATCAATTTTATCTAATATCTTTAAATTATACTTGTAAAAATATTTATTTTAGAAATTTCTAAACAAAAAAAGGTTTGTTTTCAAAATCTATTAGTCTTAAAATCTGCTTTGTCGTACAAAGTTTTGAAAAATATATAGAGTTTTAGTAGTAAAATCGGCTAAATTTTATACAAAATAGAGCCGATTTTAAATAAGAGCTAAGAAAGCTTTCTAACCAATCATCGCAAACGCCAAATTTAGCGGCACTGTTGAGTTAAATTAGTTAAAGAAATTATAAAGATCGTCCAACAAAAGATATTTTTTATCTATTGTACCTTTATAAAATGGATTTAGAGTATCGTTATATGCTTGTTTGAAAAATCCATTTTTACTAAGCTCAAGAATTTGGTTATTTACCGCTTGCATTAAGTCATCATTTCCTTTTGCAACTGCTGCGCCGATAAACTCAAGTTCGCCAACAACTTTGATAGAAAGCTCAAGCGAACTATCGATTAGCGGAAGGTAAGCAAGCAAGATGTTTGTATGGATATACGCATCACCCTCACCACTTTGTAACTTATCAAAACAATCTTTTGTATTTGAGCAATACACGATATTAAAGCCACCTTTTTTCTGTATCCACTCATCAGTAGTTGTGTTTGGTATGACTAAAACTTTCACGTTGTAAAGATCTGCAACGCGTTTTATACCTGAACTTTTTTTGCTAACGACTGCCGTGTTATTTGTAAGATAAGGCATAGAGAACAAAACTTGCTTTTCACGCTCTGGGGTCTTTGAAAAGTTTGCAATCATCAAATCAGCTTTATTCTCATTTAAAAATGGGATTCTATCTCCAGCATTTACACCTATAAGCTCAACCTTACCATCTTTACCAACAATATCTTCACCAATTTTTTTAGCCAACTCCACCTCAAAACCAACAAATTCCTTGCTATCATTAAGCTGTGAAAATGGCGGCTGAGCAAGACGCACGCCTATTCTTATGGTTTTAGTTTTTTGTATAGTAGCTAAATCATTGCCAAAAACAAATATAGCAGATAGCAAAATAATAGTTAATATTTTTTTCACTAAACATCCTTTTTATAAAATTTCAACTTGTAATTATATCAATAATTTCTTAAAATTAAGATAAAAAAATTTATTTATATTTTAATTAATAAAAGCTTTATTTACTATTTATAAATAAACATAATAACTATTAATGCTAAAATAACTTAAAAATCAAGAAAAATTTTGAAAGAAATGAAGAAAACTAGGTAGATAAACGGTGATAAAATTTAAAAAATATATATAAGATAAATTTATATTTGTTTAGAAAATGGGGGGGGGTTGGCTTATATTTCTACAAGCCAAAAAATTTATGCCGGGTAAACAGAAACTTGTTTTCTAGTTTTATCAAATCTTTCAAATTTAACGAAACCATCAACAAGAGCAAATATAGTATGATCTTTGCCTATACCAACGTTGTTACCAACGTGTGTTACAGTTCCTCTTTGGCGGATTATGATGTTACCTGCTCTAACAAACTCACCACCAAATTTTTTAACACCTAGGCGGCGACCGATGGAATCGCGGTTATTTTGGGTTGAACCTTGACCTTTTTTGTGTGCCATACTTTACTCCTTAGGCTTTTATACTTGTAACTTTAACGCGAGTAAATTCTCTTCTAAAACCGCGTTTTAATTTTGAGTCTTTTCTTCTGCGTTTTTTATAGATAACGACTTTTTTATCTTTACCTAGTGTCACAACTTCTAAGACAACCTTTGCACCCTCAACGAACGGTGCGCCTACCTTTAAACTGCCATCGTTTACTGCTAAAACTTCAGTAACTTCTACAGTTTCTTTTTTTTCAGCTTCAAATCTGTCTAAATTTAGATAGTCACCTTCACTAACTTTATACTGTTTGCCGCTGTGTTTGATAATAGCATACATCAAACTGTCCTTTTTATGGTAAGTAACCACTAAGCACTCTAAATTTAGAGATTTAAAAGCTTAAATGGCCCGAATCGAGTATTCTACCTAAAATTTGATTAAATAAAACTTATAGGGTATTGCAAAATAGCAAAACCCTATATTATATTATTTTGGTAGTTTTGGCATCTCTATGTAAGGTGGTTTTCCATCAAGTGTTTGAAAAAATTTATTAATTTTTTCTATATCTGCTTTATCTACTGTGATTCCAAGCTGAACTTTTCCCATAGTTGTTACCGCATCTTCGATATCAACAACGGCTCCGTTGTGAAAATACGGATAAGTTTGAGTTATGTTTCTTAAAGTTGGAACTTTTGTTCTTCCAAAGCTATCTTTTTGAAGCACGCCTATATCTCTTCTATCAAATGGTGCGGCAAGTTCAAAAATCTGCATGCTTCCGCCTAAATTTATGCCATTATGACAAATAGCACAACCAAGGTTTAAAAATGTTAAAAATCCCTCTTTTTCTTCATGAGTTAAAGCATTTAAATTTCCTTCTAAATACTCATCATATCTTGAAGTTGTTATCAAAGTAGCTTCAAAAATCGCAATCGCTTCAGATACTAAATCAAAGTCTATCTTTCTGCCTGGTGCGATTTGTTCAAAAGAGTCTTTGTATCCTTTTATAGAATTTACCACTTTTTCAACGCTTTGCGGTGTTGAGTTCATCTCAAATGGTGCTGTTAGTGGGCCACCTGCTTGCTCGGCTAAGGTTTTAGCTCGCCCATTCCAAAACTGAGTTTGGTTAAAGATAGAGTTATAAACTGTTGGTGAGTTTACGCCATTTGGGTTTAGCTGCCCATCAACGCCAACTGCTACTTCAAGCCCATCAACTCCATAAGTGTTAAGATCATGACAGGTGTTACAAGATACTTGACCGGTGCTTGAAAGTCTAGGATCAAACCATAGCTCTTTGCCAAGTTCGATAGTTGCAACGTTTAATGGCAAGGTTGCTGATTTGATATACTTATTTTTAACAAGCTCGAGTTGCTTTTGTGGGTCTGTTGGTATAGGTATAAGTTTGCTTCTTTTGGCTTTAGCTAAAATTTGTTCATCGATATCACCGCCAAAGCTAACAACGCTAAAAATAACAAAAAATAATAAAAGATATTTTTTCATCTAAAGAATCCCCCTTATAAAGTGTTCTGTTATAATACTAAAATTTTATTTAACGGAAGCTTTTTTATAACTTAAACTAAATTTATTTTTAGTTTTTCTTCTTATTCTTTCTTATACTAAATTTATTTTAAAAAAGATATTTCGCTTTGATTTCTTGTAAAAAATTTGGTTATAATGCTAAAAATATTTAAAACCTCTAAATTTAAGGAGTAAAGATGAGTAAAATTTATCTATTTGCAGTAGCTGTGGCAGTTTTGTTTGCTGGATGCAGCGCGTCAAATTGGAATTTAGGAAAAACGCCTATACAAGGTAGTCAAACTGACAAAACCCAACCAACAATGCAGCAAACTCAACAAAACAGCAGCCAAAATTTTCACATAAACACAGTTATAAACACATGGGGTGAGCCTGATTTGACTAGAACAAACTCGGCTGGAAATCAAGTATATGTATGGCAAAACTGCAAGGCAACTGGCAAATATATAGAAAGATGTGATCAAAACACATGTGAAACCATTCCTGAGCAAGAGTGCTGTGAAAGAGCGTTAATCACAGATCAAAACGGATACGTGCAAAACTTAAAAGAGGCTGTAAATAGCTGTATGTAGAGCTAAATTTGCCATTTAAAATGGCAAATTTAAACTTATATAATCTGCCTTATCATAATGATAATCAAACAAATCGGAGCTACAAATTTAAGCATAAAAAACCATATATTTATAAGTTTTTGACTCATATATGGTGCAAAAAGAGTATAAACTTTGTTTTTATCTATAAAATATCCCACAAAAATCGAAGTTATAATCCCAGAAATCGGCATGATTAAATTTGAACTCGTATAATCAAGTATAGAAAAAAAGTCTTTTCCAAAAAATGTCAAACTAGCGCCAAAGTCCTTAGTCTGCGATAGAAGCGACAGCACACCAGCTATATAGACAAAAACTCCAATAACGCCTAAAGCTTTTTTTCTTGAAAAATTATGCCTTCCTATAAGATAGGAAGCAAATGGCTCTAGCATCGAAACTGCCGATGTAAGCCCTGCAAAAATCAAAGCTATAAAAAACATCACCGCTAAAACATTTCCAAGAATTCCAAGCTGATAAAAAAGTGTCGGAAGAGAGATAAAAACTAAGCCTGGCCCTTGTGATGGTTGTGAGCCAAATTCAAAAACAAATGTAAAGACAATCAACCCCATAACCAAAGCAATCGCAACATTTATAAGTATGATTATAACAGAAGATTTAACTATATCTGTGTTATCTGGCAAGCTTGCTGAGTATGCGATGATGGTACAAACTCCCAAAGATAGGGTAAAAAAGCTAAGCCCAATGGCATCAAGCAAAACTCTAAGTGTGATTTTAGAAAAATCAGGCACAAACAAAAACTCCACAGACTTAGAAAACCCATCCATCGTAAAAGAAAAGCCAAGCATAATCAAAAGCAAAATTCCAAGAGCTGGCATCATCCAGACATTTAGTCGTTCAATTCCGTTTTTAATCCCTCTTGATACGACAAAAAAACAAAAAACAAAAGATATGCTAAAGTAAAAAATCTGCCCTAAGATATCTGAGCTAACAAAGCTAGTAAAAACTTGCGTTGATTCTTCTATGTTTTTTGGTAAATTTGTAGCTAGCAAGATGGTGTATTTCATAATCCAGCCGATTATCACCATATAAAATGAGATGATTAAAAGTGCGCCGATAGAGGCAAAACCGGCTAGTTTCCATATATTTTTATGTTTTTTAGCTAGTCCTTCATACGCAGTTACTGGGTCTGATTCTGAAAGTTTTCCTATGGAAATTTCAGCAAAAAATATAGAAATTCCTATCGTAAGCGTTATAAGTAAGTATAAAATAACAAAGGCGCTTCCGCCATTTTCTCCAACCATATACGGAAATTTCCACGCATTTCCAAGCCCAACCGCACTTCCTGCAACAGCTAATATAAAACCTATTTTTGAAAATTTACTACTCAAATTTTAACCTTTTAAAAAATATCTTGTAAGATTAACATAAATTTTGAAAAAAACTGCAAATTTAGTGTTTAAATTTAGAAATTTTTTATAAAAAGATAAAATCCTCCAAAAAGGGTAACTCGCTAAGGGATTTTATTCCCTTAAACAATTCGGCATAGTCGTGAATATAGGCTATGCCATTTTTTCACGCTTTTCTGTAAGTTCACTGGTTTAATACAGCTATAGATTATCTAGATACAACTGCGTCCTGCGACTATCGACCTTTTCTACTTTGAACATTATAATCTTACCAACAAACTTTCGAATAATCTCAATATCCAATTCCTTAATGTCTGTCTACTTCCTCACCAACGATATAAAGTGTTCAGCGTTGAGTTGTTTTTCTTTTGCATGGTTAATGAAGTCCTGCAAAATAGCCACATAGGCATTAAGTTCTTTTTGTCCACTTCGTATGCAGCTGACATTTTATGAAATGTTCATCGCTAATTTTACCTCAACATTGTCTTCATAGAGTATTTGAATAATAAAATAGTATCCAACTTACTGATATGAGCCTTTGCTTGTTTATATTTCTTGCGGCTGTCTTTTAGCTCCTCGTTTAATTCCTTTTCTGAATTGCTTATAATAAGCTACAAAAACTCATCTTAATGCTTCCTTGCAAATGCGCTCACGCGCTATAAATCCCGTAATAGCAGTTGCTCTACTATCATATTTCTGATTTGCCGAGAACTGCAGTTTGCGATAGGTGGCACATATACAATAATATTCTTTATCATATTTCCAACACTTACCACAAACTCGATATAACTTATTGCCACAGTCTGTAAAACTTCCCACAGTTTATGACATTCATGGCTTTTTCTACAACGCTCTCATCAGAAAGAAAGCCCCAAATTTCGGAAGAAATATTTCCTTACACTTATCAATGGAGATGAATGCGTTTCATTGACGAAACTTTTTCAACTTCTTATGGACACAAACTCTTGATTTGGGCGGGAATTTCTTTTTTTCAATTTCCCACTGGAGATACATCCGCAAGTTGAGCGGATTCTTTCTTCCTATCTTTCAAAGGACAGTTACTACGAAAAAATCACGGATATTTGTCCTCTTGATTTTTTAAGGGGTGATTTAAGAAGATATCCCTAGAGTTTCTGAATGCTTTGAGTTATAGGCAAAAATAAGCAGCCACAGTCGGCTGTTTAGTAGAAATATTTATAAAATTATGCTATGATAACGCTATATTGTTGAAATGTATTTGCTAAGGAGATACAATATGAATTTCCCAGAAGAAATTAAAAGAGTAAGACAACATCTATTTATAACACAAGAGGATTTTGCGAAAGAAATCGGTGTGGCTTTTTCGACTGTAAACCGCTGGGAAGGCGGTAAAGCTAAACCCAACCTTAACGCAATGAAAAATATTAAAGAATTTTGTCTCAAGCATGATGTGGATTTTTCTGCGATTGAAGAAGCATGGCTAAACTATAAGACAGGGAACAAAAAAAATGGATAAAAGAAAAATCGAACAAATTCGTCAGCAATATGACAGAATAATTCACAATGATAAGGATATTGATATTGAGTTTTGGTATGCTCGTGAGTTAATGATTCTACTTGGTTATGAACGTTGGGAAAACTTTGATAAGGCAGTCTGTCGTGCAATGGAATCGTGTGATACTTCTGGTGTGAACGTAACAGACCATTTTCGTGAGGTCACGAAAATGGTTGAACTAGGTAGTGGCGCAAAGAGAAATATTAAAGATTACATGCTTACTCGATATGCTTGCTATTTAATTGCTCAAAATGGAGACCCTAAAAAAGGGGAAATTGCTTTTGCACAAAGCTATTTTGCGGTACAGACAAGAAAGCAGGAACTAATCGAAGAACGTATTGCTTTGATCGAACGTACAGAGGCTCGTGGTAGACTACGCGAATCCGAAAAACGACTATCCCAAAACATATACGAACGTGGTGTAGATGACGCAGGCTTTGGACGTATTCGTTCCAAAGGGGATAAAGCGCTTTTCGGAGGTTATTCTACACAGGAAATGAAAAAACGGCTTGGTGTAAAAGATAATCGACCTTTGGCGGATTTTTTGCCAACACTTACAATTGCAGCAAAAAACCTTGCTGCAGAGATGACAAATTATAATGTTGAAGAAAAGGATTTACAAGGAGAGCCTTCAATTACCGAGGAGCATATTCAAAATAACCATTCTGTTCGAGATATGCTGGAACAACGTGGAATTAAACCAGAAAATTTACCTCCTTCTGAAGATATAAAAAAATTAGAGCGACGGGTAAAATCACAAGAAAAGAAAATTGCAGAGCAAGCAGGGAAGTTACCATAAATACATAATGATGAGGATAAGAAAAATGATTAACATAAGAAAACTTGAAGCAGAACTGTGGGAGTCAGCAGATTTATTGCGTGCTGGTTCAAAGCTTACATCCAATCAATATTGCATGCCTGTATTGGGACTTATCTTTTTGCGTTATGCGTATAGCAGGTATAAAAAAGTCGAAGAAGAAATTCTTAAGAACAGACCTTCCCGTGGAGGCAGAGTCATACCAGTTGAAGCAAGTGATTTCGCCGCTAAAAGTGCACTCTTCCTTCCAAAAGAGGCCCAGTACGATTATCTGCTGAATTTGCCGGAGGACGTCAAAGCGGCAAAACTTAAAAATAAAGCCGGACACATCATGACCAGTCTTGGCGAAATAGTAAATAATGCCATGCAGTTGATTGAGAGCCAAAGCGAACAGCTGACAGGTGTTCTTCCTAATAGTTATACGGATTTTTCTGACGAGATACTATCTGAACTGCTTCGAATATTCAACAACAATTCCCTTGATGAAGTTGGCGGAGATATCGTAGGTCGGATTTATGAGTATTTCCTGAATAAGTTTGCGAAGAATATCGCCTCTGATGACGGTGTGTTCTTTACACCTAAATCATTAGTTAAAATGATTGTTAATATCATCGAACCAAAGAGTGGCGTGTTACTTGATCCCGCTTGTGGTTCTGGCGGTATGTTCATTCAAAGTGGTGATTTTGTAAATCAATCCGGCATGAATGCCAACAGTGCCATGACATTCTATGGGCAAGAAAAAGTAGAATACAACGCACAGCTGTGCCTAATGAATATGGCTGTTCACGGATTGACCGGCGTTATTAAATCCGGGGATGAAGCAAACACGTTCTATCATGATGCTCACAATTTAAATGGTAGCTGTGATTATGTAATGGCTAATCCACCTTTTAATGTTGATAAGGTAAAATCGGAGTCTTGCGAAAATGCAAAAAGACTTCCTTTTGGTATGCCAAGTGTTAATGCGAAAAAAGAAATAGGAAACGGTAATTACCTGTGGATTTCTTATTTTTACAGTTATCTGAACGATCATGGTCGTGCAGGTTTTGTTATGGCGTCCTCTGCTACGGATAGTCAAGGCAAGGATAAAGATATCAGAGAAAGCCTGATTAAAACAGGTCATGTAGATGCCATGATTAGTGTCAGCAACAACTTTTTCTATACAAAGAGTCTGCCTTGTTCTTTGTGGTTCTTTGATAAAGGAAAGTCAAAAGAAATTAAAGATAAAGTTCTGTTCATTGATGCAAGAAATTATTACACCGTTGTAGACCGCACTCTTAATGAATGGTCAGAGTGGCAGTTAAAAAATTTGAATGCCATCGTATGGCTCTATCGCGGAGAAACTAAAAAATATAAGAAATTACTTACCGAATATCACACCGCCCTTGACAGTAAAAAGCCATTTGACAAGCAGGTGCGCGAGCTTTCAGATAAAGTAAAAGCACTTCGTGCGGAAGCTAAAAAGGCTGTCGAAAACGCAGAAAAAAAAGATAAAAAGAAAACTCAAGTAGAGTATGATACAAAACTTGAAGAATTAACAGATATACTCACCGTTGCAAAAGAAGCAAATTGGTTATATGAGAAATTTGGTGATGGCGTATATGCCGATATTCTTGGTCTTTGCAAAGTTGCAAACAGAAACGAAATCAAAGAAAAAGGATACTCACTTACTCCGGGTGCGTATGTTGGTGTTGCAGCTGCCCTCGACGACGGTGTGGATTTTGAAGAACGTATGGCGGAGATACACCGGGAACTGCTTTCATTACAAGCAGAATCTAATGACTTGATGGATGCCATCTCACAGAATATGAAGGAGATGGAGCTATGAGTTGGGAAAAAGTAAAATTGAGTGATTTGTGTTTTGTTATAACAAAAGGTACAACACCTTCAAATATTGGAGAAAAATTTGTCAACTCTGGAATTAACTATATACGATCTGAGATGCTAACATCTTCAAAATATGTTGTTGGGGATTTTTTGCACATTTCAGAAGAAACGCACAAAAAATTGAAACGTTCACAGTTAAAAGAAGGAGATATCCTTTTATCTATGGCAGGAGCGTATTTGGGTAAAACCGCTATATTAAGATCCGAAGATGTTCCTGCTAATACAAACCAAGCAACTGCACTGTTAAGAATTGATCAAAAGAAATGTAACAATGAGTTTGTATATTATTATTTAAATATTCCGGAGGTTGTAAAAACTATAAATGCTGTTCAGAGTCAATCGGCACAGCCTAACATAAATTTAAAACAAATAGGCTCACTGGAAATAAATATTCCGGATGAACCAACTCAGGAAAAAATCGCAAACATTTTATCTGCATATGACAACCTAATTGAAAACAACCAAAAGCAAATCAAACTTCTTGAAGAGGCTGCACAGCGACTTTATAAAGAGTGGTTTGTGGATTTGCACTTCCCGGGATATGAGGATGTGCCTGTGATTGATGGCCTGCCGGAGGGATGGATAACACGTTCTGTAAGTGATTTCGGAGATGTTATTACTGGGAAAACACCTTCTACTGCAAAATCAGAGTATTATGGTGGAAGTATTCCATTTGTAACAATACCGGATATGCATGGTAATGTTTTCCCCATAAAAACAGAAAAATATTTATCAACACAGGGTGCGAATACGCAAAAGAATAAGTTCCTTCCAAAGAACAGTGTTATTGTATCGTGCATTGCTACAGTAGGATTGGTTTGTATTACCGTTGAGCCATGCCAAACTAATCAACAGATTAATTCCGTTATATTGAATGATGAAAATGATTTATACTTTTTCTATTCAGCAATGAAATTAATTAAATCATTACTTGATGGTGTTGGTAGCAATGGCGCAACAATGACAAATGTAAACAAGACAAAGTTTTCAAATATCCAAGTTTTATATCCTACAGAGGATATATGCAAGTCTTTTAATGATTTCTGTAAACCAATATTTGAAATTATATTTAATTTAAGTGTTGCAATTAACAAGCTAACTCAGGCTCGTGATAGATTACTTCCGAAGCTAATGAGTGGTGAATTGGAGGTATAGAAATGGAATTTACAAAATATGATTTCGGACAGTTGGAAAAGGGACGAATAGTTGAAATTACATTACAAGGTAGTGCTGCAAATGTTCAATTGATGGATAGTTCAAATTTTAATAATTATAAAAATGGAAGACGATACCGTTATGTGGGCGGATTGGCAAAGCAATCACCCATTAGATTAGCAACGACACATTCAGGACACTGGTATCTTGCCATAGATATGAGAGGTTTGGTAGGACGTGTGAGATCTTCAGCACGAGTATTGCCACAAGCGCTTCCTACTATAAAGCAAAGACCTTTATCAGAAATACCATCACTGGTTCATAATACAGGATTTATTTTAAACGAAGATGCAGGAATAGAGCCACAATATGATGTGTTTATTTCTCACGCGTCTGAAGATAAGGATGAAGTCGTTCGTCCACTTGCAAATGCTTTGATAAATAAAGGAGTATCCGTATGGTATGATGAATTTGAATTAAGAATTGGTGATAGCTTACGTAGAAAAATCGATAAAGGATTAGCAAATAGTCGTTTTGGTATTGTTGTTGTGTCGCGAGATTTCATAAAAAAAGGATGGACAAATTATGAACTCGATGGAATTATTACTAAAGCTGTTTCGGGAGAACAAATTGTATTGCCAATTTGGCATAACATAACTAAGAGAGAAGTTATAGATTACAGCCCATCTTTGGCTGATAAATTAGCCAGAAATACAGCTGTTGATACGATTGAAGAAATTGCAAATGAAATATCTACTTTAATTTTAGAAAACAAAAATCCAGTGTGAGGAGGTGCAGTCATATGAGCTACGATTATTCTGAAAATATCCTTGTGCAGGAAAGTGCCGGAAATCTGCTTCACAATGAATTAGGATGGGATGTGGAGTTTGCCTATAATACAGAAGTGTTAGGTAAAGACGGTTCTTTCGGAAGAACCAACTATCATGAGATTCTACTTGTCCGCTACTTTCAAAAAGCATTGAAGAAACTTAATCCGTGGATAAACGACACACAGATGTTAGAAGCACAGAAAGTGCTGGAAAACCGACTCTCCACATCTTCTTTGCTACAGGTAAACGAGGAGAAGTATTTCCTTATTCGTGACGGCATTCCTGTTACCGTGAAAAAACCGAATGGTCAGAATGAAACAAAGAAAGCTACGGTTATTGATTTCCAAAATCCTGACAACAATCATTTTCTTGCTATTAAAGAATTAAAAATACACGGTGATTTATACCGGCGCCGTACTGATATTGTCGGATTTGTAAATGGTGTACCGCTTTTATTTGTGGAATTGAAGAAAAACACCGTGGATGTGCAAAATGCCTATGATGACAACTACACCGACTATCAGGATACGATTCCGCATTTGTTCTATTACAATGCCTTTCTGATGCTTTCCAACGGAACAGAGGCAAAGGTCGGAACGCTTGGCAGCAAATACGAGTTCTTCCACGAATGGAAACGTCTTGCCGAGGAAGAGCAAGGTTGCGTTGCTCTTGAAACAATGCTCCGCGGTATCTGTAAAAAAGAGAACTTTCTTGATCTGTTTGAGAATTTTATTCTGTTTGACCATTCAAACGGATATACAGCAAAAATTCTTGCTCGTAACCATCAATACCTTGGTGTAAACGAAGCAATGAAAGCGTACGCAACAAGAAAACTGACTGACGGTAAGCTTGGTGTTTTTTGGCATACACAAGGTTCAGGCAAGAGTTACTCTATGGTATTTCTTGCACAGAAAATACGCAGGAAGTTTAAAGGTTCGCCGACCTTTGTCGTCTTGACTGACCGCGAAGAATTAAATTCACAAATTAGTGATACCTTTGAAAACTGCGGTTTGCTGGGTAAAAACATAAAGGCATCGCAGTTTATTACCTCGAGTGGCGATGACCTTGTAAAAAAGCTGCAGGGAAATCCCAGCTTCATCTTTACACTGATTCAGAAATTTAATAAACCTAACAAAGAAGCAATTTACCCGGATCATGACATTATCGTTATGTCCGATGAAGCACACCGCAGCCAGTATGGAATCTTTGCTGATAATATGGTGAAATTACTACCTACTGCCGCGCGTATCGGATTTACCGGGACACCGCTATTATCCAGTGACAATATTACCGCGCGTACCTTTGGTGGTTACGTTTCTGTATATGATTTCAAACGTGCGGTTGAAGATGGCGCGACTGTTCCGCTTTATTATGAAAATCGCGGCGAGAAAATTCTTGACCTGCACAATCCGGAAATCTCCGATAAAATTCTTGACGCTATTGAAAGTGCAGATTTGGACGTTGACCAGCAATATAAACTTGAGGCGGAATTCGCAAAAGAAATTCATTTACTCACTGCTGAACCAAGACTGAAATCCATTGCCCATGATTTTGCCAATCATTACTCTGATTTATGGACGAGCGGCAAGGCAATGTTTGTCTGCCTTAATAAAGTAACCTGCATCCGTATGTACAATTATGTACAGGAGTATTGGAAAGAGGAAATCAAAAATCTGAAAGCCAAAATTAAAACCGCAACACAGCAAGAGGCGTTGGAGCTGGAGCGTAAACTCAAGTGGATGCAGGAAACAGAAATGGCGGTAGTAATCAGCCAGGAACAGAATGAAATTCAAACCTTTAAGAAGTGGGATTTGGATATCAAATATCATCGTGCAAAAATGGAGAAGCGTGAACTGGATAAGGAGTTCAAAGACTCCAAGAACCCACTCCGTGTTGTGTTTGTCTGTGCAATGTGGCTTACAGGATTTGATGTGAAGTGTTTGTCCTGCTTGTATCTGGACAAGCCGCTAAAGGCGCATACGCTTATGCAAACTATTGCCCGTGCAAACCGTGTCAGTGAGGGCAAAAGCAATGGATTAATTGTCGATTATATCGGAATTGTAAAAGCGCTGAGAAAAGCTCTTGCAGACTATACGGCTAATGTTGGTGGCAATGGTGTTACAGACCCTACCATTGATAAAGATGAACTGATATCACAAATTATAGACACGATAGATAAAGCAAAATCCTTCCTGTCAGAGAAAGGTTTTACCCTGCAATTACTGATTGATGCCTATGATTTTATGAAACTATCATCTTTGAATGATGCTGCCAATGCAGTATGCGGTACTGTTGAAGATAAAAAAGCTTTCAGTACATATGCAACAGAACTTATTCGTCTCATGAAATACACAGACCGAGATGATGTAACGGGTGCTACCAGAAAAGAATACGACGCTATCGCCGCAATCTTTTCTGAATTGCAGAAGAAACGTAAGCACACGAATACCACTGACCTTATGATTGAAATCAATAAAATCATCAGTGAATATGTAGAAATTCAGCGTACACCTTTGATGGCATGCGATGAACCACGCAGATTTGACATTAGCGCAATTGACTTTGATCTGCTGCGCAGGGAGTTTGCGAAAGTACACAAGAAGAATCTAGTGATGAAGGATTTGGAAGACGTTATCCAGCAGAAGCTGAATAAGATGCTGTTCTCCAATCCAAACCGGATAAACTACTACGAACGTTATCAGCAAATCATCACCGATTATAACAGTGAGCAAGACCGTGCCAACATCGAAAAGACTTTTATGGAATTAATAGATCTGGCAAATCAGATGGATCAGGAAGAACAGCGTTATACCCGTGAGGGATTCACTAGTGATGAGGAGTTATCCCTATACGATATGCTGTTTAGGGATGATTTGAGTAAAAACGATATCAAGAAGCTAAAAGACGTTGCCGCAGCACTATTGCAGAAAATCAAGTCTAAGATTGCGGAACTCGACCATTGGACTGATAAGCAGGAAACGAAAGCAGAAATTGATAATCTTATTCGGGATACTCTTTGGGCAGACTTACCGGAGTGTTATGATGAAGTTAGCATTTCCTCTTATCGTCAGCAGATTTATGAATATGTCTATACTCGCTATAGCGTGGTAGCATAATACAAAAAAACCTACACCCAAGTAATACCCTGAAGATGTAGGCCTTTCTTTTGCCGCCAAGTGAAGGCGTAGTTCAAAATTTATCTATTTTTCGTAAATTCCTAAGTAAATCCTCCAAAAAGGAGGATTTGTTTTAGTAGTCAAGTTCTGGTTTTGGAGTAGCGTCTGTTGAAGCTGGGAACATCGGATAAGTGATAGCTGGCATTCTACCTGTTAAAGAGTTAAAGAAAGTTGCTATGCTTTCTGCTTTATCATCTGTAATGTCAATGCCAAGTTGAACGCTTCCCATTGTCTTAATGGCCTCTTTTAGCGACCAAATCGCACCATTGTGGAAGTATGGAGCTGTAAGGTGTATGTTTCTTAAAATCGGAGTTTTAACAAGTCCATTTGCATCACCTTTAAAGTCGCCAACATCTGCAAATTTATACTTAGCTGCTACTTGGAATGGTTGCATTGTACCACCTAAATTTACGCCATTATGGCAAGTTGTACAACCTTCGTTTATAAATAGCTCAAGTCCTTTTTTCTCATCTTTGCTAAGCGCTTTTTCATCGCCATTTAAAAAGTCATCAAATCTTGATGGAGTAACAAGAGTTCTTTCAAAAATTCCTATCGTTGTTGTAATCAAATCAAATGTGATTTTAGTATCTTCGCCATAAGCGTCTTTAAACATTCTAACATAAGCTGGCATTGAATTTAGTCTTTCTTCAACTAAAGCTGGAGTAGCTGCCATCTCTGGATCTGCTGTCATAGGGCCTGCTGCTTGAGCTGCTAAGTGAGCTGCTCTACCATCCCAAAACTGAACTGAGTTAAATACTGAGTTGTAAACTGTTGGAGCATTTATATGATGTGGGTTTGGTGTCCATTTATGTCCTGTTGAAGCTGGAACGCCATCAACGCCGCCAAGTCCAAGGTTGTGACAGGTGTTACAAGAGATGATTCCGCTTTTTGAAATTCGTGGTTCAAAATATAGTTTTTTACCAAGCTCTACTCTTTTATCTGTTGTAGGGAAAGCTTTTGAATCAGGCGATGAGTCTTCTATAAGCTTGTTTAACTCGGCTTTGTCAGCTGGTAAAGCTACAAGTCCAGCATCTTTTGCTGTTTGGATAAGATTTTGGGCAAACATTGTGCTTGCAACTAACGAAGAACAAAGTAAAATTCTACTCAATGTCATTTTTAACTCCTTAAAATGTTGTAGTGGCAATCATAGTAAAATAATTATTAAATTAAAATTAAAGTTTGCACTTAATTATTATCAGATTGTAAAAATTATTAGAAGTGTTACTTTTCGTTATATAAATTAGGAGTTAAATTACCCTATTTATGGGCTTAATAAGACTTATTTTATCTAAATTTAACATATTTTCTTAAATAAATTTATTAGTTTTAAGATATGGTTATGAGATATTTATTTTATATAAAGCTCTCTTACTGCAAATTTATATTAAATTCTATATAAATTTAATGGCTTATATATGTAAATTTGTATTAAATTTAGCTATATAATAAAATAATTAGTTCACTTTGGTATAATTTAGCTTTTAATAAACAAATTTGGATAGTAAAATGGAACGAAATTTTAAAACTCGCTGGGGCTTTATCATCGCTTGTGTAGGCTCGGCTGTTGGCATGGCAAATGTTTGGGGCTTTCCTTATAAGCTTGGAAGTAACGGTGGGGCGGCATTTTTGATAGTTTATCTGTTTTTTATAGCGCTTTTTTCTTATGTAGCACTCTCAGCTGAATACGCCATCGGAAGAAGGGCAAAAACTGGAACTCTAGGTTCATATGAATACGCGTGGAAATCACGAAATTTAGGCAAAGTTGGCAAAATTCTCGGCTGGCTTCCTCTAGCTGGTTCAATGTGTATCGCCATAGGATATGCTGTAATTATCGCTTATGTTTTTAAAGCACTCTTTCAAGCACTCACCGGCTCACTTATGAGTGTTGATACAAACACTTGGTTTGAAAGTTTTGCACTAAGTGATTACTCAGTCGTGCCATTTCACTTTATTATCGTTGTTGGCACGCTTTTGACGCTTTTTTTTGGTGCAAAAAGTATCGAAAAAACAAACAAAATCATGATGCCACTATTTTTTATACTATTTGCTATCTTAGCAGTTCGCGTAGCAACGCTTGATGGGGCGTTTGCTGGGTATAAATTTTTATTTACGCCTGAGTGGAGCAAGCTTAAAGATCCGATGGTTTGGATATCTGCGATGGGGCAAGCGTTTTTCTCACTTTCAATTACCGGCTCTGGAATGATTGTTTATGGTGCGTATCTATCTAAAAAAGAAGATATTGTAGACTCTGCTAAAAAAACAGCGTTTTTTGATACGATTGCGGCGATGGTTGCAGCGTTAGTTATGATACCAGCAGTATTTGCTTATCATATGGATCAAGCAGCAGGTCCAAAACTACTTTTTGTAACATTGCCAAAGATTTTACAAGATATGCCTGGTGGGCAAATTTTTGCTATTATACTTTTCACCGCTGTGATTTTTGGCGGTATTACATCGTTACAAAATATGTTTGAAGCAGTCGCTGAGTCAATCATGCATAAATTCCCACAAATCAAACGAATTCCTATGCTTATCATCTTATGTGTGATTTGTTTTGGAGTTGGGGTAAATATGGAGGCGATTTCAAGCTGGGGTCCTTGGATGGATTATGTTTCGATTTATATTATCCCGATTGGTGCGGTTATCGGTGCGATTTCATGGTTTTGGATACTTAAAAAAGGTGAATTGCTAGATGAGATAAATACAGGCTCAAAAACTCACTATGGAAATTTGTGGTATAACATCGGAAGATTTGTCTATGTCCCACTAGCGCTTGTTTTGTGCATAGTGGCTCTTAGTATGAAGATAGCTTTTTGAGATTAAATTTATAAAGGTGTTTAAATTTTGAACGCCTTTTTTAAATTTATAACTTTAAATTTAAATCAATAAATTTAATCCCTTTAATTTCTTTTTATAAAAACTAAATTTATATCTTTTTCTTGATTTAGACATTTTAAATGGTCAAATTTAACTCTTTTTGAAATTTTACCAGTTCTAAAATCGCAAATTTAATCCAAACTTTTATCTAAATTTATTAAAATTTTTATTGCGGTTTTTGTTAAATTTTATATTTTAATCGCACTTTTTTTAAAATAAAAAGATTTTAAAAGATAAATTTGGCTATTAGATATGAAGAAATTTGCCCCCAAATGAGGGCAAATTTATATGCTTACGCCTTTAAATCTGGATGTTTAAAAATACTAAGCTCTGGCGCTTTTTCTTTATAAACTTCTATGTTTACTAAAAGCGTATGTGAGATGTTTCCATTTGCTAGTTTTGATGTTGGGATATCGATAGTTAGCACGTTTGCTGAACCATTTTTACAAATCGTGTTATCCTCTTTTGGATTTGCTGGATCATACCACGCTCCCTCGCTAAGCTTAACAACGCCCTCTTTAACATCATCAGTTAAAACCGCTCCGGCTAAAATTTGACCACGAGCGTTAAATACCCTAACCAAATCGCCATCTTTTATGCCTTTTGCTTTTGCATCTTTTGGATTTATCCATATAGGCTCACGACCAGCAACAGCGTATTTATCTCTTAAAGATACGTTATTTAGCTGTGAGTGAAGACGATCTGTTGGGTGAGATGTTATCATGTGAAACTGCGCTGGTTTATCCTTCATACCCAACCACTCAATCGGCTCAAACCATGTAGCGTGAGCATGGCAGTCATCATACTTCATCTTCTCAATCGTCTCAGAATAAATCTCAATAAGTCCAGATGGCGTTCCAAGTGGATTTAGTATAGGATCTTCGATAAAATCGGCAAATCTAACATAAGCCTCACTCTCTTGAGTTGGCATAAAATAAACTGGTTTGTTTTCAGTCCAAAACTCTTTAAATGGTTTCATTTCAACGCCATTTAGCTCTGCAAGTTGCATTTTTTTAGCTTGCTCGTAAGCTGCTGTGTAGAACTGCTCTATCCACTCAAGCGCAGTTTTACCCTCGGTGTATTCTTTTTCTATGTCAAATTCTTTAGCCAAATCAGTAAATATCTCAAAGTCATCTTTGCTCTCACCAACTGGCTTAACAGCTTGTTTCATCGGCGCTATACCTAAATTTGAGTAATCCCCTAGCATAGAGATATCATCTCTTTCGTAGCTTGTTGTTGTTGGCATAACGATATCTGCCATTCTTGCTGTTGGAGTCCAGTAAATTTCATTTACGACAACTGTTCGTGGTTTTTTCCATGCTTTTACTAGTGTGTTTGTATCTTGATGATGAACAAATGGATTCCCGCCGACCCAATATACAAAATCAATATCTGGATAAGTTATTTTTTTACCATTGTGATCGATTGTTTTGCCTGGATTTAGCAAGGCTTCTGCGATTCTAGCAACTGGGAAGGCAAATTGCGCTGATTTTTGTAGCCAGCTTTGACCTGTTCCACCGGTTGAAGTACCAGAACTAATGCCACCTACTATGCCAGCTTTTGCTGTTGGAACACCACCGTTACTGTAGTGATAACTCAAACCAAATCCACCACCTTTAGTTCCGATTTGTCCTAGCATAGAACAAAGTGTAACTAACGCCCAGTGTGGTTGCTCGCCATGATGAGCTCTTTGCATACCCCAACCGCTCATTATCATAGTTTTATTATCATAGAAAGTATGGGCTAGTGTTTTTATAGTCTTTGCATCAACGCCACAAATTTTAGCCGCCCACTCTGGAGTTTTAGGAGTTTTATCGCTATCGCCAAGCAAATAAGGCAAGAATTTATCAAAACCAGTTGTGTAGTTTTCTAAAAACTCTTTGCTATATGAGTTTGTTTTATAAAGCTCATACATCATACCAAGCATCATAGCAACATCGGTATTTGGGTTTGGTGCTATCCACTGCGCGTTTAGATACTGGCAAGTTTCGTTTTTAACTGGATCGATAAATATAAGCTTTTTGCCACTTTTTTTAAGCTCTTCAAAATACTTAAATCCTTGTTCATCGCTAACTGTCCACGCTATCCTTAAAGTTGCTATAGGATTTGCTCCCCATATAACTACGACATCAGAGTGCTCAAGTATCAAAGGCCATGATGTTTGTTGCTCATAAACTTCTATTGAGCCTACGACATGAGGCATTATAATCTGACTTGCTCCAGTTGAGTAATCCCCCAAACTTCCAACAAATCCACCACTTAAATTCATAAATCTATGAAGAAGAATTCTTGAGTTTTGAACATTTCCCGAACTTTTCCAACCATAACTTCCAGCAAAAATTCCATCAGCCCCACGCTCTTTTCTTGTTTTTTTAAGCTCTTTTGCTATAAGTTTTATAGCGTCTTTATACTCTACTCTCACCCACTCATCAGCGCCTCTTAACTCGCGTTTTGGATCATCTGGATTTTGCAAGTAGCTTTTTCTAACATATGGATATTTAATCCTATCTTTTGCATAAACTAGCTCTGCTGTGTAGTCTTGTAAAGGGTTTTTGATATCTGAAGTTTTAGATAGTGGTTTTGAGTCTACTATCTTGCCATCTTTTATACTAAGCTTTAAAACGCCCCAGTGAGCCGCTGTTATAACTTCGCCATTTGTTATTAGTGTAAAACCTTTGCTAGCATTTTGACTAGAAAAAAGCTCTGTTTGCATAAAAAGCGGTAAAGCAGCTAATGCGCCTATAGTTTTTAAAGCGCTTCTTCTTGATAAATTTGTATCTGACATCTTAATCTCCTTATTTTTTGGTAGTTGTTTTTTGAAGGTATTGTTCGACTAAAAATCTATCGTTTTTATCGATTGCAGTTCTATCGACCATAGATTTAAACACGCTTGGCCATTGGTTTGCGGTGTATTCATTGACTTCATGAAGCGCATGACACATCGCACAATTTTCACTAAATAAAGCCGAAGCTTTATCCATCATAGGCTTTAACTCTTTTTCAAAACCATCTTTTGTGGTATAAGCCTCAACGCTTACTTTGCTATATTCACCATCTTTTTCTAAAACTTTCTCCTTTATGCCTGAGTTTTTCTTAAATGCAGCATTTAGGATTCTTGGACCTTTTGAAAAGTAAATGGCTTGAGTTTTATCGCCTTGAACGTATCCTTGTATCTGAATTTTTACAAAATCCCCACTATGTTCTAAAATTTTAACTTCAGCTGTTGGAAGAAGTCTGCCAACTGGACTTTTATCGGCTGGGTTTAAGTAAAGGGATTTTACTGTATTTGGGTAGGCAAGTTCGCTTGCAAAGATTGTGCCACAGGCTAGTAGCATTGCTAGTGATATTTTTTTCATATATTCTCCTTGTTAGAAATAATTTTATTCTAAATTCTCTTAATACTTTTTTAAATTTTAAAACAATCTTTAAAAATTTATATTAATATATTTATGTGAATTTATATTTATATAATAAGTTATATAACGAAAATTGAGTAAATTTAGGCGTTTGGTTTGTGCTTTTTATGCCTGTGGTAGCTATCAAAACTAACTATAGCTATACTTATCCAAATAAGTATAAAGCTTGCTATCTTAGCGTTATTTAGATGCTCGCCATATGCCAAAACCGCTAAAAAAACTCCGATAGTTGGAGTGGTATATTGTAAAAAACCAAGAGTGCTTAGGCTTAGATGTTTGGCTGCTATGTTAAAAGTTATCATCGGCACTATCGTTACTAAGCCACTTAGTATAAGCAAAATCCATGTATAGCCGTGAGTAAAACTGCCAACGCCGCTAAATTCTAGGTAAATAACATAACCTAAAGTAAGTGGTAAAAACATCATAGTTTCTATAAAAAGCCCCTCCATCGGCGGTATTTGAAGACGTTTTTTTAAAAGCCCATATATAGCAAAGGACGCTGGAAGAAAGATGGAGATAAAAGGGATTTTACCAAGTGCATAAATTTGGATAGCAATAGCTACAAAAACGATAAAAATGGAAATTTTAGCTGCTAAATTTAGTCTCTCTTTTAAAAAAATAGCTCCTAAAAACATAAAGAAAAGCGGGTTTATAAGTTGTCCCAAACTCGCTTCTAAAATTTGGCTACTAAAAACAGCATAAATGTAAATTCCCCAATTTAGCGTTATAAAAACTCCTGAGATTAAAAGTTTTTTTACTAGCTTTCTTTTATGTAAAATCCGCGTTAAGCTTTTTGTCTTATGCGTAAAAACTATAAAAAAATACAAAAAAATAACCGACCAAAAAAGCCTATGCGCCAAGCCTTCTGTTGCTCCAACGTTTGAAAGAAGCTTAAAGTAAACCGGAAAAAGCCCCCACATAGTAAACGAGGCAACTCCATAAAATAGCCCTATTTTGGCATTTGGCTTTATTTTCACGCTTTTTCCTTTGCTCTTACTTCAAATCGCCCCAATTTTTCGCACTACTTAAGCTTGTGATAAGCAAAACATTTAGTTTATAAATTTGCTCCATCGTCTCTTTTGCAAATTTACCAAATTCATCTATTTTTTCATCTTTTACTTCAAAGATTAACTCATCGTGAATTTGTAAAAGTAGCCTTGCATCATCATTTAAATGTGGTTGAATTTTTACCATTGCCATTTTTATAATATCTGCCGCACTTCCTTGAAATACCGTATTTACCGCCTCTCTTTCATACATCGCAAGCTGCATCGGGTTAGCATTTGCAAAGTCAAAATACCTTCGCCTACCTAAAATAGTTTGCGTATAGCCTTGCTCTTTTGAAGTGGTTTTAATCCCTTCTAAAAACTCTTTTATCGTTGAAAACGCCGCAAAATAGCGCTCTATATACTCTTTTGCCTCATTTCTTGAGACATTTATTTCGCGTGATAATTTACTTGAACCCATACCATAAATCAGTCCAAAATTTATACTCTTTGCGATAGCTCTGTTTTGCGGGTTACTCTCGCCAAATATACTCACAGCCGTTCTTGCGTGGATATCCTCGCCATCTTCAAATGCTTTAATTAGCGTAGGATCTTTACTAAAATGCGCTAGTAGTCTAAGTTCAATTTGCGAGTAGTCAAGCCCAACAAAGCTATATCCATCGCTTGCTACAAAACACGCTCTCATCTGCTTTGCCAAACTACCGCGCGCTGGGATGTTTTGCAAATTTGGATTTTTACTTGAAAGCCTGCCTGTTGCAGTTCCTGTTTGTAAAAAGCTAGTGTAGATGCGGTGTTTTTCATCTTTTAAAGCCAAATTTAAAAGCGGCTGAGTGTATGTGCTTTGAAGCTTGTAAAGCTCGCGGTATTCAAGTAGTTTTGGTATAACTGGATGAGTATCAACTATCGCACTAAGCACGCTTTCATCGGTGCTATAGCCTGTTTTTGTCTTTTTTTGCGATGGAAGCGAAAGTCTATCAAAAAGCACTTCGCCAAGCTGTTTTGTGGAATTTATGTTAAATCTTTCGTTTGTTAGCTCATAAATTTCATTTGTTAGCGTTTTTAAACTTGTATCTAGTTTCTCTATCATCTTTCTAAGCGCATTTGCGTCCATTGCGATGCCGGTTTCTTCCATATCTAAAAGCACTTTTATAAATGGAAACTCAAGCTCGTTTGCTAACTCAAGCAGTTTTGTAGCTAAAATTTTTTGATATGTAAAGTAAAATTTCAAAGTTATCCACGCATCTTCGCTAGCGTATTTGGCTGCTTCTTTGATGTCTAAATTTGAAAAATTCTCACCTTTTTTTACCACACTTTCAAATTTAATCGTATCATAATCATAAAGCCGTTTTGCCAAAGCGTCCATTCCAACGCTACTTCCTGGTTCGCTAAGCCACGCTAAAATCATCGTATCGGCATACTCTTTTGGTGGCATAAGTCCAAAGTTATGCCAGATTATCGCAAAGTCATATTTTAAATTCTGCCCAACAACCTTGCCTTTATAAATTTGGGCTATCGCCCATTTTGCAAATTCAGATGAAATTTGCTTTTCTACACCTAAATAACTGTGATTTATAGGCACGTAGTAGGCTTTTTGCTCGTTAAAGCAAAACGAAAAGCCAACTATCTTTGCACTTTTGCTATCAAGTCCAGTAGTTTCAGTATCAAACGCTACGATTGTGTCTGATGAGATATCTAAAAGTAGTCTTTCTAGCTCACTCTCATCGGTTAGTAAAATCGGCTCAAATTTAGTAGTTTTTTCAACTTTTGGCGTGTCTAAAATGGCTAAAATTCGACTCAGCGAATACTCTTCTAAAAGCTCTTTTACATTTGCTAAAGGATTGCTTTGTGGGAATTTTGCAGTTTCTAAGCTTGGAATTTCAAGCTCTTTATATAAAGTGGCAAGTTTTTTGCTTAAAAAGGCATTTTCTTTGCCATCAATTAGCAAATTTCTAGTTCGTTCATTTAAAACTTTATCTAAATTTTCATATATCTCTTCGATATCTTTAAACTGGCTTAAAAGCTTCTTAGCTCCCTTATCGCCGATACCTTTAACGCCTGGGATGTTATCACTCGCATCCCCACAAATAGCTAAAAAATCCCTAACTTGTGGCGGATAAACGCCATATTTCTCAAAACATCCAGCACTGTCATAAAGCTCTTTTTTTGCAGGGCTGTAAATGGCAACTTTTCCATCAACGATAAGTTGATATAAATCTTTATCATGCGTTACAACGTTTATAAAAATATCCTCATCTTTTAGCGATTTTACCGCACTTGCGATGATATCATCAGCTTCGTATCCATCAACGCCGATTGCGCAAAATCCCATTTTTTCTATCATATCAATACAGACTGGAAGTTGTGCTTTAAGCGCTTCTGGTGGGGCTTGTCGGTTCATTTTGTAGTTTGGATCGATCTGGCTTCTAAAGGTTTTCCCCTTGCTATCAAGCGCAAAAATTATATAATCACTCTTAAACTCATTTTGTAAATTTAAGATAAAATTTGCAAAGCCGTGTACCATTCCGCTTGGTTTTCCATCTTTTGTTTTAAGCCCACTCATCGCATAATAAAGCCTAAAAAAGAAGCCAAAAGTGTCAATTATCGTTAATGTTTTCATAAATTTCCTACGTTATAAAAATAGCTAAATTTATAGCACAAGTTAAGTAAAATCTTTATAAATTATAGTTAAAATACCATTTTATCGGCTTTGAAAAGGCATTAAATATATTTTTATAGTTAAATTTATCAAATTTATATTTTCTTTTGGCAAATTTTTTTGATTTTTAGCAATATTTTTAACTATTTTTTAGCTACTAAATTTAGCTAATGTGGCTTAAATTTAAAAACTTAAGTATTTTTTTATAAAATTGATAATAACATTCAAAATCTATTTATAAAGATTTATTTCTTTTCCAACTAGGAGATACCTTGAAAAAATTTATAACTTTGCTTTTTTTGCTGATTTTTACCGGATGTGCGATAAATGAGCCACTTAGAAACAGAACTTTAAACGATGAAAAAATCGCTATCATCGACACCAAAACCAACAAATCCATACCATACTCAACTTTTATCGATAAAATTCAAAAGCACAATATCATCTTGCTTGGCGAATACCACGAAATTCCAAACCACATGGCAATGGAAGTTAGGATATTTAAATCCTTAAATGAGTTGCAAAATTTAGATGTTGTTTTTGAGATGTTAAGCAGCGATAAACAGGCTAAAATCAATGAAGCAAAAGCAAAACAAATCTTGCCAAACGAGCTTAAAAATGCCATAGATTGGGATGAAAAGTGGGATTATCGAAATTATGGCGAGCTGGTTGAGAGCGTGTTTTACTCAAACTCAAATTTAATAGCTGGAAATTTAAGCAAAGATGAGATAAATACGATTTTTAACGGTGCGTTGCCCATATATGGGAAATTTTCTACCACAGATGAGATAAAAAAAGCTTTGAAAACTTTTGTAGCCACATCTCATAAGTTAGAAAATGATGAGAAAAACTCGGCACTTTTGGATAAATTTATTCAAGTTCAGCTTTATAAAGATAGGCGAATGGCAGATAAACTGGTTCACTCAAAAACAAAATCGCTTCTTATAGCTGGGCAAATTCACGCTTCTAAAACTGTTGGCGTTTATAATCATATTTTGGATTTTGACCTAAAAAAAAGCGTTGTTTCTGTTATGCTTGGCGATGAGAAAAGTTTTGATTTACTAAACGCTCAAGACGCTATCAAGGCGTTTTGCGATTATTATATTGTATTTAAATGAGTTTGTTTTGGTAGTAACAAAAAGCTTTTTAGGTTAAATTTATCTAGCTTTTTGTTTGTAAAATTAGAAAATTTAAGTAAAAATTTGTATATTTTTTGTGCGAAATTTAGTTTAAATTTAAGCTATATAACCGTATTTATATGTTGTAAAATTTAATTTATAACTTTAACTTAATGCGTAATTTACGCGGCTTAAATTTATAGTTAAGAGATTAAATTTACTATATAAAGAAAGCTAAAAGGTCTAAATTTAGAGATAAAAAGCACTAAATTTAGACTAACTTTTATAAAAAATCAAAGATAATAAATATGAAATAATAGTTAAGAAAAACAAATTTTATATTTATTCAAATAAATAAAATTTAGTTTATACATTTAAGGTTTGTTTAATATATCTTATACTATCATTTCTCTTCTATATCGTTTTGATAATTAGTATCATTACTATTTATTTTGATTTCCAAACCAAAATTCAACCATCAAACGATAAATTTATATAACATAGGAACTCTTTATGAAAGTAACTAAGTTAACGCTTTTTTTACTTGTTCTACTAACCTCTTTGAGTGCAGATGAAGTTAAATTTGACACTCTTGAAATATCTGGCAAAAAGCTAAAAAACGATGAGTTGCCCTACATCACGCCAGGCGCAGTTAGCTCGCGAAATGATATCTTAACAGCAACGCAAAGTATCGATTCGATTATAAGAAGCATTCCAGGGGCTTACACTCAAGTCGATCAGTCACAAGGAACAGTCTCGGTTAACATACGCTCGATGACAGGACTTGGCAGGGTAAATACAATGGTCGATGGCGTTACACAAACGTTTTTTGGCACAAGCACCGACAGCAAAGGCTTTCACTTTGCTGGGAATTTAGCAACTTCGGCTTTTGGTGCGATGATAGATCCAAATTTTTTAACTGGTGTTGATGTTGAGCGTGGAACTTTTAGTGGTGGTCATGGTGGGCTTATGGGAAGTGCAAATTTTAGAACCATAGGCGTTGATGATGTGATAAGTAATGGGAATAACTTTGGCTTTTTAGGAAAATACTCCTATGGTTCAAACCGTATAGGGCCAAGCTATATGGGAAGTGTGGCAAGTAAATTTAGCACTGAAAATGGTGGTAGTTATGGCGTTTTGTTTGGTTATAGTGGTAAAAAAACAAGACAAGATTACAAAACTGGAAATGGCACAAGGATAAACGAAACTGCTGGCTCGGTTGCTTTTATGGGTAAAAAACAGCTAACCCAAAGCCCAAAAAGTTGGCTTTTTAAATTTGAAGCGATGCCAGATGAAGCAAACAAAGCCACGCTAACTTACCGCAAATACAGCACTTACCTTGCAAACAGAGATATGGATAGCGATACTTATCAGCTTGATTATCGTTTTAATCCTGATAACAACTTTATTGATATAAATTTACTAGCTGCATACAACCTCATCGAGCAGGTCTATGATAAAGATGCTAGTATCGGCTGGGGCAAATTTGATAAAGGCATGAAACTTCAAAACAAAGCGACCACTTTTGACTTAAGCAATACGATGAAATTTAGCCTATTAGATGTCGATTTAACAACTGCTTTTGGGGTAAATTATCTATCAAACAAATACGATAGAATCACCGATGATGCTGATTATAACAGGCTTTATACTGGATATAGCGTTCCAAAAGGCAAACAAACTAGCAAAACGTATTATTTAAATAACACTTTTGATTATGGTATATTTTCTTTGGGTGCGAATTTTGCCCTTTTAGATTGGGAAGTTAGCGGTATAAAAGGACCTTGCGCAAAGTCAAATCCATACTGCCCACAAAAAACTGCTGGTAACTTTAGCAAAAGCGAAGATAGTCTAAACTACTCTTTTATACTGTCGGCTAACATAGATGAGCTATTTAGCCCATTTGCAAGTTATACAAAGGCTACAAGGGGCTTAAACGTTCAAGAGATGTTTCACTCTGGCTCAGTTTATGATGATATAAACACGCTTTTAAAACCAGAAACCGCTAAAACTTGGCAAGTCGGTTTTAACAGTTTTAAACACGGATTGATTAATCAAGATGATGTTTTTGGCTTTAAACTTACCTACTTTAACACAAGGATAAAAGACTTTATATATGATCAAACTTATATATTTCAAAATCCAGATCCAACGCTTTTTGCGCTTAGAATGAACGATAAAGCAAAGCTTAGTGGTATTGAAATGGAGTTAAAGTATGATATGGGCGTGTTTTATACAAACCTTTCATATACTCATCAAAAAGCAAAATACAAACAATCAGATAGTATGATACTAGACTGGGGCGCTGGTCCTAGTAGCGGATATACGCAGTTTAGCCTCTTGCCAAAGGACTCTGCAACCCTTGATATAGGAACAAGACTGCTTGATAAAAAGCTAACCTTAGGTTCGCTTATCAAATACACCGGAAAAGCAACAAGGGTAAATCCAACAGTTAAATTTACAAAACAACAAAATGGAAAATTTAAAAAAGACACCATCGCGCAAGATATCCCAAAAATTCCAACTATAGTTGATTTATATGCGATGTATTCGCCATTGAAGGGATTAGATATTAAATTTGAAGTACAAAATGTAGCCAACAAAAACTACATGGACGCGCTTTATACTTACAACTCATCATCAGTAACCGATGTTTTAAACAACGATATAACGCTTTTTAACAATGCAGCTAGAGGCAGAAGTTACTTAGTTAGCTTTTCATATAGATATTAAAAGGAGAATATGTGGATAAATTTTTAAAATTTAGCTTAGTTGCAGCACTTGTCTTGCCGCTTTTTGGAGAGGATTTGGAGTTTGATACGCTTAAAGTATCTGGTAAAAAAATAAGCAATGATGAAAAGCCTTACATCACACCAGGTGCGGTTAGCTCGGTCGATAAGATAGGTTCATCAACGCAAAGCATAGACTCTCTTGTAAGAAGTATGCCAGGAACTTATACAAACACAGATCAGTCTCAAGGCACAGTTGCTGTAAATATACGCGGCATGACAGGACTTGGCAGGGTAAATACAATGGTCGATGGCGTTACACAAACGTTTTTTGGTACATCAGCAGATAATGGCAAATTTCATCAAACAGGCGTTGGCATGGGAACTTCTGTTTTTGGCGCGGCAGTTGATCAAAACTTTTTAGCTAGTGTTGATGTTGAGCGTGGAACTTTTAGTGGCGGTCATGGTGGGCTTATGGGAAGTGCAAATTTCAGAACCATAGGCGTAGATGATGTGATAAGTGATGGGAATAACTTTGGCTTTTTAGGACGTTATTCATATGGCTCAAATGGAGTTGGTCCAAGTTATATGGGAAGTGTAGCGAGTAAATTTAGCACTGAAAATGGCGGAAGTTATGGCGTTTTGTTTGGTTATAGCGCTAAAAAAATTAGCCAAAACTATAAAGTTGGTGGCGGTGGCAAAATCGACAATCTGCATTTTGAAGATGCTTATAATAAAGAAAATGATGTCAGCCCATTTAACCCAAAAGAGCTAACTCAGCGCCCAAAAGGGTATTTGTTTAAATTTGAAGCCAAACCAGATGAGAAAAACTCCGCCACGCTAAGTTATAGAAGATATGAAAACACCCTTGCTGGGCGAGATATCACAAATGATAATTATCAAATTGATTATAGGTTTAATCCAGATAACAATTTACTTGATTTAAATTTATTACTTGCTTATACAAAAAGCAATCAAAAGTATTCAAAAGATGCGATAGTTTTAACAAGAGGAGATGCAAAAAAAGGTTTAAGCGCTTCAAATAACGCTTTGACTTTTGATATTAGTAACAACTTTTTGTTTGATTTTAATGGCGATAGCAGCTTAAACGTAAAACTTGGTGCAAACTATCTTCAAAACGAATACAAAAACAGAATGCACATTTTCAAAACAGAGACAACCGCCTTTCAACCAAAAGGCGAACAAGAGATAAAAACGCTTTATTTAGATAATACTTTAAGCTATGATATTTTTGATTTGTATGTAAATTTAAACCTTGTAAACTGGGAGCTAAAAGGTCACAAACCAGAGTGTAATGCAAGCCCAACCTGCTTTCCAAAACGTGCGATGGATATCTCTAAAAAAGATACAAATTTAAACTACTCTTTTATGCTATCAGCTAACATCGATGAGCTATTTAGCCCATTTATCAGCTACTCTTTAAGCACGAGAGCGCCAAATGTGCAAGAGATGTTTTTTGCAAGTGATTATGGCGATAGCGTAAATCCTTTCTTAAAACCAGAAGAGGCAAAAACTTATCAAATCGGCTTTAACAGCTTCAAACATGGCTTGTTTACAAACGACGATAGATTTGGCTTTAAGCTAACTTATTACAACACAAGCGTTAAAGACTACATCTACAGCCTCTCTCTTACAGGCTCTGGCGCAAACAGATGGATGATTTATGCAAATAGCCTTGATGATGCCAAATTTAAAGGCATAGAAGCACAAATCACCTACGACATGGGCGTATTTTACACAAAGGCAAGTTATTCAAGACAGACTTCAAAACAACCAGTTAGCGAAACTTATGGAAACCGTGCATTTGGCTTTGGTAAAATCTCAGAACTCCCAAAAGACTACGCAACTATCGATATTGGAACAAGGCTAATGGATGAAAAACTAACCTTTGGTTCAGTTATAAAATACACCGGAAAAGCCAAAAGAGTCCATCCAAGCGATGGCGATGATGGAAGAGTTGATCCAAATAGAGTTTTATCGCAGAAAAAAACTCAAGATTTACCACAAATTCCTACGATTTTTGACTTTTATGCAACGTATAAACCAACTTCAAATTTAACTTTCAAAGTTGAGGTGCAAAATGCCTTTGATAAGAACTACTTAGATGCGCTAAATGCCTTTAACTCAATCCAACCAGAGCTTTATGATAAAAACGACAACAGCATATATTTGTTTTCTAACTCATCTCGCGGTAGAACGTTTTTAGCAAGTTTTGAATACAAATTTTAGGAGAGAGAATGAAATTTTTTATGATGATTTTTTTAGCTTTTGGTTTAGCTTTTGGCGATATAAATTTAACAAATTTAGATAACTTAGAAAGCAAAAACGCCCTTTTAGAGCAAAACAATACTCAAATTTATAAGCAAAACTTGCCAAATTTAGCACAAAACAGCTCGCAAATTTCGGTGCAAAACAAAAATTTAGAAAAAAGCAGTTCTAGCGCAAATAAAATGCAAAATTTAGAGAAAAATGCCTCTGAAATACCAAAGCAAAATGACTCGAATTTAGATAAAAACTCTGCTTTATTAAATTTGCAAAATTTAGAAAACAACGTATCAGGCTTAGAAAATCTTTTAAAACCTAAAGAGCAAAATTCCACTTTAGAAAACAACGTCTCCACATTAGAGCAAAACATCTCGCAATCTCTAAACCAAAGCGAAAAAAATGAGTCAAATTTGGCTGGGCTTTCTTTTTATTCACTCTATCAAAACGCCCATATAGTCGTAAAAATCGTCATATATATCTTGGTTTTATTTTCCGTTTTAACCTGGGCTGTTTTTGTGGCCAAATCTTTAAGATATCTTTTACTTATAAAAGAGATTAAAGCTGATAAAGAGGTCTTAAAAAATAAAACAAATAGTGTAAATTTAGATGAATTTAGCTCTCAAAGTCTTGCAAAAGCGCTATTTTTAGAAATCAAAGATGAGTTTAAAAAATCAAACATAAAAGATAACGAACTTAAAAACCGCTTTAAAGTCCGCTTAGAAAGCGCATCTTCAAGCATGATTCAAAAAGCAAGAAGCTTTGTAACCTTGCTTGCTTCGATTGGCTCATCTGCCCCATTTATCGGGCTTTTTGGCACAGTTTGGGGGATAATGAACAGTTTTATCGGCATCGCAAAAGCAGACAACGCTAGCTTAGCTGTCGTTGCTCCAGGGATTGCTGAAGCGCTTTTTGCTACTGCTTTTGGGCTAGTCGCGGCGATTCCTGCTGTGCTTTTTTATAACTATTTAACAAGGCTTGGAGCTAAATTTGCTAATGAGCTAAATGAGCTTATAACTACAATTTATCTAATAAGCGATAGAGAAATTTATGAAAAAAGGATTAAAGATGATAGTTTATAGTGAAAGCGAGTTAAGTGAGATAAATGTTACTCCTTTTATCGATGTCATGCTTGTTTTGCTTATCATTTTTATGGTTGTCACACCTCTTGTTACAAGTTCGCTTAAAGTCGAGCTTCCAAAAGCGGCGTCTAAATCGCAAGTCGATGAAAAAACTCCAACAATCATAGCTATAAATGAGCTTGGCGAGATAAAAGTCGGAAAAAGTAGTGCGAATTTAGACAATCTAACTTTTGTTCTAAATGGCATTACAAAAAATAACAAAGATGAGGTTGTTTACTTTTATGTAGATAAGGCTGTAAGTTATGAAAAACTCATAGTTGTTATCAATAAAATCAAAGAGAGCGGTTATGGCAAAATCGCCCTTTCTACCGAAGTTAAAGAGTAGATATGCGTAGAGTTTGGGTTGTTGGATTTGGGTTTTCTTGTTTGCTTCATCTTTGCATACTTTTAGCTATTTTTTATAGACCAACTAGTTTAGAAAGTGGCGGCGTTGGGGCCCAAGAGGGAGAGTTTAAAGGTATAATGCTAGTGTCAAATTTACCTATTGGTGAGTTAAAAGAGGTTAGTATCGAGCAGATAAAATCAGAAAAAAACGAAGAAGAATTTGATGAAACTAGCGATGAAGAGCTTTTTAGCGATATCGATGAAGACTTGGCAAGTTTATATGAAACCTCATCGCAAATAAATCTCAAAAAAAACCAAAAAACTGCGCAAAATGACAAGATAAAAAAAGAAAAAAAGCTTAAAAAAGAGAAAAAACCACTATCTAGCTTTAACTCAGATACAAACTCTAAATCAAAAGATAACGCCCAAAGCGCGCCACTTCCAGGCGATAGCGCAACCGTGCAAAATGGAACTTATGGCACAGGAGCAAACCAAAAAGCAAGCTATCAAAGCGCTTTAATGGCTCATCTTAACAGATACAAAAGCTATCCAAATGAAGCGTTGATTAGAGGCGAAGAAGGCGTTGTAATGGTTAAAATAACGATAGATAAATTTGGAAACGTTTTATCAAAAAGCATAAAAAAAGGCTCTAAATTTAGCGCTTTAGACTCTGCTACGCTAGAGCTTTTTCTCAAAGCTTCCCCACTTCCAAAGCCGCCAAATGAGTTTTTAAATGCTAGCGGAATGCTGACTTTTTCTTTGCCGATTTCTTATAATATACAAGAGTATTATAAAAACAGATAATTTAATGCCAAAAAAATTTGGCATTAAATTTAGAAGGTATTGTTTTAAAAAGGATTAACTATCATTATCCAGATAATAATAAGCATCGCGATTGTCGGTACTTCGTTGTAAAATCTAAAAAATTTACCAGATTTTGTACAGCGATCTTCTCTAAGTTGTTTTAGATATCTTCCCAAATCAAAGTGATATAAAAGCATTAAAAACACAACAGTAAGTTTAACGTGGATGTGTCCCATTTGCATTAAAGCTGGGTTTAGTATTATCATCACAATACCGCTGATAAGGCTTCCAAGCATTGCTGGCCAACCGATGAAGTTATACAACTTATCTTCTTGAATTTTGACAACCTTTACAAAACCTGGGTTGTCGATATGCTCCATGTGATACACATAAAGACGTGGCTGATAAAACAGCAAAGCCATCCATGAAATGAATGCTAGATAATGAAAATACTTTATATAAATGTAGTAATCCATCTAAAACTCCTATAATTAAATTTTTTAGCCAAAACAAAATAGTTTCATAATATTATCATTTAAAATTTTAAACTTAGATAAAATTTATTTTACCTTTGTAATTTAAAATTTTAAATTTATCTTAATCTCACTTATTACTTTTAAACTCGAGCGCTAAAAACTCGCCTGTAAAAGAGCCAGTTTTTTTATAATTTTTAGCAAGTACTTTTGGACTTCCTACAGCTATGATTTTACCACCCCTGCTTCCACCCTCTGGTCCCATATCTACGATATAATCAGCGTTTTTTATCACATCAATGTTATGTTCGATAACAAAAACTGAATTTCCAAGCTCAACTAAGTGATGAAGCACGCCAACTAGCTTATCAACATCAGCAAAGTGAAGTCCAGTTGTTGGCTCATCAAGGATGTAAAGCGTGTTTCCCGTGTCGCTTTTGCTTAGCTCTTTTGCCAATTTTACACGTTGAGCCTCTCCGCCACTTAAAGTAGTTGCATTTTGCCCAAGCGCAACATAGCCTAATCCCACATCTTGCATGGTTTTAATCTTAGTGTAAATTTTTGGAACAGCTTTGAAAAACTCCATCGCCTCATCAACGCTCATCGCCAAAACATCGGCGATATTTTTGCCTTTATATAGCACTTCTAAAGTTTGTGGGTTGTATCTTGCGCCATGACAAGCATCACAAACGACATTTATATCTGGTAAAAAGTGCATTTCTATTTTTATCTCGCCATCTCCACCACACTTTTCGCAACGCCCACCTTTGACGTTAAAACTAAAACGCCCTATTTTATAACCTCTGATTTTTGCCTCTTTGGTCTGTGCAAAAAGATTTCTTATATCATCCATTACGCCTGTATAAGTGGCTGGATTTGAGCGTGGAGTTCGGCCTATCGGGCTTTGATCAAGATAGATAACCTTATCTAAATTTTCTAAACCTTCAATATTGGCTCCGGCTACTTTTTTTATCTTTTTAGCGCGGTTTAGCTGCTCTTGTGCGACTGGAAGTAGAGTTTGGAGGATTAAAGAGCTTTTACCACTTCCACTAACTCCAGTTATGCACACAAGGTTTCTAAGTGGAAATTTAGCGCTTAAATTTGATATATTATTTATATTTACATTTTTTATCTCTAGCCAGCTCTCTTGTTTTCTAGCTTTTGCGTAATTTATCTCTTTTTTGCCATTTATATACCACGCTGTTTGCGTATCGCTTTTTAAAAGCCCCTCAACATCGCCAGCATAGACAACCTCGCCACCAAATTTTCCAGCACCAGGTCCTATATCTACGACAAAGTCCGCTCTTTCTATGGTTTTTTTATCATGTTCTACGACGATTACGGTATTTCCTTTATCACGCAAATCCTCCAAAGTCTTAATCAGCTTTAAAGTATCTCTTTCATGAAGCCCGATACTTGGCTCATCAAGTACATACATAACGCCACTTAATCCACTTCCGATTTGGCTTGCGATACGGATTCTTTGGGCTTCTCCACCGCTAATCGTGCGTGAGTCTCTGCCTAAGGTTAGGTATCCAAGACCTACATTGTATAAGAAATTCAATCTCTCTTTTATCTCTTTTAAAATAGGCAACGAAACGACTTTTTGCTGTTCGCTTAGATAGCTAAATTTAGCTTCATCATTATAAAATTTAACGCAGTTTTCTATACTCATATCAACAACCTCATCAAGCCCAAGTCCGGCGACTTTTACCGCTAAACTCTCTGGTCTTAAACGGTGTCCCTTGCACGCATCGCATTTTTTCTCGCTCATATACTCATCTAAGTCATTTTCGCCTTTAAGCAAGTCATAAGCGTATTTTACAACGCCTTCAAATTTTCTCTCTAGCTTATGGCGTTTCCATGTAAAGCTTACATCTTTTACATTTCCATATAAAATTAGCCTTCGCTCATCATCGCTAAGCTCTGCGTAAGGGGTTTTTATATTGATTTTATTTTGCTCACAAAAGGCGCAAAGAAATTTATAATAATAACTTTTGTTAAATCCATACATGATTTTTATAGCGCCATTTTCTATGCTTAAATTTTCATTTATAATCTTACTTAAATCAAGACTAAAGCTTATACCAAGCCCATCGCAACTAGGACAAGCGCCTTTTGGCGAGTTAAAACTAAAGCTAAGTGGCTCAAGTGGAGTAAAGGAAATTTTGCAGTCAAAACACGCCATATGCTCACTATAATGTATAAGTTTTTTCTCTACTCCAACCTCTTGAGCGTTGCTTATCTCGACTTCAAGTTCGCCATAACTCTCTCCAAGCGCTCTTTCGACATCTTGTGCGATTCGCTCTTTGTTTTCTTGATTTACCACGACTCTATCGATAACCACTTTTATCGTGTGTTTTTTGGTTTTGCTAAGTTCGATTTCTTCATCTAGGCGAACCATCACGCCATCGATTTGCGCTCTAACGTATCCTTTTGCTCTTAAACTTTCAAAAGTATCTACAAATGTGCCTTTTTTCTCTCTTGCGATTGGCGCATAGATTATGATTTTAGACTCTTGTGGAAGTTTTAAAACTTCGCTTATGATATCGCTTGCGCTCATTTTAGATATCGGTTTTCCACATTTATGGCAGTGTTGAACGCCGATTCTTGTGTAAAGAAGTCTGAAATAATCATAAATTTCAGTTATCGTTCCAACTGTTGAGCGCGGATTTTTACTTGTTGTTTTTTGATCAATTGCAATCGCTGGTGTAAGTCCATCGATTTTATCGACATCTGGCTTTCCAACACGGTCTAAAAACTGCCTTGCATAAGAGCTTAAACTCTCCATATATCGGCGCTGTCCCTCAGCATACAATGTATCAAAAGCAAGTGTGCTTTTTCCACTTCCACTAAGCCCTGTAAAAACTACAATCTTGTTTTTTGGAATCTCTAAATTTATATTCTTAAGGTTATTTTCTCTAGCCCCGGTTATTTTTATCAAATCGTTCATTTTATCCTACAATCGTCTTTTCTAAAGTTATTAAAAACATCAAAACATACATACCTAAAAGCAATCTTTTTTGCAACTTTTCCCCAACTTTGTGGCAAAATTTAACACCGAAATAAACCCCAACTAACGAGCAAATTCCAAGCATTGCACCACTTTTATACTCCACTAGTCCATGACTTGCAAGGCTTAAAAACCCGCCAAATGATGAAAATATCACGAAAAACAGACTCATCGAAACTGCTTTTTTGATATCATATCCTAAAAATCCAACTAAAATCGGAACGAGCAAAACACCCCCGCCAATTCCCATACTAGTTCCAAATGCGCCTATGAAAGCGCCTAAGATAAATAATAAAAGCTTTGAACTGATGTGTTTTTGCGCTTGTTTTGTGCTAAAAAACATCTTTGCGATACAGATAAAAAGTATAAGCAAAAGACCGATTTTAAGCCAAATTCCAGCCACATTTGATACGATAAATCCACTGAGTCCAGCCCCACAAAGTCCACCAACTCCTACTAAAACGCCCTCGCCCATCTTAAGCTTGCCAGTTTTGTAGTTTACGTATGAGCCAAAAATGGAGCTAAAAAGCATTTGCATGATAGAAATTCCAACCGCAGCTTTGATATCGTATCCTAAAAATAGCATCGATGGAACTACTATCGTGCCACCACCTATGCCAAAAAAGCCAGAAACAATGCCAACAATCGTGCCAAAAATGGCAAATTCTATAAAGTGTAAAATTTCCACAAATTTCCCATAAATTTTAAATTTTCAAAGCTTTAATTCTACCCAAAATTTGTTTATAATTTACTTTTTAAATGATATAATTTCTCATTTACGAAAGGTTAAACGATGAGAAAAACTTTACTTTTATTAGCCGTTTGCGCTACATTTTTACTAGGAGATAACAAGATGTTAACAACCGCTACTTCGCCACTAAGCGTTGATGAAACAGCAAGCAAACTTACAAATATTTTAGAGTCAAAAGGGCTTAAAATTTTTGGAGTTTTTGAGCATTCAAAACTAGCAAAAGAAGCTGGTCTTGATATGAGCGATACTGTTGTTGTTGCTTTTGGTGCGCCAAAGGCTGGAACTCCACTTATGCAGTGTGCCCCACAAATCGCGCTTGAGCTTCCGCTTAAGATTTTGATTTATAAAAATAGCGATGGAAAAACAACTGTTGCTTATGAAGATATCAAAGAGATAGCAAAACGCTACGATGCCCAAGACTGCGCGCCAGTTGAGAATCTAAGCAAAGCGCAAGCAAACTTTTTTAACGCAATTACAAAATAACTACTTTTTGCTCAAATTTGCTTAAGTAAATTTGAGCTTAAAAGCCTAAATTTAGAACTTTAACTTAGGTAATTTTAAATTTTAACCATTATAAAAGAACTTTTAAATTATAATAATCCATCAATTTTTTGGAGAATTTTATGCTTCTTTTAGAACCGGTGATTTATTATAAAGAGATTTTAAAACGATATAAAAACAGCTATTTAGCTGAAGATGACTTTCAAGCGATTATCGGCATTGACTGCGAATATGTCGAGGGCGAGGATATCAAAACCTTAGAAAAATACTTTGAGATTTGCAAAAATTCGCCTAAGAAAAACAGCGCTAAATTTGCTGGACTTTTTGGCGTTTTAAGTTATGAAATGGTTTATGAATTTGAACGCATTGCCAAGCTTAAAAAAAGCTTATATAATCTTCCTAAATTTTTCTACGCTAACGCTAAATCCTACCTTCACTACGATAAAATCAGCAAAATTTACACATTTTATGGCGATGATTTTTCTATTTATGAAAATTTAGAAAATTTCAAGCCTGAAATTTCGCAAAAAAAGTCAAATTTATACTATAAAATTTTAACAAATTTAGAAGCCGAAAAAAATCATTTTTATAAAATCGTCGAAGAAGCCAAACACTACATAAAACAAGGCGATGTTTTTCAAGTCGTTCCGGCTGAAATTTTAAGCCTTGAAACAAACCTCTCAAGCATCGATTTTTACGAGGTTTTAAAGGTTAATAACCCAAGTCCATATATGTTTCACTTCCCAACCAAATACGGCGATGTTGTCGGCTCAAGCCCCGAACTTGTCATGCAAATACGTGATGATGAGATACTTGTAGCGCCCATTGCAGGGACAAGAAAGCGCGGGAAAAATGCAAACGAAGATGAGGTGTTAAGGCGAGATTTGTTAAGTGATGAAAAGGAGTTGGCTGAGCATAAAATGCTAATTGACTTGGCGCGAAACGATATCGGGAAATTCGCCAAACCATCATCAGTAGCCGTTAAAAAGCCTATGCACGTGGTATTTTATGAAAGCGTAATGCACATCGTAAGCGAAGTCTATGGCAAAAAGAGGAAGGGCGTGAGCGCTTTTGAAGTTATTTCGACTGTTTTTCCTGCTGGAACGCTCTCTGGAACGCCTAAAATTCGCGCTATGCAAATAATTAACGAGCTTGAAAACTCACAGCGTGGAATTTATGGTGGTGGGCTTGGGTTTTGGCATTTTAACGGCGATGTTCAAATGGCGATTTTAATCCGCTCAGCGATGTTTGTGCCAAAATATGGGGAGAAACTAAAGCTTAGCTATAATGGCACTTGCGATATGAATTTAAATTCGAGTGAAAAATTTGATGAAAATTTAGTATTAAATTCAAATGAAATTTTAAACAATAACTCGAAATCTAGCTTAAATTCTACTTCAAATTTGAGTGTCAATTCGCAAGATACTTTAGATGAAAGCTCAAATTCAAACACTTCATCTAGCATTTTAGGTGAAAATTCCACTTTAAATTTATCTGAAAACCAGCGAAAAAATCTGAATTTAGATGACAATTTAAAATCAAATTTGGATAAAAATTTAGTATCAAATTCAAATGAAACTATAAATTTAGTCTTTGTTGGAGCAGGAGCTGGGATAGTCTATGATAGCGTTAAAGAAAACGAATACGCAGAAATCTGCAACAAGCGAGAATCTTGCGTAAAGGTTATAAGAGAGCTGTGCGAGGAAAAATAAGCTAAATTTACAAAATAAATAATAAAAATTCTAAATTCAGAGCAAATTTACATAGGTAACCCACGTAAAATATAACAAGAGCAAAGCCGCTTTAAACCTTTGTCTTTACTCAAATAATGGCTTTTATAAGAGCGAATTAGATATTACAGAAAGGTAGCTACTTATTTGTAGTGGATAAATTTAACTAAGCCCAAAAAGCTAAAGTCCAGCTTTAAATTTATTGTTTTTTACAAATTTCCATATCAAATTTACTCTCAACAAAGCCTAAATTTAATCAACTTCATATCCAACACTAGGTATAATACAACTTTATTATCTAAAAATGCAACTTAAATGAACAAATCAATGCCAAAGTTGCGTTTAAATTTAGGAAAAACTATGATTTTAATGATTGACAATTATGATTCGTTTGTTTATAACGTATATCAGTACATCACCGAAATGACCGATGAAGAGGTGCTTTGCGTTCGCAACGATGAGATAAATTTAGAAAAAATCAAAGAGTTAAACCCATCTCACATCGTCCTAAGTCCAGGGCCAAAACACCCACGAGATAGTGGCGTTTGCTTAGAGATTTTAAAGGCGGATTTAGACATTCCAGTGCTTGGAATTTGTCTTGGACATCAAGCCATCGGACTTGTTTTTAATGGCGAGATAAAACGCTTAGAAGTCCCACTACATGGTAAAAGTTCACTTATAAAAGTGCAAAATCAAGGCGTGATTTTATCAAACCTGCCGTCTGAATTTGAAGTCATGCGTTATCACTCACTTTATGTTGATGAAACGAGTTTGCCGCCATGCTTAGAAATCTTAGCCAAAAGCGAAAATGATGACATTATCATGGCTTTTAAACACAAGCAAAAGCCCATTTTTGGCATTCAGTTTCATCCTGAGAGCTACTTTACGCAGTATGGCAAAAAAATTATAGAAAATTTTATAAATTACGATAAAAAAGAAAAAACAAAGGAGAAAAAAGTGGTAAATTTATCACCATACATGGTAAAACTTCAAAAAGGCTTTCCGCTTGATAGCGCTGATTATGAGGTGATTTGCGCTGCAATTAACGACAAAGATTACGATATCGTTCAACTTGCTGGACTTCTTGTACTAATTAGCGAAAAGAGCCTTTATGCCGATAGTCTAGCCGCACTTGTTAAAAACATACTAAAATACTCAACCACATACAACGACCCCAGCGACATTTTCGACATCGTTGGAACTGGCGGCGATAGGCTAAAAACGATTAATATCTCAACAACAACCGCCTTTATCCTAGCAAGCTTAGGGGTAAAAGTTGCAAAGCACGGCAACAAAGCCATCACTTCAAAAAGTGGCAGCAGCGACGCTATAACCGCACTTGGCATACCATTTAGCGCAAGTATCGAAGAGAACAAAAATCTACTTGAAACAAAAGGACTCGCGTTTTTCCACGCTCCACTTTTTCATAAAATCACAGCCGAAGTCAAAGAAGTCCGCGATCGCCTTAAAATCGGCACAGTCTTTAACATGCTTGGACCACTTTTAAATCCAAATTTAGGGCTTAAATTCCAACTAGCAGGAAACTATCTTGAAGAGGTAAATGAGCTTATGGCGCAAACTTTGATGAATTTAGGACGCGAACACGCACTAGTCGTGCATGGAATGGATGGTATGGATGAGATAACGATCTGCGATGAAACGCTTATCCACGAAGTAAAAGATGGTAAAATTTTAGAGTATAAAATCACGCCAGAGCAATTTGGCTTTAGCCGTGGTTTTCACAAAGATGTCGAAGGTGGAAGCGGCGAAGAAAACGGCAAGATTTTAGAAGCGACTTTAAAAGGTGAGATAAGTGGAGCTAAATTTGATATAGTCGTGCTAAATTCGATGTTTGGTTTGTATTGCGCGAACAAAGTTGCAACTCCAGCTGATGCAAAAGATGTTATTTTAAAAGCTATCAAAGATGGCAAGGTGTGGGAATTCTACCGAAACTACACAGGCAAATAGGCTAAATTTTATAAAAATAGCTAAATTTGGTTAATTTTGGCTTAAGAATTTTGTAGTAATGTAGCTAAAATTAGTCATTTTGTTAGAAAATAGTAGCTTTAAATTTAGGCTTAAATGCCTAAATTTAGCTATTTTCCATATCGAAAAAGTTATAAATTTAAAACAATAAATATACTTTGCATAAAAAATTTGATTTAAAAATTTGTTTAAAGCTTCTAAGGAAAATGTATGGAAATAAAAATTTGCGGTATAAAAAACATCGACGAAGCGCGTGATGTAGCAAGACTTGGCGTGGATTACTTAGGCGTGATTTTTGCGCCATCGATTAGACAAGTTAGCCTAAGCGCAGCAACACAAATCGCGCAAATCGCCCATGAAAACGGCAAAAAATGCGTTGGAGTTTTTGTAGCAAAAACCGACTCTTTAGACGATACAGTCGAAGATAAAACTGCTGAATTTAGCAAGGATTTGTCTAGTTTGTCTGCATGCCAAAACACCAAATTTAAAGCCAAAAATCAAAACTCAGCTAAATATCAAAGTCATAGCGAATGCGACAACGGTAAACTTAGCGAAGATAAGATTTTAGAGTTTTGCAAAAGTGCAAATTTAGATGTAGCTCAAATTTATGGCAAATTTAGCGTAGATTTGGCAAAAAATTTGACAAAAAATGGTATTAAAGTCTGGAAAGTTTATAGTGTAAGCAACGTCTTGCCAGAGCTTGACAGCGCACTTTTTGATATGCCTTTGTTTGATTGTAAAGGGTTAAAACTTGGCGGAAACGGAACGAGCTTTGAGTGGGAAATACTTCGCAAGTTAGACAAACAAAAGTTTGTTCTAGCCGGAGGAATCGGAGCTGATAACATCACACTAGCCGCTACTTTCACCCCAGCCGTGCTTGATATAAACAGCAAAGCAGAAGATGAAAATGGTATAAAGTCAAGCCAGAAAATCAAAGAAATTTTAGCCAAAATCTCGCATTTAAGAACGAATTTTAACTAAATTTAGCAACTAAATGCGCAAATGTTAAAATAGTATTTAATTTTTTAAAAAACAAGCTTGAGCTTTTTGTTTATATTAGCGCTTTTTCTGTTTTGGTTATGCTAGTTTTTTACCTTATTTATCCTGTTTTGCTTGCTTCTATGCTAGTAAATTTTGTGCTGATTTTAATGCTTTTTGTCCTAGTTTTTATTTTAACTTATAAAATTTTACTTGGTAAAAAAGAAGAAAAACCGTACTACGAAAAAAGCGATAGTAAAGAGGTTAATTTTATAAAAATTTTTAACTATATTTCAAATCTGTTTTAAATTCCTTTTACCTTTATCAAGCTGTAAATCTAGCCTAAATGCTAAATTTAACCACTTCATTTTGTTACTTAGTATTAAAAATTTAGCCAAAAACTTATAATAAATAACTAAATTTTATAATAAATTACCATTTTTTTAAAGTTATCTTAAAAAAATTAAATTTGCTTCTGCTTTGAAGATTACTAAAAATTTCTTTTGACAAAAAAGTAAAAAACGAGCCAAATTTACGCTCTATAAACAAACTTTTAGATATTAAATCTTTATAATTTATTTAATTTTTAGAACTTTTAAAAACACGTTAGATGGCTAAATTTAGAAATATTTTATAATTTTATGGAAAATATATCAAAAACATAAAATTTTATTAATTATTTTATATTTATAGTATAAATTTAATACGTATAATTTAAATTTAATTAACCAATAGATTATTAACATACTTTATAAATAAATTTATTGAATAATAAGCATTTTTATATTATAATCTTAGATTCAATTTAGACTTAGGAAAACATATGAAGAAATTTTTATTATCTTGTTTCTTAACTTTTGCAGTTTTTGCACAAGCCAAAGAGCCGTTAAAAGTCGGTATAGATACCATTTATCCACCGTTTGAGTATCTAGCGAATGGAAAATTGGTCGGTTTTGATGTTGATTTTGCTGCTCTTTTATTTAAAGAGCTTGGACTTGAATACACGCTTGTCGAAACTCCATACGAAGATATCTGTTCTAAAATCACAGCTGGAGAGCTAGATGTTGGTATTTCAGCAATTGGCGTTGATGAATACACCATTGATTGCGACCACAGCATATCATACTATGAGAGTAAAAACTTATTTATAACCACAGAAGACAGCCCGATAAAGTCAAAAGCTGATTTAGCTGGTAAAAAAATAGGTGTTTTTAAAGATGATATTTTCGAAGAGATTATCGCTTCGATTCCAGATGCAAAGCCAGTTTATAGGGATCGCGTAAGCAGTATGGTTTTGTCACTAAAAGATGGTAAAATCGATGCGATGATAATCGACAGCACCGCGATACTTCCGATACTAAGCGGAAATCACGAGCTTCTTAGCGACACCGATAAACAAGCCTTTGATATGGCGAGTAGTTTTGGTATAGATAAAAAATTAGTTGTATTTGATGAGGACTTTTCTCACGAATCACAAACAACTGTCGCTCTTCCAAAAGATAGGTTAAAAGAGCTTAAACTTCCTATAAACAAAGCTATAGCGAAGTTTAAAAACGAAGGCACACTAACTCCACTTTTGAAAAAATACCACTTACATTAAAATTTAAAGGCTAGTTTTAGCCTTTAAATTTACATTTTAAACTAGAAACAAATTTAGTAGTTTTGAAATATTAAATTTATTTGCACAGAGTTTAACTTAAATTCTACACTGCGTATAGAAATTTCACTATCAAAATCACGCAAATCAACCTACCCTCAACTTAAGATTTGTAAAGTCTAATGGCTTTAAATAATTTTTAGACGCTTAGCGTATATGCACTAAAAATTTAACAAATTTCTTCTATCTTATTTAGATTTAGTAATAGCAAAATAATTTACTTGAAGATTAAACTCAACATTTCGGCTGTATTTTACGCTAAATTAAATTTAAAATTACACTCGCTCAAGTAAATAAATTTTACTAATCACTCGTGCCATCATCGGTTATAGCTGATTACGCCCATTGATATTATGGCACTCTAAGGCACCCAACAAATTCTATAAACGAAACATATCTGTATAATCACAAAAACAAAATTTTGATGATAAAATTACCTATATTCTTTATCACCGTTAAACAAATTTCTAAATCTGATTTTTTGCAATGATTGGAGTATTTTACTAAAATTAACGCACATCATAGCGCTTAAAAATATATCAATCAAGACAAAAACGCGCAAGGATATCTTATAGTTAAGCTAATTTATGCGCGATTGTTTTATTAGTTATCTGTTTTTTAAATTTTTAAGATTTACAACCAAACTTGGCGATGAGAGCAAAAACCGCCAAAGCGATCTCTAGCACTGCGGTTAAATTTATGCCATTTTGCGTTTAGCTTTTGCTGGATTTGTTAAGTAGCTAGCACTCGTAAATCTAACATTTTGCACCAAATTTGAAAATTGGTTTATGATAAATCATGCTTGTATTTTTGATTTTCATCTGCGGTTTGTATAAATTTAATCTTTAAATTTATCCTAAAACGTAAAAATTCTTTTTGAAACATACATTCACGATTTTACATCTTTTTTAATTCTCATATGGCAAAACTATGTTTACATCAGCGATTAAACTCTCGCTACAAAGCCAAATTTAACACTTTTTACTATATAATATAAAAATTTGTAAGAAGGAAAATTTATATGAAAAAGTCATATTTTGGCGAATTTGGCGGGCAGTTTATCCCTGAAATTGCCATGTTTGCGCTAGAAGAGCTTGAAAATGCCTATTTTAGCATAGCAAAAAGTGCCGAGTTTAGAGATGAGTTTGAGTATCTTTTAAAAGATTACGCCGGTCGTCCAACTCCACTTTATCACGCAAAGCGCTTAAGCGAGCATTACGGACATGAAATTTATCTTAAAAGGGAAGATTTAAACCACACGGGCGCTCACAAGATAAACAACGCCTTAGGTCAAGCCCTGCTTGCAAAAAAAATGGGTAAGAAAAAAATCATCGCCGAAACTGGCGCCGGACAGCACGGCGTTGCAACCGCCACAGCTGCGGCACTTTTAGGGCTAAAATGTGATGTTTATATGGGTGCAGTCGATGCGCAAAGACAAGAATTAAATAAATTTAGAATGAAACTTTTAGGCGCCGATGTTGTAGAGATACACGATGGCTTAAAAACGCTTAAAGAGGCGACAACTGCGGCGATTCAAGCATGGGTAAATGAGATAGAAGATGTCTTTTATGTCATCGGTTCAGCCGTTGGCCCATATCCGTATCCTTTGATGGTAAAAGACTTTCAAAGCGTCATCGGAAAAGAGACAAAAACCCAACTTGAAGAAAAAAATTTAAAAGCTGACTATATCATCGCCTGTGTTGGCGGAGGAAGTAACGCTATAGGCATTTTTAGCGCATTTTTAGATGATAAAAGTGTAAATTTAATAGGTGTTGAAGCCGGTGGACTTGGCGTTGAAACTCCATATCACGCAGCAACTCTTACAAAAGGAAGAGCTGGGATAATTCATGGCATGAAAACCATAGTTTTACAAGATAAATTTGGGCGAATCGAGCCAGTCCACAGCATCTCAGCCGGACTTGACTATCCAGGCATTGGCCCAGAGCATTCGCATTTACATACAAGCAAAAGAGCAAACTATCACGCTATAACCGATGATGAGTGCATAAATGCACTAAAACTTACAACTAAACTTGAGGGCATTATACCTGCGATTGAGAGTTCGCACGCGCTTGCTTACCTTGAAAAACTCTGCCCAACACTAAGTGGTAAAAAAACCATCGTTGTCAATGTAAGCGGTAGAGGTGATAAGGATATGAATACAGTTATGGAGTATAAAAAAGGAACTATTTATGGATAAGATCGCAAAAGCGTTTGAAAATAAAAAGGCAAATATCGGCTATGTCGTAGCTGGTTATCCAAGCCTTGATTACACAAAAAAGTTTATAAACTCGCTTGATGAGAGCTGTTTGGATATCTTAGAGCTTGGCATTCCATACTCAGATCCACTAGCTGATGGCAAAGTGATATTTGAGGCGAGTTTTTCAGCTGTGCGAAGTGGCGTGGATACGCAAAAAGTTTTTGACATGCTAAAAGAGTGTAAAACTAACAAATGCCTTGTTTTTTTAGTCTATTACAACTTAATTTTTGCTTACGGGCAAGAAGCGTTTGTAAAAGCTACAAAAGAGGTCGGTATCAGCGGACTTATCGTGCCAGACTTGCCACTTGAAGAAAGCGATGAGCTTTTTGATTTATGTCAAAAAAATGGCTTGAGCTTGATACCGCTTATTAGTGTAACTAGCGAACACAGGCTTGATAGACTGCTTGAAAAATCGAGCGGATTTATTTACGGCGTTGGCTCGATTGGTGTAACTGGTGGCAAACAAACTCCAGTCGAACGACTTAAAAATATGATAAATGATATCAAGAAAAAGACAAATTTACCCATAGCCGTTGGTTTTGGAATCCGCTCAAACGAAGATGTAAAACTTACGAAAAGTTACGCTGATGGCGCTATAATCGGCACTAGTATCGTAAAACTTACTAGTGAATTAGACGTAAAAAGTCTGTTAAACGAAATAAATAAATTTTTTAAAGATTAGGTGGAAGTGCGTGAAAAAGGTTATTTTAATTTTTATTTTGGTTATTTCATATCTAAATTCAGCCACTTTGATGAATCAAGAAGTCTATGACAATGGCTCAAGTGTGGATATAAAGCTGCTTTTTGACTCTGCTTTTAATGGTAAAATTTATCGCTCACAAGATGACTCAAACCTCGTTATAACGCTGGATAAAACAACATCAAATGAGAAATTTATAAACCAGCTTAACTCAAAAATAGTTAGCGAATTTAGCATACAAAACAAAAACGATAGCGTAGAAATTATAGTAAAAGGTAGCAAGGATTTAAAAGCAGAAGCCATACCTTCATCTGATAAGCTATCTTTAACGATTAAATTTACCGATAGCAGCATAAGCAGCATAGACACAACTCCAAAAGAGCAAACACAAGCAAGCAAGGAAGTTGGCGGGAATTTAAGTTTAGTTTTTGGCGTGGTTGTTTTGTTTATACTCGCGGTATTGCTGTTTTTTGTGGTTAGGAAATTTAAAAAACCAAAAGATGATTTTGAACTTTCGATTTTTGATGAAAAATTTGAAAATAGACAAAACGAGCTTGAAAATGATGAGAAAAATTTAGATGATGGTTTAGATGAATTTAGTAAATTAGACAATTTAAGTGAAGAAAATTTTGAAGCAAATTCCAGCACCAAAACCGCTCAGCAAGACAGATTTAGACAAGAAACTTTAGAGCAAGACCCAGAATATGATGAGATAAAAATAGTATATAAAGATAAAATAAGCGATGAAAAAGATGTGATTTTGCTAGATCATAACGGTCAAAAATATATAACTTTTTTAAGCAAGGATAACCAAATTCCACAAGATATTTTTGATGCGATGATGAAAGATAGGGATAAATTCGAGCAGTTTTTAGAAATCTGCAAAAAACAAAATAACCAAATTTAACCTTTTTGCTTGTGAATTTTAAATTTATATGAAATTCACAAGCTCTTAAAGCTAAATTACATCTAAGAATTAAAATAAATTTATTTATATATAAAAAGCCCTAAATTAGGCGATGATACAAACATAGCAAAAATATTGAATTTATAAAAATTTTACAAATCCAAGCCTAGTAAATTTTGCTTTGTGTTTGAGTGTAGTTTTGTAGCCTTTGCTGATTAGCATACGAAGTTATGGATATTTTTGCTTTTGTTAAATACACCTGTTATAAAGTATATAAATTTTTATATTATTTTAGTTAAATTTTATTTTAAACACGAAAAATCTATATTTTAACTGCCCTTTAATGGCGGAAAATATTAATATCTATATAAATTTCAAACGTGCTTAATCTATTGTTAAAATATTTCCTAAACTCGCCCATGATAAACTTCCTATGCCAAAAACCAGCTTTAGCTATCAAAATTTTATTTTTAAAATTTATAAATTTTAAAAATACATCGCGCGAGTTGTTATAAAATTATTTAAAGTATATAAAACAGTTTGATAGTTTTTATTTATATATAAAGATAAGTATTTTTACAAAAATTTGTTAAATTTACATTTTACTATACAAAAAACATATCTAATAAACAAAAATAGCAACAAAACAAATCTGCTTATCTAAATTTAATTCTAACTAAATTTAGATATTTTGCAAGCAAATCACAAAATATCTTAAAAATTTATTTTTATTCTCTAGTTAAAAGTTATCGCAAAAATCGCAGGTTTAAGCATCTTTTTAACACTATCTTTTACAAAAATCGCATCTTTTAATCCATAAATTTGCAAAGTAGAGTTTGAAAACTCAAAGCTAATGTTTGTTGTATCTGCCTCATCTAAAACCCTTGCAAGTTCTAGCATAAACCCAAGCCAAATCACGCTTTTAGCAGGTGGTAACAACTCATTAAGCTTTAAAAATTCCTCGCCTTCTAGGCTTTTTTTACCATGAAGTTTTATAATAGTTGCAATAAGCGCTTTTTGCTTGTGCGTGTAGCCGTAATTTAGCGTGCTTAAAATGATATAATTTGCATGAGTATGTTTTGAGTAAAAACCTATCTTAAGTCCGATATTTAGGAGTTTTGAAGCAGTTATTAAATCCTTTTTATAACTCTCATCAATCCCATGAAGCTCGCTTAAAACCTCAAAAATCCCCTTAGCAAATTTAGCGATATTTGGTCGCGCATCTACTATAAATCTATCTTGAACGCTTTTTAGGCTCGGATTAAAATTAGCTGGAAATTTGGCATTTTTTCCTATCAAATTTGTTAAAAACACGCCCTCTCTAACTCCAACTCCGCTTGTTTGAACACTTTTAGCGCCCAAAAACTCAACCACTTTTTTAAATATATACGCCCCACCTCGAATCGTATCATATCTATCTTTTTTTATCGGAAATTGGTTCAACTCAAGCGTTTTTGCTACGCTAATTCGCTCTATCAAGTCGCTAAAATCAGCGTATTTGTAAGAAAAACCATGAACTATGTTTAAAGGGTAGTTTTTTATCTGCATTATCGCGCTTGAAATCGCTCTTAAGCTTCCGCCGATTGCTATGATATTGTCACATTTAAAGGATTTTGGTACTAAATTTAGTGTCTCTTGGATAAAAGCTTCAAGCCCCTTAAGCTCTTTTTTATCAAAAAACAGCTCCTTAAGTCTTACTGTGCCAACATTTAAAGAGAGCGTTTCTACTACTTTGCCATTAACGATATGCGCAAGTTCAGTTGAGCCTCCGCCGATATCGATAGTCGTTGCTTCTTTTAAGTTAAAAAGTAAATTTGAAGCCGCAAAACCGCCGTAGTATGCCTCCATATTGCCATCGATTACTTTTAAATTTATACCAAGTTTTTTTACCATATTTATAAAAGTTTTCGAATTTGGAGCGTCACGAAGCGCTGAAGTGCCAACAGCTAAAACTTTATTAACCTTATATCTTGTAATCAATTTTTTAAACTCGATAAAAGCAGCAAGGCATTTTTGCATCGCATCGGCTTGTAAAACGCCTTCGTTTTCATAAGCGCCCTCGCCAAGCCTAACTTTCATCTTATACTCGCCTAAAATATAAAAACCAAGTCTACTTGTTCGCTCAAAAATCGCCATTCTAGCTGAATTTGAGCCAAGGTCTATCACCGCTACTCGTCTTGACATATAAAATCCTCTTAACTTAGTTTTTTAACTTTTTTTGGAAGTGGGAGTTTGATAGTTGCTATAGTTCCCTTTTTATCTTCTCTGTTTTTTAAAGAAATTTCGGCATTCATAGCCTGAGCTGCGCCTTTTGCCAAAAACAGTCCAAGTCCAGCGCCGCTTTCGTTGCCATATCGTTTAAAAGGCGCGAAAAGATCGATATTTTCATCGATTCCATCACCTTCATCTAAAACTTCTATGACAAAAAATTTATTTTCTATTTTTGATTGTATCGTAACAACTGCATTTTCTGGCGAAAATTTGATAGCATTTTGCACAAAATTTTGGATAATATGCATAAAAAGGGTCGGTTGAACAGTCATGAAAAGCACATTTGGAGAAAGCGATAGCTCTATATCTTTGTTTTTTCCGCGCGCTAGAATTTTAAAATTTGTCCCAAGCTCTTTAAGATAAGCTATCATATCTTTTTTCACGCCTTCTTCAAACTGTGCGCCCTCTTGACGTCCGATTTCAAGGATAGAGCTTATCATTTTATTCATCGTATCTATGCTTGAAATATTATTTTGCAGCGCTTCTATATATTTTTCACTCTCTCGCTGTTTTAAAAGAGTAACTTCGTTTTTGGTTTTCATAACCGCCAAAGGAGTTTTAAGCTCGTGAGCAACCCCTATAAAAAGCTCTTTTTGGTACTTTATAAATGTATGAATTCTATCAATTAGCCTATTTATGCCCTTTCCAAGTGGCAAAAACTCATCTGGTATACTTGACTCATCGATATGGCTTAAAACTGTTTCATTTAGCTTAGAAAGCTTGTTGCTAAGCGTTTTAATAGGCATTAAAAGTGATCTTGATAAAAACAGAGCGTAAAAAAGTATCAAGAGTATCATGGTTGCGTTTATAATAAGAATGTCGATTAAAATTTGCGAGATGATTTTGTTATAAAATGTTGTTTCAGTTTTAAGCGTGATAAGCCTATCTTTAGCAGGATACTCCAAAATCAAAAAATACTCATCTCCAAGCATTGTTTTTATATATCGTGGTCTTAAAAGATTTTCATCATTGTTGCTAATAGCGATTTCTACGCTATTACTTCCCGCTTCTTCGCGGTATAGTTTTAAATTTTCTATATCTAAAAAATCCATATTAGCTATTTTTCTAGCTTTTAGGTTTAAATTTTGCACTACGTTCTCATAAATTTCAATTTTAATGTAGTGATAAAGCATCGTAGAAAATATGATAATTAGCATCGTTGAGGCCGATGCTAATTGTAACATAAATTTAGTTTTTAGGCTTTTTTGGGAAAACAAAATCTGTATCCGCGTCTTCTTACAGTTTCGATTGTTGAGATGTTTAGAGGTTTATCCATTTTTTGGCGAATTTGATTGATTGCTACTTCGATGACATTTGGAGTTACAAGCTCTGGCTCTTCCCAAATCGCATCTAAAAGTTGTTCTTTACTAACTATTTGATCGCTATGTCTTGCTAAGTGAGTAAGTACCTCAAATGGCTTACCTTTTAGCTCAACTTCTTGACCTAAATATGTGATTTTCTCTTCATCTGGATCTATTATCAAATCATCTATTTTGATAACATTTGTACCGCCAAATCTCAGTCTTGCTTCGATTCTAGCGACAAGTATATCAAAATCAAATGGTTTTTTTATATAATCATCAGCTCCAGCTCTTAAAGCTTTGATTTCGCTATCTTTATCATCTTTTGCTGAGATGATTACAACTGATGTTCTAGGAGACTTTTGTTTGACAACATTGATAAGATCTATGCCATTTCCATCTGGAAGCATCCAGTCTGCAAGCACTAAATCATAATTTCTGATGCCGATATAATACTCCGCATCTTTAAAGCTCTCTGAGCTATCGGCTTGATAACCGAACTCCTGAAGTCCCTCGGCAATTGTTTTGTTTAGAGTAACTTCATCCTCTACTATCAAAATTCGCATTATAGTTTCCTTAATTTAAAAATTTTATAAGAGTATAGCAGAATTTAAGCATAAATTCAAGTTTTTTTAAAAAAATTTTAATAAAACTTTTCCAGCTCTGCTCCAACTTTTGCGTTTTTGATAATCTCTTTTTTTATAATTTTCATATAAAAATATTTAAGAGAGTTAAATTGTCTTTTAAATTTAACTTCAAAAAATTCAAGCGCATCTTCGACTTTTAAAAATTTATTTTCATTAAAGTCTTCTTCTAAAATTTGACAAATTTTTGCATAGTCCATAAACTCATCTGCTCTGAATTTGGCGCTTATAACCACTTTTTGAGGGGTGAGTCTTTCAAAGTTTAAAAGCCCTATTATCGTGCTAAACTCTAACTCTTCAACCAAAACAGTTATCATATCTTTACCTTAAATTTATATAACTTTCGCTTCTTTTCCCTCAAACAGGCGCTTGATGTTTGGTATGTGCTTGTAAACTACGATAATAGCGATGATTAAAATCGGCGCGTGAGTGTTAATGCCAGCTATATTTGGGTGGATTAAAAATGACGCAATCACCAAAGTAAATAGCCCAAGCAACGAAGCAAGGCTTGAAATTTTTATAGCTTTTCCAGCTACAAACCAGACAATCACAGCGATAACCGCCTCAAGCGGTAAGAAAAACGCAAGCACGCCAACTCCAGTTGCTACGCCTTTTCCACCTTCAAATTTTAAAAATGGCGAAAAACAGTGTCCCAAAACCGCTAAAACCGCCATGCTCCAAAGCACGTTTGCATCGACTCCTGCGACTTTAGCCACAACTAAAGGAATCAACCCTTTTAAAATATCGCAAACCACCGTTAAAATCGCAAGTTTTTTTGCTTTTTTAGGATCGGTTTGCTTTAACACTCGCAAAACATTTGTCGCGCCGATACTGCCACTTCCTTGGCTTGTGATATCAACTCCAGCGAAAAATTTGCCTATTAAAAGTCCAAAGGGAATCGAAGCAATCAGGTAGGCAAGTAGATAAATTATGATATTTTCATTCATTTTATAACCTTAAATTTAAAGCACGCATTTTACTAAAATTTGCCTAACTTTTCCATAAAAGCACAACCTCTTCATCAAAAATATCACTTTTTTTAAGAGAAATTTGCACTGAATTTATCTCTAAATTTCTTATATTATATCTATCTTTTAACGCTTCAAGCTGTTCGTTTGCGCTATCACTTAGTTTTTGGATATCAGCTTCGATGGTTTCAATGGCTTCTTGGGCTAGTTTTACATCAGCTCTTTCATCAAGCACTCGCCCAGCGCTTCTTGCACTAGTTGCAGCTTTTCCCATATTTGTTCTACTTAGTGTTTTGCCACCAAAAAATGCCCCTAAAATCGTACTTCCGATACTTATAATCGCATCAAGCCCTTTTGCCTTGACATCGCTTTTTTCTTTTTCAAGTTTTTCATAAGCTTTTTTAAGTTTAATCTCGAATTTAGCCTGCTCTTTTTTAAATTTCTCATCAAATTTAGACGTTTCAAGCTCTAAAATTTCATTACATTTATCGTGCAGTCTTAGCAAAAACCGATCTTTGCTCTCATCTGGTTTTGACGTCATATCAAGCGCACTAAAAAGCTCAAGTTTTTCATTTCTATAAATATACTCTTTTAGGTTTTTTGCCTCATCTTTTAAATCTTTTTTAGATGCGATATAGTTTGGAAGATGGGCGAATTTACTATTTTCTTTGGCTGTTTCTTGAGTGCTAAATTCTAGCCCTTCACTCGCCTGACTCCACTGTGTTTGGCTTGCTCCATCAAGCAAAAAAGCTAAATTTATATCTTTTATATACTCAAACTCTTTTGTAACATATCTAGCCTTTGCCACGCCCCAAAGATAAGGCTCTAAATCAAGCGAGAAGCTGTAACTAAAAAGCTCTTTTATGTTTGGCGAGATGATTGGCTTAGCATTTTCAAGGGATAAATTTAAAGTGGCTTTACTAGTTTTTGATGATTTTTTCTCACTCATTAAATTTGAAATTTGTTCGCTACTTAACGGCCCTTTTAAATAGCTCAAAGCCCATCTTGTCGAGATAACTTCAAGAGCGTCTTCGTTTATATTTTTAACCAAAAAGCTTCGTTTTTTCAAATTTGAGATTAGTTCTAAAAGCTCATTTTTATCCATCGAACTATCGTTAATGCCAGTTAGTCCGCTGATGACTCGCTCTTTATCTTGCGCGGTTTGAAGTCGTCCGATAAACCACGTGCCGATGTTTGACAGTCCTTTATAGTCTAAATCCACTGGATTTTGCGTGCTTAAAACACATCCAACGCCAAAAGCGCGAGCCTGCTTTAAAAGCGTAAGCATAGGCGTTTTGCTTGGCGGATTTGAAGTCGGCGGGAAAAAGCCAAAAATTTCATCCATATACAAAATCGCCCTAAGTGAGCTAGTTCCTTCAGTCGTTCTCATCCAACGAATTATCTCATTTAGCAAAATCGTTACAAAAAACATCCTCTCTGAATCGCTTAAATGGCTTATCGTAAAGATATTACATCTTGCCTTACCATTATCATCAAAAAGCATTTTTGATATATCAAGTCGCTCACCTTCGCACCATTTTGCAAAGCTTGGACTTGCAACAAGCGCATTAATCTTCATCGCCAAAGCCATTCTTTTATCGCTTGGATAGAAAGTATTTATATCAAAAACACCAACTTTTTCAAATGGTGGCGTTGCGATTTGGTTGATTAAATCGGCTATAGCGACATTTTTGCCGTTTTTAAAATTTGTTAAAAATATCGTCTGCACAAGAAGCATATCTGGCGAGCTTTCATTTTGCGTATCAGCACCAACAAGCGATAAAACCGAGCTTGTGATCGATAAAGCATAGCTGTTTAACTCCTCATCATTTAACCCAACTGGAGCTTTAAAATCACTTAGCAAGCTAACTCCAAGTCCAGCGCTACCTTTTGGCGTATAAATTCTAAAATCAGCACTATCTTTAAAAAACTTAACCCTATCTAAGCTTTGATAACTATCTTCAATCCCTTTTTTCCACATGCGCGCCGTATCTTCTGCCATCTTTTCGACGCTAACACCCTTGCTTGCAGCTTCATTTGCATCCATAAAGGGTAAAAAATCCTCTTTTTTCATATCCGAAAATGCGAGGGCTAAATTCGTCATATCGCCCTTTGGATCAATAATAATCGATGGGATGTTGTCGATACAAGCCTCTTCTAAAAGCGTGATTCCAAGACCAGTTTTGCCACTTCCTGTCATTCCGATGATGGTTGCGTGAGTGGTTAAATCCTTGTTTTTGTAAAGATATGGCTCATTTGAGTTTTTTAAACCAAGATAAAAAAGTTTTAAATTCTCTTGTAAATTTTTCATATTTTGCCTTAAAAGTGATTTTTTGATATTATACACAAAAAATTTAAAAATTATTTTGATAAAATTTGCCAAAAAAGGTAGCGTTTAAATGCTAATTGAAAAGTTAAAATCAAACCAAGCTGGAATTTTGCTATACGGCTTAACCCCGCCAAAATCGAACTTAGATAATGATGAGATAAAAAGAATTTCAAGCCTTCAAAAAGATAGGATAAACTCGCTTCAAATCGATGGGATTATCCTTTATGACTTGCAAGATGAAAGTGCTAGAACTAGCCAAAAACGCACTTTTGAGTTTATTCACACAATTGATCCTTACGTTTACTACACCGATTTTTTACATGTCACAAAACCAGCTATTATTTACCGAGCTGTTGGAAAGTACAAAAGTGACGAATTTAGCGATGTTCTAACCAGATGTAAAGGCTCAAATTTCGCCACCGTTTTTGTAGGAGCAAGCTCGAAAAATCAAAATGTAAATTTAAAACTCGATGAGGCTTACCGCATAAAAGAGCGTATCGCGCCAAATTTAGCTCTTGGCGGAATTTGTATCCCTGAACGCCACGCCAGTAAAGCAAACGAACATCTAAAAGTGGCTAGCAAGACCTCGCAAGGGTGTGAATTTTTCATCACTCAAGCCGTTTATAATGTAGAAAACGCCAAAAATTTCATCGATGACTACGCTAAAATGGGAGTTAAAAAAGTTCCCATTATCTTTACTTTTACGCCATGTGGAAGCTTAAAAACGCTTGAGTTTATGAAATGGCTTGGCATTTCCGTGCCACCGTTTTTAGAAACTAGACTTAAAAACAGCGTTGATATCTTACAAAGCTCAGTTAGCTTAAGCCTTGAGATGTTTGAGTTTTTATACAAATATAGTCAAGCAAAAGGCGTTAGTATCGGCGCAAATGTCGAAAGTATCTCAACAAGAAAAGTTGAAATTCAAGCCTCAATCGAACTTCTAAATGGGATAAAAAAGATAATAGATAAGAAATTTTAAGCTAGATTTAAGCGTTAATTAGGTTTTAAGATTTAGCAATTTTAGCTTAAAATGGTTTATTAAGGTATCTAAATTTAGGCTATATCAAAATTTAAAGTGCTTTTAAACTTGATTAAAAATTTACTTTAAATTTAGCTATTTAATTTAGTAAAACTTTGCTTTACAGATTTTTAATTTTTAAAAATTTAAAGCTAGTTTGTTTTAAATACTTTTGTGAATTTTGGATTTGAGCCTCAATTTAGCGTTTTGCAGTTTAATTTATAACAGTAAATTTAAAAACTTTTTTGTTTTATAAATATAGCAAATCCATTTAAGGGCTAATTATATTAAATTTAGAAAAATTTAATATAACTTTTTTATGTAAAATAAATTTAAACCTAAAATCAAACTTTTGTCAAACTAAATTAAAACCATATAAACGTCTAAATTTAGCCAAAACATAGTAAAAACAGCAATAAAAACATAAATTAAAATCACACGTTAAAGTAAAAAACAAAATAATATATAGATAAAAGCACCAAAACACGCGTAGTATAAATCAAAAAGAGTTAAATTTAGTAAAAATTTAAGAGAATTTTAGCAAGATAAAGTGGTTTCAAGAGCCTAATTTTAGACTCTTGAAGTGATTTTTATAGTTTGTCTGCGTTTTCGCCAAGGTAGTTTGCAACGCCATCTGGACTTGCTTTCATACCTTTTTCGCCTTTATGCCAACCAGCTGGGCAAACCTCGCCGTATTCGTTTGTAAATAGCATTGTATCAACCATACGAATCATCTCATCGATGTTTCTACCAAGTGGCAAGTCATTTACTACTGCGTGTCTAACCGTACCATCGCTATCTAGCAAAAAACTTCCTCTAAGCGCAACTGCGTTTGCATAAAGCACATCAAAGTTTTTAGCTATATCTTTTGTCAAATCCGCAACTAGTGGGAACTGAACGTTGCCTATGCCGCCATTGTTTACTGGTGTATTTTTCCATGCAAAATGGCTGTATTCGTTATCGCAACTTACGCCGATAACCTCTATGCCTCTATCTTTGAAATCTTTATATCTCTTATCAAATGCGATAATTTCGCTTGGACATACAAATGTGAAGTCTTTTGGATAGAAAAATACTACCGCGCCTTTTGGACCTATATTTTTATAAAGGTTAAAATCCTCAACTATCTCGTTGTTGCCTAATACAGCTGGTGCTGTAAAATCTATCGCTTTGTTTGTAACTACCATAATCTTTCTCCTAATAATAAATTTTATTAATAGCGAAATTATATCACTTTAAGTTTAAAAAGAGATAAAATCTCCTAAATATTTTTTACATTTTTTCAGCTATTTATTTTTATAAATTTAGGCTTTGTTAAACTCCAATATGTTATCATTTTTGGGTCAATTTTAATAAGGAGATAATATGGCGGTTAAAATTACTGATATTTGTATTAGTTGTGGCTCATGCATAGATGAGTGTCCAGTCGAGGCTATAGTTGATGATAGCGATAACCCAACTGGTGAGGATATATACTATGTATATGCTGATAAATGCGTTGAGTGCGTAGGTCATAATGACGAACCAGCCTGTGCGACAGCCTGTCCAACAGATGGCTGTATCGTGTGGAGCGATGTTGTTGAGGGTCAACCTTCAAGAGATGATATCGGCGCTGACTTAAGAAGTGGCAATACTCCAGCTGTAAGTTAATACTTTTATTATAAAAGCTCAAATCTTTTTTGGGCTTTTATTTATTTTTAACCTAAATTCTGCTAAAATCTTTCTCTTTGTAAAAATTTTCAAAATTTTATATAATAAATGTTTTAAATTAAAGGAGACCCCATGCAACAAACTTTATCTATCATAAAGCCAGATGCAGTTAAAAAAGGCGTTATCGGTAAGATTATCGACAGATTTGAGTCAAATGGCTTAAGAATTGCAGCAGCTAAAAAACTTCAACTAAGCCAAGCTGAAGCTGGTAAATTCTACGAAGTTCATAAAGAAAGACCATTTTATGGCGAACTAGTTGAGTTTATGACAAGCGGTCCAGTTGTTGTTATGGTTCTTGAGGGTGAAAACGCGGTAGCAAAAAACAGAGATTTGATGGGCGCAACTGATCCTAAAAAAGCTGAAAAAGGCACTATTAGAGCTGATTTTGCTGAAAGTATCGATGCAAATGCAGTTCATGGAAGCGATAGCTTGGAAAATGCAGCTATTGAGATAGCATTTTTCTTTGCAAAAAAAGAGATTTGCTAATTAGTCAAGAGGTTAAATTTGAAACTAAATTTTAGCAAGATAAATTTCAACGAATTTCCATTTGAAATTCAAAAGGCAAATTTAACATTTGCTGGAAATTTAAAAAGACAAAATGCCAAAACGGTAAAATGTGATGGTCAAATTTATGGTAAAGTTGAGTATAATTGCGACAGATGTGGCGATAATATTTTGCTAGATTTAGATGAAAAAGTAGATCTCGTGCTAAGTGATGGAATTTACAAGTCCTCGCAAGATGTTTTGGAGGATGTTGTTGAGTTTTTTGATGGCGAGATTAATTTTGATGAAATTTTACAAAGCGAAATAGAAGCTTATAAAAGCGACTATTTTTATTGTGATAAGTGTAAAAATTTATAAAGGAGAAAAGAAATGGCAGTTCCAAAACGTAGAGTTAGTAAAACTCGTGCAGCGAAAAGAAGAACACACTATAAGGTAACTCTTCCTGTTCCTGTTAAAGACAAAGACGGCAGCTGGAAAATACCACACCGCGCAAATAAAACAACTGGCGAATACTAATGACTAAAATAGCTATAGATGCTATGGGAGGCGACTTTGGGTGTGAACCGATAGTTGCTGGAGTTATAGAAGCTCTTAAAGAGAGAAAATTTCATGCGTTTTTAGTCGGTGATGAGAAATTAGTTCGCCCTTTAGTACCAAAAGAATTTGGTGAATTTGTTACGTATGTGCAAGCAGATGAAATTTTTGAGATGAAAGAGGGTGCGACTGACGCACTTAAAAAGAAAGAATCAAGCATCTATAAAGCTATTGAACTTGTTAGAAACAAAGAGTGCAATGCTGTTGTTTCTGCAGGACATAGTGGTGCGACTATGAGTTTAGCCACTCTTAGAATCGGTAGACTTAAAAATGTCATTCGTCCAGCCATAGCAACTCTTATGCCAAATTCGCAAGATAAAAGAACTCTTGTTTTAGATGTTGGAGCAAATGTTGATTGCAAGGCTGAGCATCTGTTTCAGTTTGCTATCATGGGCGAAGCTTACGCAAAAGCCATTATGGGCATAGAAAAACCTAGATTATCTATTCTTTCAAACGGAGAGGAAGATAGCAAAGGCGATGAAGTTACAAAAGAGGCAAGAAATTTACTTAAAAATCTTAAAAACTTTGTCGGAAATGCCGAAGGTAGCAATATCTTCGATGGCAGTGTTGATGTTGTAACTTGTGATGGTTTTATGGGAAATATAGTGCTAAAAACAGCTGAGGGCGTTGCTGGTGCGATGAATAAACTAATTAAAAAAGAGGTTAAAAAATCTCCTGTTGCCATAGCTGGAGCAGTTTTGATGAATAAGGTTTTTAAAATCGTTAAAAAAAGCACAGATTATGATGAATACGGCGGAGCGCCATTGCTTGGCATAAAAGACTGTGTTATCATAAGTCATGGCAAAAGTACTCCAAAAGCAGTAAAAAATGCTATTTTTCAAGCTTTAAAATTCTCAAATTCAACTATCGATAAGATGATAGAAGATGAGCTTGCTAAATTTACAGATATAAAAAATAAGGCTAAGCTATGAAAAAAGCGTCGATGATATCCATAGGAGCGTATGTTCCAGAATTTATTCTTACTAACCACGATCTTGAAAAAATGGTAGAAACTAGCGATGAGTGGATAGTAAAACGAACAGGAATTCACACTAGACACATCGCAAAAGATGAAGTTACTAGCGATCTTGGATATAAAGCCGCAAAACAAGCTATAGAACGAGCAAAGCTTGCTCCTAGCGATATCGACGCTATTATTTGCGCAACTATTTCACCTGATTATCTTTGTATGCCATCAACTGCGTGCAGAATTTCAAATCTACTTGGACTTACAAACGTTACGGCATTTGACATAAGTGCAGCTTGCACGGGCTTTATCTATCTTTTAGAGATAGCAAAAAGTCTTGTTGAAAGCGGAATGAAAAAAAATGTTTTGATTATCGGCGCTGAAAAGTTAAGTTCGATTACAAACTGGGAAGATAGAGGGACTTGCGTTTTGTTTGGCGATGGCGCTGGAGCAGCAGTCATTTCACTACGAGAAGATAACCATATCATCGATGTTCACACATCAAGCGATGGTAGCAAGGGCGAGCTTTTGATAACTCCAGGTTGTGGCAGCGTAAATCCTATGTCGCAAGATACTCTTGATAAAAAACTTCACTTTATGCATATGGCTGGAAATGAGGTCTTTAAAGTAGCTGTAAATACCCTAACTAACGATGTTATAGACATCTTAGCAAAAAATGGCATTTTATCTTCGCAAATTGATCTTTTTATCCCACATCAAGCAAATTTACGTATCATCAATGCTGTGCAACAAAAGCTAGGCTTAAGTGATGAACAATGCGTTTTAACCGTTGCTAAATACGGTAATACAAGCTCAGCTTCAATCCCGATGGCGATAAATGATGCCTTTGAAAGTGGACGCCTTAAAAACGGCTCTTTAATGCTACTTGATGCATTTGGCGGTGGATTTACGTGGGGTTCGGCGTTACTTAAATTTGGTGGTAAATAAATTTAGCTTATCTTAATAAATCTAAATTTATAACCATACTAACTATACGTGGCATTTTATAGCTTAAAATTTAATTACATTTAGAATACTTTTTTTTATAATTTATTTAAAAAGATTTTTCTATGTTTAAAAAGCTATTTTGTTAATAATTGCACTACTATTTTACGACCTATGCACCACAACTTCTCTTGGGTAGTCTGCTTCTGAATTTAGCAGTATCTAGCCGCTAAAAAAATATAATAATCACAATGTTTTATCGATATCAATAAGACAGAAAAATGCGCTAATGATGAGATATTTGAAACTCTAATCGATGAAATACACAAAAACAATATGAAAAAAATTTATAAATGAAAAGTAGTTACCATTTGATTATTGATAAGACTACATCTAAAATCACATAAAGCTAAAAGATGCTAGAGTCAAACCTTTCTTAAGCTAACGAAATATTTCAAAAGTGCAACTTTAAAAGCTTTTTGTTAAAGCAATTTTAAGGCTATTCTCAACAAAGAAAGATATAAAAAAATAATTTTTATAATAAATATCGATATAAATAGATTGTGAATGTCGCGGAGAAGCGAGTCTTTACAAGCACAAAAATAGCTAACTTTAATATCCCTAAAATCAAATCTCTTTAAATAAAAACATATTAGATAACAAAAACAACCAACTTCCGCGAAAGCATAATGAAAGTTTAGAAAAATACAAAGATGAAGTATCTGAATTTATACAAAATGAGTTAAAATAGTTAAATTTATAAAGCGCAGTTAAATTTAAACCTATGTTTTGAATTATTGCTCTTTTTTTATCTTTTTGCTTAATTTTTTTATAAATCTAGCGTATCGTTCATAACTTTTTGATAATCTCTGTCTAAAATTAGTTGAAATTTTTTAGTGTGGCTAATATGTAAAAATACTTCTATCTTTTATGTTAATTTTCGCCCGAATTTGGGTTTTTACGCCGACTAATCAAAAACGAAAACGAAAATGACCAAAATTTGATTATGTCGATACTGCTCGTTTTATCCACATATTTTGTTATCTAAGATGAAAATCCGCAAATGCTCTAGTTTCATTTTATTCACTGCGATATTTTCCATAGCTATATCTTTTTATAGCATATATATCTTTTCTTTGGCACTTAATTTCGCTTCTTATAGATAGATGATATAAAACATTTTTGAACTATATTTAAATTGCCTTTTATAAACAACGAAATTTACAAAAACAAGTTTTTTGAAAAATTTAATGTTTTGTTTGCTTTCAAATTTATGATTTTTAATGCAAATCAGCCTTTTAAAGCCAGATATTGAGCAAAAAAAGCAAGAACTATGAAAGCTGTTAAAATTAAACAATCTTTCCATATATAAAGAAAAACTCGACTAAAATATAGCCGAGTTTGGTTTAAAGCTTATTTTTCAAGCTTCGGAATGCGGATTTTTTGACCCGGATAAATCAAATCCATATCTTTGATAACCTCGCGGTTAGCTTCAAAAATTTTGTTGTATAAATTTGGATTTCCATAAAATTTCTTTGAAATTTTTGATAGATTATCGCCTTTTTGTATCTCATAGTAGTTTTCATCGCTCTCATCACGAACGCCCTCAAACTCGACCTTTTTAATCCCTTCGATATTTCCAGCGATTAACGCGGCTTTTTCTTTGGCTTCTTGTGAACCATCGCCTTTTAAGACAACAGTATCACCCTCAACTTTAACCTCAAGATTTTCAATCGGCATAGTTTGGCTACTTAGTTTAATCTCCTCTTTTATCTTGCCCTCATCATCGCCTAACCCAAGCAGTTTTTTGCCTGCATCGATAGCAAAAGATAGTAATCCCATGTTAATCCTTTAAAATAAATTTAGCAGATTTCTGCTAGCGTAATTATACCTTAAATTTATTTTAAAAAATTGAAATTTAAACATTTGTTATAATATTTACTTTATTTTAATAAATATATTTTTTGCAAAAAAAAGGGCTTTAAAATCAAATTTAAAAAGCCCTTTGTAGATAAATTTTTTAAATTTAGCCGTTTTTTCTAGCAAATTCTTTCATAAAATCTACTAAAGTTTCCACATTTTCATAAGTTATAGCATTATACAAAGAGGCTCTAATGCCGCCAAGATGACGATGACCTTTAAGCCCTATCATACCAGCCTCACTCGCCTCTTTTACAAATTTCATCTCCAACTCTTTTGATAAAATATTAAAGCTAACATTCATTAAAGAGCGCGAATCATCCTGAGCGTGACCTTTATAAAAGCCGTTTGAACCATCGATATAAGAGTACAAAAGATGGGCTTTTTTCTCATTTTTTTCATTTATAGAAGCCAAACCGCCTTGTTTTATAACCCAATCAAGAGTTAAATTTAGCATATAAATTCCAAAAGTGTTTGGCGTATTTGACATAGAATCAGCCTCTGCTTGCGTTTTATAGCGAAGAATGCTAGGCACATTTGCCCCAACTCTATCAAGCAAATCTTTTCTAACTACGACCAAGGTTACGCCAGCTGGGCCACCATTTTTCTGAATTCCACCATAAAATAGTCCGATGTTGCTGATATCAATCTCTCTTGCGAAAAGATCACTTGAACTATCAACTACTAAAGGACATTTGCACTTTGGATACTCTTTGTATTGAGTGCCGTAAATTGTGTTATTTGAGCAGATATAAAGATAGTCTGCATCGTCGCTAAATTTGATATCTTTTGGAATTCTATCAAATTTAGTCTCTTCGCTACTTGCGACAACTTCGTAATTTATACCTAAAATTTTCGCATCTTTTATAGCTTTAGTTGTCCAAACGCCAGTATTTACATACTGTGCTACGCCGCCATTGTATAAATTCATCGGTACTTGCGCAAACTGCAAAGTCGCGCCACCTTGCAAGAACAGTACATCATACTCATCGCCAAACCCATAAAGACTTTTTACCTTATCTCTAGCTGAAAATAAAACCTCTTCAAAAATAGGCGTTCTATGTGAAATTTCTATAATCGAACAGCCACATCCTTTGTAGTCTAAAAACTCTGCTTGTGCAGTTTGAAGCACCTCAAGCGGAATGCTGCTTGGACCAGCGCTAAAATTTATAACTCTACTCATACAATCTCCTTATTTAATAACTGCTTGTTTTTTATCATCTTGTGAATACAACTCAACCAAATCGCCACTTTTTAGCTCTTTAAGACTTATGTTTTTGCCATCTTTTTGCACTTGGATATAGTTTTTAACTGCGCTAAAAAGCTGATTTTTCTCTGCAAAAACCGCCTCTTTTAAGCTTAGTTCATTTTGAAATTTAC